>JALYIS010000127.1 GCA_030775705.1 Actinomycetota bacterium
CCCTGGCTGCGAAGCGATTGGATCTGGGTCCGGACCGGGGCAGCGTCGACGTAGGGTTCCCACCGGCCGAACACTTGCTGACGTTTGGCGGCTTTGCTTGAAGCTGTGTTCGCGGCCGTGCAGGCCGCGCACCGGCAGCGGTCTCTGACGTAGGCGACGCGCTCGCCGTGCGCGTGAGGTGAGCCGGCATGTAGACAGGCACGCTTTTGATAGCCAGCTCGCCGCTGCTCGAAGCGGAGCGCGCGACGTTGGGCTGCCTGCACCAAGGCGATTTGGTAGGCACAGGAGTGGCGCGGGTGGTGGGTGTCGGCGATCCGTGCTGTGGCGTAGGTGTGGGTGTACCCGCAGGTGGGGCAGCTACGGACGGCGCTCATCGTGGTCCCCGGCGGGTCAGGCGCGCGGTCGGGATGTCGTTGCGGATGGTGGGCATTGCGGGGCACCTCCGAGGAATGGGTGTCGCACTGTCGGTCTTGGTAGACTAGTCATCTATGTACTACTAGTCCATAGACTGGATCTATATCCTGGGCGGGTGGAGCGTCTGGTGGTGGCGGCGGCGGAGATCGTCGCGATGCTCGATGTTGGTAGGGCACGGGTCTTTCAGCTGATCGCTTCGCCGGAATTCCCGCAGCCCGCGGCGGTGCTGAGCGTTGGCAAGGTCTGGCGCTATTGCGACGTTGTGGAGTGGGCCGAGCAGACCGGCCGCGCTGTTCATCCCATTCCCGACGGGTGAGGTGTCGGTGCTAACTCGTCTCTCGTATTCGGTTCCTGCAGCCGTACTGGCTGTGAGGCTTCACCCGCGCGTCTCACGATTGGCGTCGCTGGCGGTTGCCTTGGAGGTCGCATCGTCGCTCCCGGTGATGAGTGCTGCACTCACCGGCATAGGGCACGTTTCGGGCCGTTGTTGTGTCACCAGCGCCAAACAAGTGGCCTCGTGTGGGGTTGTGCCGCATTTCTAGGGACAAGTGGCGGCGTCTATGCAGCCGTCACTCCTGCGGAGCAAGTACCGGCCCACGCTGCGTGTCAGAAGCTGCTGGCACGCTCGGCCGTAAGCACAGGCAGGTCACCTGCGGGCGGCACTGAGGAGGGCAACGACATGACAATCACCACCCCGGCCACGGGCCTCGAACCCATCGGGGAGGCGGCGCAGGCTGACGATGGCTGCCGCGGTGTATGGCGATTCCTGAGCGCACTCCCTTCGGTGATCGGGAGCTTCCTGTTGCTGGTACTCGTGTTTGGCTGGATGGGACCGTGGGAGGTCGCCGCTCTCACCGGCTGGGTTGCAGGCAGCATGCTCGCACTGACGCGCGTCGGGGAACGAGTCGCCGTCACTGCGATTCTCGGGTTCCGTCGACCAACCGCCGCCCAAGCCGAGGCGCTGTCCACGATCAGGTCAGTAGTGTTGCGCCGAGCGGAGGTCTCGAGCACCGAGCTCGATCTTTACGTGCGCCGAGCCGAGGATCCGAACGCTTACGCCGCCGGAACGCGAAGCGTCGCCTTCACCACTGGCCTGCTCCGAGAATTCGCGGCACTGCGGCTGACCGAGGATCAGATGCAGGCTCTTCTGCTCCACGGGCTTGGTCACCACATCACAGGCGCCACCACTGGCGGCGTCTCGGCGGCGTGGCTCGCGCTCCCGTGGCGACTTGCCTCCCGGATGCTCATCCGGCTTGCCTCGTCCGCTGCCCGACGGACCCAACCGCTCCGATCACTCACGATCGTCGTTATCGCGGCGGTCGCGATCGCGGTTGTCCAGGCCGTGCACCAGGAGCACTGGACCGCGGCGTTCCTGCTCAGCGCGATCTCGCTCTGTGCGGTCTAATGCCCAGTTGTGGACGCAGCCATTGGCCGGCGAAGTGAATACGCTGCCGACCGCTACGCCCACGCGCTCGGATACGGGCCGCAGCTCGCGAGCGCGCTGAGGATCCTCGCCGCCGATCGAGCACAGCGGCCGAGTCTGGCCGCCCGAACACTGCAGCGCCACCCCTCGACTAGCAGCCGCATCCTCGCCCTCGACCGCACAGGCGGACCGGCGTGAAGGGTCGAACACCAAGACACCGGATCGGATGTGGGCGGCAGGAACCCGGCGCCGCTCATTGACCGTTCGTCCCCGCCCGATCAAGATGGCAGCGCGGCTCCCGACGGACATTTTCTCCTCCTCGGGGTTGTCCATTTCCGAGCACAGCAGAGGCTTCCCGGTGCGTCCCGTACGGACGCGGAGCGGGCTGACCGATCGGCTGCTTCGTGTCCGTCCTGCGTCCGTCCCGTCCGTCAAACGTCCGTGAGAGGACGACTAAAAACGATCACCAACGAGCCACGACCGAAGCCACCTAGCCCAGCGTTACCGGCGGATTCGCGCTACACCCTAGCTTTTGCGGGGGTTGTGATCTGAGCACACCTTGGTCCAAACCCAACACCC
>JALYIS010000128.1 GCA_030775705.1 Actinomycetota bacterium
GCTTCCGGCAGTTGCTCTCGGCCTGCTGAGCTTGCAGGTCGGCGTGAGCGGGAGCCGGGGGAAATCACCGGCCGCGCCCAGCTCATCCTCGCCACGAGCCAGTGTCGCCCCGCTCGCGGCCGCCTCCGCTCCCGCGTCGGCCGCCAGCGGCGGCCCAGCCAGTCACGCCGCAGCCTTCGGGTTCGCCAACCTCCTGCCCGGTATGCCGACTCCACTGTCGCCGACGGACGTGTATGCCGCCGATCGCGCCGGCAACCTGAGCCCGACGGTTCGCGACGATCGCCCGTTGGTCTACGTGCCGAACACCAACAGCAACACGGTCACCGTGATCGATCAGCGCACGATGAAGGTCATCAACACCTTCCCGGGTGGCCATGAACCGCAGCACGTGGTGCCGTCCTACGACTTGAAGACCCTCTACGTTGCGGCGGACTACGTCCCCGCCTCCGGCGGACCGGGCGACGGCAGCCTGACTCCGATCAATCCAAGGACCGGTACCCCGGGAACCCCCATTCCGATCGACGACCCGTACAACCTGTACTACACACCGGACGGCAAGTTCGCGATCGTCGTCGCGGAATCCCGCAAGCGGCTCGACTTCTACGACCCCCATACGTGGCAGCGAAAGAGCTCCCTCGCCGTCCCGACGTGTGACGGTGTGGACCACATCGACTTCACCGCAGACGGCCGCACGCTCTTGGCGACCTGCGAATTCGCCGATGCGGTCATCGCAGTCGACGTGTCCACCGAGACCGTTGTGCGCACGATCTCTCTGCCGCGGCGATCTGATGGCATGCCGCAGGACATCAAGCTGTCCCCGGACGGGCGCGTCTTCTACGTCGCGGACATGATGGCCAACGGGGTGTACCTCATCGACGCCTCCTCCTTGAAAGTCATCGGCTTCATGATCACCGGTACCGGGGCGCACGGGCTGTACGTGGATCGGACCTCGACCCGATTGTTTGTGACGAACCGGCTCGAAGGCAGCATCAGCATCATCGATCTCGGATCGCGGCGTCAGGTCACCAAGTGGTACTTGCCGGGTGGAGGCAGCCCGGACATGGGCAATGTCTCTGCCGACGGAACAGTGCTGTGGCTGTCGGGGCGATACAACAACGTGGTGTATGCACTCAGCACCGTCGATGGACACCTCATCGCCAAGATCCCCGTAGGAGCTGGCCCGCACGGCCTGTGCGTCTGGCCCGTTCCGGGACGCTATTCACTCGGCCATACCGGCATCCTGCGCTGAAACCCTTCCTCAATGGCGACGTACGACTGGTCAGCCGTCGCGGACGCCATCCGAGGGGGCATCAGCTTCCCACCCTTCCCGCCGGGGCTTAAGGACAACCCGCTAGCCCACCTCGCCGACCGGTTGCGCTTACGACACTCCCGCAGACCTAGCGAACGTGGATGGCCACCGCGTCGGGTCTTGCGCCGGTGCTGACAGGTCGCTGCTGGCGCGCCTTCGGGACGACAGATCGTCCTGTTCGCCGTGTCCTACGAGCAAGACCGGGCACCGTACATGGCGCAGGACGGCGGTGGTGACGCCGCCGAGGCGGACAGACCAGGGCTCAGAATTGTGGTGACCGCCCAGGACCGCGAGCGAGGCCTTGTCGGCTTCGGCGAGTAACACATCTGCAGGGTCGCTGTCGGTGAGGACGACCTCCAGGGTGACGTCAGAATTCGCGCGCGCGATGAGTGCCCTGAGGTGCTCGGAATCGCCGGTTGTGCTGCCTGCCCGAATCGCCTTGACCGCACAGCCGCGCAGGCGCGCTTCGGCGAGCGCCAGACGCAGCGCGGCCCGACCTGCCGGGGTTGGCGCGAGTCCGACCACCACCGTGCCGGCGGAGTGCCGCCGGTCGACCCCGTCGGATTCCGGCACGATTGCGACCGGGCTGCGGGCGCGTGCGGCGACCCGATGCCCGACGGTGCCCACCATGAATTGGGCGACGTGCTGGGCGGTGTTGGTTCCGACAACAGTCAGCGCAAAGTTGGCGCTGGCATCGATGAGTGCCTCGGCCGCAGGTCTGGGACTGAGTTCGAGGCGGATGTTGAGCACCGGATCGATCCGCCGTGCTTGACCCGCGTGACTGTCGAGAACACGCTGCGCGGCCACGGCCTGCGCGGACGCCGATGGTTGTTCGAAGGTCGAGATCAGGTCGGAGTCGACTTCATCGATCGCGTGGAGAATCACGAGCTCAGCGCCGCGGAGTTGGCACTCCGCCGCCGCCCAGGCCAACGCGGGACGTGACCCGGGATAGGTATCGACGCCCACGAGAAGCGCTCTGGTGTCCATAGCTCAAGCATGACCCGGCGGGCGGCTACGGCGTAGTGCTGAACGTTCTGATCCCACGACAGGACGTTCGACCCTGCCTAGTCGGGGTGTTCGGCCCGTCCCCGGACCCCGCCGGACTCGCGAGACCGACTCGACAGCCAAGGAGGCAGCCATCATGACCATCCACCGACCCGTCGACCTGGGCACCACTCATCCAGACGTCGCGGCAATGCCCGGATCGATGATCAGCGGGGCAGCTGCGAAGGCGCTGGCCGTTCTGCGCATCGCCATCGGCTTCCTGTTCCTGTGGGCTTTCCTGGACAAGACATTCGGGCTGCACTACGCGACACCGACAGCGAAGGCTTGGATTCACGGCGGCTCCCCCACCAAAGGATTCCTCAGCGGCGTCGCTGTCGGGCCGTTCCGTCGATGTTTCACTCCATCGCCGGCACCTGGTGGGCGGATTGGCTGTTCATGCTTGGCCTGCTCGGCGTGGGCATCGCGCTGATGGCCGGCGTCGCAGTTCGGATCGGTGCCGCCTCGGGAGTCTTGCTCGTGGCCGGCATGTGGCTCGCAACCTATCCGCTCGCCCAAATGGACAGCACCGGGACTGCGACCGGTTCCACGAACCCCCTCATCGACGAACACGCCACCGAAGCCCTCGTCCTGATCGTGCTCGCCCTCACCTACGCCGGGACCACCTGGGGCTTCGGCCGGGTCTGGGCGCGCCTACCGTTCGTCACCCGTCACCGTTGGGCGCTGTGAGCTGCAGCGGATATCCGACCCTGCCAAGTAGAGAGGCGATGACCCCCGGGT
>JALYIS010000129.1 GCA_030775705.1 Actinomycetota bacterium
CTGCAACGTCGGCCACGCCGAACTTGACTCCAAACGGCCAACAGCTGTTCGAGTCGCCCCGTGTGTCCGTCCTCAGCCACGACGGAGCAGCCGGACTGGTGGTGGCCGGCGTCCCGGCGGCGATCTCATTGCTCGTCGGTGGCCTGTTGTGGGCGGAGTCGCGGGACCGGCGCAGAGTGCTCGTGTCGATCGGCGCCTGGGCGCTGTCGGTGGCGTTAGCGGTTGCCGGGCTCGCTGGGTTCCTGACGTTCCTGGTCGGCATCGTTGCCGTCCCCTCAGGCGTGTTCCTCATCCTCGCGTGCTCCCGAGCCGCACCACGGCGGCCGTCCCGGCCCATCTCGGTACGGTCCTGACAGCTGTGACTGAATGGGAAGGTCACCCGGAGTGGGGCGGTGGTGTCGCTCCCCCCGACTGCTCGGACCCTGGCGGCGGCACGGGAAAGTAGACGTACCAGCTGCCGTCCGCGGCTTTGATCAACGAGACACGGAATCCCTGGCTGCTATTAGCGGAGTCCGAGTTCGACAAACAGGTCGGCGCGACGGTGGGCGCTGTCGAGGGGTGCGAGGCCGTCCTGGGCGAGCTGCACAGCGTGCCCAGGACCGTCACCGTGGCAGTGTTGCCAGTGCTTGAAACGGCGCCAGCCCGGAGGCCGGACGAGGAGAGTCTGCGTGCAGCCGACAGGTTCACCAGCACCTGGAATTCGTTCCGCGAGGCTGGCAGCACCAACGAGTTCGCTTGGTTCGGCTGCGTCGAGTACAAATCGGCCGTGTATCGGACAGCGACATCGGCTGGAGCAGACGTCGTCGCCGTGCTGACGTGATGCGCACATCCGCCCGCTGTGGCTATCACAGCGGCCGCTAGTAGCCCCCGGATGTGCCGGCCCCGACGCGCGCGCCGCCTCGACGACGCTCGGCGGCCGGTCGTGTCAAGGGTGGCGGTTCGACCGTCAGGAACTGTGGCCGCCGCCGTGATTTTCCCGGAAGTGGACCAGATCGCTGCAACCACCGTTGACGCTGTTGGAGTGGCCCCAGCTGTAATAGCCGTTCGGGTAACCCAGAGTCCACGGAGACAAGTAGAACGTCGCCGGGCTTGAGTCGAAGCCGCATGCCGCGTAGCCGGCCACACCCGTGAGCGCCACGATGATGAGTTCGAAGTCGCTGTTGTAGAACGTCTGCGCCGCTTGGCTGGTGAGGTACGTGCACCCGATACATCCCCGCCACGCGAACGTGATGGCGCTGGTCGACCAGTTGTCGTAGTTGAACTTGTAGGACACGGCGTAGGCGCTGCCCCCAGTGATCTTGCCGCTGGAGCTGGCCGGTACACCGTTGCCCGACCAGGACAGGTTGTCGACCAGCGCCGTGATCGTGATGTCGAGAGGATCGACGTAACTCACCTTCTCGAACGCCGCCCAGCTGCCGGCGGCGGCCGGCGTGACTGCCGTAGCAGCGCCGTCGACCCGAGCGTGCGGTGCGGCCGGGGCCGGCATTTTTGTCCCCGTCGAAGTGCTCTGCGCTCCCGCGGTCGCAGTCCCAGCGGTGCGGCCGTCGGCTTGCAGCTGTGCCTGCCCCGCGGCGGTCAGTTGCCCGGAGACCACAGACGACTGACAGGTCACCGGGTTGAACCCAGTCTGCTCTGAGTAGCCTGCCGACCCGAGGGCGGCCACGCCAGACGTCGAGCTGAACACGCACTGCCCGTCGCTGCCGACGGAGCCCTGGATCAGGGTTGTCTTGGCCTTGGTCAAGTAGCTCCCGAGCGTATGGCCGTAGTGGATCCAACCGTCAGGAGTAGCCGTCACACCGAGCGCAGCGGACGAGGCGCCGACGGGAGGCGCCGGAGTACTCGGGGTGGGAGCGGCGAGCGCAGTTCCCGGCGCCAAAAGTCCAACTCCGAGGATCGCGGTCGCCGCCAGAACTATCGATCTATTCCGAAGCATGATTGCCCTCCCAGCGCCTGGAGCTCAGGTCGCAAACGGGACAATAACGCTAAAAGGCACGGCGCGAAAGGGCCGCGCAAGGGTCGCGCCGACTGGGCTCGGGGATCATGAAGCCCGCGCTGTCGAGGGCTCCTGGGAGCCGGATGTCGAGGAGCTTCGAAGCCGGGGCAGCCGGCGCGGCTGGCTGCAGCGCGGCCGAGGAGAATCGCTGCGCGTGTTGCGGCCTCGATCGGCTGGGCCGAGGAACCCGTTGGGTGTCGAAGGGTGCTGCCGGCCCAGCTGAGGTAGCGGGCGTAGAGGGCACGCTTTCGCCGGGCGGCCGCGGTGATGGCGGTCTTGCGACCCTTGATGTCGGTGCGCTGGATAGTGTCGGCGCGGTGACCGCCGCGGCTCGCGACGCCGACCGAGGGCGCGCCGGGCGCGGTCGGCACCCGGCCGGCGGTGGTCGAGGTGCACCCGGCGATCGCGAAGGCGCCGAGGGCGGTCATACCGATCCAACGCCCGAGTTTCGTGATGATGGTCATCTGCACCTTTGCCTCTGGGCGTGGTGCTCGACCGCGCCGCGTCGCCGTCAACTGTCTCGCACGCGGGCCGGGGCGTGCGCAGGTCACCGGCGCGCACGCCGCCTGCCCGCACGTCACCTGCCCGCACGTCACCTGCCCGCACTGTCGATTACGTCGGACGCCACGCTGACGGTTGCCGCCATTGCCTGTGAATCGCATATATGCAAACGTATGTTCGTGCGGTCTCAGTGGCATTCACCGACGGCGCACATCCTGCACGCCGATCTCGATTCGTTCTTCGCCTCGGTGGAGCAACGGGATCAACCTGGCCTGCGCGGGTTGCCGGTGATCGTGGGCGGCGGCGTCGTGCTGGCGGCCAGCGACGAGGCGAAGGCATTCGGCATCCGCTCCGCGATGGGGATCCGCGAGGCGCGGCGCCGATGTCCGGCGGCGGTCGTTGTGTCGCCTCGGATGGGTGCCTATACCGACGCCAGCAAGGCGGTGTTCGGGGTGTTTCGCGACACCACGCCACTGGTCGAACCGATCTCGATCGACGAGGCGTTCCTGGACGTGGGGGGCCTCGGGCGGGTGTCCGGAGAGCCTGTGGAGATCGCGGCCCGGCTGCGCCAGTGCGTGCGCGACCAGGTCGGCCTGGCGATCACGGTCGGTGTGGCGCGCACGAAGTTCCTGGCCAAGGTAGCCAGCGCGATTGGCAAGCCCGATGGTCTGCTCGTCGTGCTCCCTGACCGCGAGCGGGAGTTCCTGCATCCGCTGCCGGTGGAGAGACTATGGGGCGTCGGTCAAGTCACCGCCGCGAAATTGCGCGAGCGCGGCATCCTCACGGTCGGTGACCTGGCTGAGGTCGAGCAGCGATCGCTGAACGCGATGCTCGGGGCGGCAACGGGGCACCACCTCGCGGCCTTGGCGAACCTGCGCGATCCGCGACCGGTGCGGGTCGGGCGCCGGCGTTCCTCGATCGGCGCTCAGCGGGCGCTGGGCCACCACTGGCTGCCTGCGCCAGAGATCGACGCAATGCTCTGCGGTCTCGTCGACCGGGTGAGCCGACGCCTTCGGGCGGCCGGTCGACGATGTCGCACGGTGGTGCTTCGGCTGCGCTTCGGCGATTTCGCGCGGGCAACCCGATCGCACACCCTCGCGCGCCCGACCGATCAGACCGAAACGCTGCTGGCCTGCTTGCGCCTGCTCATGGACGGCGTCCGACCATTGACCAACGAGCGCAGTCTCACCTTGATCGGTGTCAGCCTCAGCAATCTCGATGACGAGTCGCCGCAGCTGGAGTTGCCCTTCGAGCTAGGGCCGGGGCCTGGGCTGGACGCGGCCCTGGACACCGTCCGCGATCGCTTCGGGGCGGGGGCGATCGGGCGGGCTGCACTGCTGCGGCGCGGGACCGGCTTAGAGATGCCAATCCTTCCCGACTGAGGTTGACGGAGGTTAGCCCCGTCAACCGGGCCGGCTCAGCGACGGCGACCGTACAGGCCCCGCTTGGGCGAACGCATCCGGGCGTAACTCTCGAACCGGACCCCCCATTGGGCTGGTTCGTCGTCCCGGGACCCGAAGCGAGGTGTCGGCAAACCCTCCCGCATCACGAGGGTCCGGGCCGCCAGCGCGTCACGAACGCTGACGAGCAGCGCGAGTTCGGCGTCGAATGAGGCAACGTCGGCAGGACCGACCAGCACCGGCTGGGTGTGTGTCCACTTGATGCACTCGCTGCCACAGACGTGGGTGTCGAGCAACGCCCCGAAATCCTCCACACGGGCCATTCTCCACTACCTGCTGGCAGCGTACTTCGGCCGCCGCTCCAGGCCGATGAAGGCCAGTGCCCCGGCGGCAGCGCGACCCAGGTCATCTACGCCCTGTTCGGAGGTAAACCGGGCTCTGCGGAGCGGCTCGTCGCCATTGGGCACGCGTACCCGCGCTTTGCCCGTGAGCAGCCGGCGATGTTCTCAATGATATTCGGCAGAGCCATCCCTGGATTCACCCCGGCTCCGGGCACCCGCCATGAGTGCCGCGCGAGCACCTTCGGCCAGGTAGTGCGCATCGCGGGCGAGGGCTCGACACGTTCCGGGTGAGCCTTGATCTGCCCCGGTCGTGAGAGTCCGAGCTCTCGCCGCACGCCGCGTCACGGACGCAGATCGTCGCAGTCTGTACTGCTGTGACCGCTGTGCAGACACCTGGACCAGTGCCGGGTACCCGCCGCTCGCCGGCCGGTGAGCCGGATTCCGCGCCGCGGGCATGCCATCTGTCAGGGTCCACCCAGCGGCCTCATCGCCACCTGCGCTGCCTGTTGCCGATCGTCTTGCTCATCCTGGCCGCCTTCGTCGCCTCGGCCGGCCTCGTGATCAGCGCAGTACTGAGTTGATTCTCTGATTTCACGTCATGACCGGCTGGCAGCCCCGTCTTGATGTATGTCGGCTTCGGCCGGCGATGTCCGGGTACTGAGTGACGGATTCCGCTCCGAGGTTGACAGTCGCGGTACCCGCGCACGGAACCGGCCCGTTTACCGCGCATGCTTCGGCATGCACCCCCACCCGGCGGTGAACGGGCCGGTTCTCTACGGACGCGGCGCTGCCGGCCCGAAACTATCGCCGCGGGATCCGCAGCCCGTCGAAGGCAATCGCGCAGATCGCAGCGGTCAGCTCGTCCGTTGCCCGCTTGCCCGGGCGGTACCACTCCACGATCGAGTTCACCAGCCCGAACAACAGCCGCGCGGTGATCGCCGGATCGATATCGGGGCGAACATCGCCGTCAAGCTCGGCCTGCTTCACCAGCCCGGCGACGAATCGGTCGAATTGGCGGCGTCGGTTCAGGGCTGCGCGCTCGACCTCGGTGTTGCCGCGCACGCGCAGCAGCAGCGTTACGTACGGCAGGTCTGCCTGCAGCACGGCGACGCTGCCGCGTACGAGGTGCTCCAACTGCGCGATGGCCGGCCCCTGGATGGCGCGAGTCTCCTCCGCTAGCCCGAACAACCCGTCCAGGGCACGATCCAGCGCGCGCTCCAGCAGCTGCTGCTTGCTGTCCACGTGATGGTATATCGCGGATTTCGCGATGCCGAGGCGCCGCGACAGGTCCTCCATGCTGGTGCCGTCGTACCCACGTTCGTTGAACACCTGCACCGCGACGGCGAGCAGCGACTCAATGTCGTAGCCGGGTCGCCCGCGCCCACGAACCGCCTTCGCCGGGACGACAGATCTGCTCACCGGCCAAGTGTGGCAGTTGACGGCCGCGCTGGGTTATATACTGACCGAACGTTCGGTAATGTGACGCTGGCAAGCCCAGGTTGAGGAGACCCCATGTCGGCCCTACTGCGCAGTTACGTCTCAGGTCGCTGGGTCACGCCGGACGCCGAGGGTCAGCCCGTCTTCGACGCTGTTACCGGTAGCGAGGTCGCCAGGGTGTCCTCAGCCGGCATCGACATGGGTGCTGCTCTCGCCCATGGCCGCGAGGCCGGTGGACGCGCGCTGCGCGAGCTCAGCTTCCACCAGCGGGCGGCGCTGCTCAAGGCGGCCGGATCCGTGTTGCGTGAGCACCGCGACGAGCTGTACGCGCTCTCCACCCACACCGGCGCGACATTGGCTGATGCGAGATTCGACGTCGACGGCGGCATCGGTGCGGTCCTGAGCTATGCCAGCCGCGCCAAGCGCGAGTTGCCGGATGCGATGGTGTTCGTCGAGGGTGAGGCCGAGGCCCTGGGCAGGTCCGGGCAGTTCCTGGGACAGCACATCCTGACCTCGAAGCTGGGTGTCGCCGTCCAGATCAACGCCTTCAACTTTCCGGTATGGGGGCCGCTCGAGAAGTTTGCGCCCGCGTTCCTCGCCGGCCTGCCGACCCTTGTCAAGCCGGCCACCCAGACGGCCTACCTGACGGCGCGGCTGGTGGAGTTGGTCCTGGATTCGGGCGTCCTACCCGAGGGCTCATTGCAACTGGTCTGCGGAGGCGCAGGTGATCTGCTCGACCATCTCGGCGAGCAGGACATGGTGTCCTTCACGGGATCCGCGGCCACCGCGGGCCGGCTGCGCGCGCACCCCAACCTCGTGGCTCGCTCGGTCGCGTTCAACGCCGAAGCCGATTCGCTCAACTGCTCGATCCTTGGCCCCGACGCTCGCGCCGGAACCCCCGAGTTCGACCTATTCGTCGCGCAGCTGGTCACCGAGATGACGGTGAAGGCCGGTCAGAAGTGCACCGCGATCCGCCGCGCGATCGTCCCCGAAGCGGCGGTGGGCGACGTCGTCGCCGCGACCGGCAGCCGGCTCGCCAAGGTGATCGTCGGCGATCCGGCAGACCCGACGGTCCAGATGGGCGCGCTGGTCGGACTCGAGCAGCGCGAGGACGTGCGTCGCGCAGTAAAGGCCCTGCGCTCGTCGAGCACGCTGGTGTTTGGCGATCCCGACGCGGTTGCGGTGGTCGGTGCGGATGCCCAGCGCGGCGCGTTCATGTCTGCGGTGCTGTTGCGCTGCGATGACGACGGGCGGTCCGAGCCGCACGAAATCGAGGCGTTCGGTCCGGTGAGCACGGTCATCGGCTACCGCGACACCGACCACGCAATCGCACTCGCCGCCCGAGGACGCGGCAGTCTGGCCGGTTCCGTCGTCACGGCCGACGCCGGGTTTGCCCGCGACGTGGCTCTGGGTGTGGCGCCGTGGCACGGCCGACTGCTCGTGCTTGACCGCACGGACGCGGACGAGTCGACCGGGCACGGTTCGCCGCTACCGATGCTCGTCCACGGCGGCCCCGGCCGGGCTGGTGGCGGTCAGGAACTGGGCGGGACCCGCGCCGTGCTCCATCACATGCAGCGCACCGCGATACAGGGCAGCCCCCAAGTGCTGACTGCGATCACTGGCCGGTGGGTGGCGGGCGCGCCCCGTACGAAGGAAGTGACGCACCCCTTCCGTAAGTCCCTGGCTGACCTGCACATTGGCGACAGCGTCGTCGCCGGGCCGCGGCAGGTGACATCCGAGGACATCGAACACTTTGCCGCGTTCACCGGCGACACCTTCTATGCGCACATGGACGATGTAGCCGCACGCGCGAACCCGTTCTTCGACGGCCGCGTCGCGCACGGCTACCTGGTCGTGTCATTCGCGGCCGGCCTGTTCGTAGACCCGGAACCAGGTCCTGTACTGGCCAACTACGGCCTGGAGAACCTGCGCTTCCTCACACCGGTCTATCCCGGCGATCAGCTCACAGTCACCCTGACCTGCAAACAGATCACCCCCCGCGTCGATGCACCGCACGGCGAGGTGCGGTGGGACGTGGACGTCGTCAACCAGGCCGGCGCGTCGGTTGCCAAGTACGACGTGCTGACGATGGTGGCGAAGACGTGGAGCCCGGCATGACGACCGCGCCGCCGACCGTACTCGCGGATCAGTTTGAGGCGACCATCGCTCACGATCGGCGGATCGAGCCGCGCGACTGGATGCCCGACGGTTACCGCGCGACGATGGTCCGCCAGATCGCGCAGCACGCGCACTCGGAGATCATCGGGATGCAGCCCGAAGGCGATTGGGTGACACGCGCTCCGTCCCTGCGCCGCAAGGCCATCCTGCTGGCGAAGGTGCAGGACGAGGCGGGGCACGGCATGTACCTGTATTCCGCAGCCGAGACACTGGGGGTGGCCCGGGGTGACCTCACGCGGAAGCTGATCGAGGGCCGTCAGAAGTACTCCTCCATCTTCAACTACGCGGCCACGACGTTCGCGGATGTCGGCGTCATCGGCTGGCTCGTGGACGGAGCGGCGATCTGTAACCAGGTGCCGCTGTGCCGCTCGTCGTTCGGCCCGTACGCACGCGCGATGATCCGCATCTGCAAGGAGGAGTCGTTCCACCAGCGACAGGGTTACGAGCTGCTGATGACCATGATGCGCGGCACCGAGGCGCAGCGCGCGATGGTGCAGGACGCCACGGATCGGTGGTGGTGGCCGTCCTTGATGATGTTCGGCCCGCCCGACGCGCAGTCGCCCAACACCGCCCAGTCGATGGCGTGGGGCGTCAAGCGCCACACGAACGACGAACTGCGTCAACGGTTCGTGGACATGAGCGTGCCCCAGGCGCAGGCGCTCGGCGTAACGCTGCCCGATCCACAACTGCGGTGGAACGAGGAGCGCGGCCACCACGATTTCGGTGAGCCCGACTGGGCGGAGTTCGCGCGCGTACTGGCCGGTGACGGGCCGTGCAACGCCGAGCGGGTTGCCCGTCGCACGGCAGCGCACGACGGCGGGGCCTGGGTGCGCGAGGCGGCCATGGCCAACGCTGCCAAATCGGGCGCACACGCCGCCACACCGGGCGTACACGCCGGGGCGGTGCCGGAATGAACCATACCGACTGGCCGCTGTTCGAGGTCTTCCTGCGCGGTAAGCGCGGCTTGAACCATGTGCACGTGGGCTCGCTGCATGCCGCCGATGCACAGATGGCACTGCATCACGCACGCGATCTCTATACCCGCCGAAATGAGGGGGTCAGTATCTGGGTGGTGGCGAGTCTGGACGTCACCGCGTCGAGCCCGGACGAGAAGGATCCTTTCTTCGCACCGAGTGGCGACAAGATGTATCGCCACCCGACGTTCTACTCGATTCCCGACTCCGTACCGCACATCTGAGACGGGAGCGACCATGGGATTCGACAACGCATACGAATCATTGCTCGATGTGGACGACGACCTCCGCTGGGCCTTCGGCACCGGCTTCGCCGATCCGTTGGCCGGCGTTGACGCGTCGGTGCCCGATGGGATCGACGGTGATCAACTAGCCGCATACTGCCTGATGCTGGGCGATGACGCCCTGGTGATGTCGCACCGATTGCAGGAATGGCTCACGCAAGCGCCCGAGCTCGAGGAGGAGACGGCCTTGGCGAACGTCGGCCTCGACCTGCTGGGCCAGGCGCGGCTGCTTTACACCCGTGCCGGCAAGGCAGACGGCACTGATCGCGGCGAGGATCACTACGCCTACTGGCGCGGCGTCGAGCAGTTCAGCAACGTGCGGCTCGTCGAACCGCTCGACGCGGACTTCGGAGCGCTCGTCGTGCGGCTGCTGCTGTTCAGCACCTGGCGCCTCGCCCTGCTCTCGGTGCTCCGAGATTCGCGCGATCCTGTTCTCGCGGCGCTCGCCGCTCGCAGTGTCAGCGAAGTCAGCTACCACAGGGACTATGCGGCGCAGTGGGTGGTGCGCCTAGCCGACGGGACCGAATACTCGCGCCAGCGGGTGCAGGCAGGGCTTGAGGGCGTCGCGCCGTTCACCGCCGAGCTGTTCGAGGCGACCCAACTCGAACGGGAGCTCGCCGGGGCCGGCATCGGAGTCGATCCGTGCACAGTCCAGGCGGAGGTGGACGCCGTCCTGACCCAGGTGCTCGGCGCCGGCGGGCTGGGCTGGATCCCGTGTGTGGCCAGCGCGCCGCGCCTGCCCGGTCACGGGGCCGGCCACACCCCCGCGCTGGCTGGGCTGCTCGAGGAGATGCAGAGCGTGGCCCGCGCCCATCCCGGGGCTACCTGGTGACCGCGCGCCAGTCGCGTGCGCGTCAGATCGCAGCCGACACGCCCGACCCAGAGATCCCTCAACTGACGCTCGCGGACCTGGGCATTCTGCGACTGGTGGCAGTCGACTCCGGCCGCGTGCGGGTCGTGCTCACCCCGACCTACACCGGATGCCCGGCGATCCAAACCATGCGCCAGGACGTCGCCCGGCGACTCGGCCGGGCGGGATACGCCGACGTGCGGGTCGACCTCGCGCTGAGCCCGCCGTGGTCGAGTGACTGGATCACCGCTGAGGGCCGCCGCAAGCTTGCGGCGGGGGGGG
>JALYIS010000130.1 GCA_030775705.1 Actinomycetota bacterium
ACCATGTCGGCCTCGGCGAGCAGGTAGCCCACCCGCAGGCCGGCCACGCCCCAGGTCTTGGTGAGGCTGCGGACCACGACGAGGCCGGGCAGCTCCCCGTCCCCGGCCAGCGACTCCGACTCGGCCGGTCCACAGTCCGCGAATGCCTCGTCGACGACCAGGGTCCGACCGCGCCGGGCCAGCGCCCGTAGCATCTCGCCCGGGTGCAGGATCGCGGTCGGGTTCGTCGGATTGCCGATCACGACCAGATCGGCGTCGGCCGGGATCGCCGACGGGTCCAGGGTGAACGGCGCGCCGAGCACTACCCGCGAGACCTCATGACCCGCCGCGCGCAGGGCGACCTCCGGTTCGGTGAACTGTGGGTGCACCACGACGCACCTGCGTGGCGTGAGAGCCCGGGCGATCAGCACGAATGCCTCGGCCGCACCGGCAGTGACCAGCACGTTCGACACGTCGCGTCCGTGCCGGTCCGCGATCGCCTGCACCGCGCGCCGCGGGTCGGGATAGCGTGCAAGATCGACCTCTGCCAGGCGTTCGCGCAGCCAGCGCGGCGGGGTCCCCGCCCGCACATTGACGGCGAGGTCGACGACCCTGGACCCGGTCTCCCGCTCGCCGCCCGCCGCCAGCTCGCCGTGCAGGTCGCCGTGCACGCGCAGCAACTCATCACTTGGCTCGTAGGACGCAGGCAGCCGGTCGATGCGCGCGACCACCGCGTTCACCGCGCCAACCGTGCCGACCGTGCCGAGGCGCAGGCGGCGACGTACGTCTGTGCGATGCCGTCGATCCCCGCCCAGTGCAGGTGCAGGTAGGAGGCGTGCACGTTACCGGCGACGAACCCGTCGGCAACCGTGTCCGCGCCTCGGCGCCACCGCCACGCCGGGATTGCCCCCGGACCAGCTCGGTAGATGGTGCGGTGGAACTCGTGCCCCCGCACCCGCGTACCGGCAATGGCGAGTGCCGAGTCGGTAGTAGCGACAGCATCGCGGTAGCCGAGGGTCAGGTGTTCGCTCATCACTGCTTCGGCATCCAGAAACCCGCACATCCGGTGACCGTCCAGCGACCTGGCGAGGTAGAGCAGGCCCGCACACTCGGCCGCAACCGGGGCACCGGCGCGTGCCAGTGCGGCCACGTCCGCGCACATGGCCCGGTTTCCGGCGAGCTGCTGGGCGTGGCTCTCCGGGAATCCCCCGCCGATGACCAGCCCGTCGACACCCTCGGGGAGTCGCTCGTCCTGCAGTGGGTCGAAGCTCACCACCTCGGCTCCGGCGGCAGCCAGTAGCTCGCTCTGCTCGGCATACCCGAAGGTGAACGCCGCGCCCCCGGCCACCGCGATGCGGACTGGGGCTCCACGGTGCCCGATAGGCGCCGGCGCGTCGTCGAGGTCGGCGACGGCCTCGGTCTCGAGCGGGGGGGCCGACCGTGCGATACGAACGACGGCGTCCAGGTCGACACCGTCGGCCACCGCGGCGCCGAGCGCCTGGACCGTCTGCATCGCCTGCTCGCAGCGTTCGGCGGCGGGGATCAACCCCAGATGTCGCGAGGGCGTTACCAGGCTCGAGTGGCGGCCGATCGCACCGAGCACCGGCAACCCGGTCTCGGCCATCGCCTCTCGGAGGATCTGCTCGTGCCGGGGTGAGCCGACCCTGTTGAAGATGACACCGGCGAGGCGCACCGACGGGTCGAAGGACGCGAAACCGTGCGCGATCGCAGCGACGGAGCGCCCCACACCACTGGCGTCGATGACCAGCAGCACCGGTGCCCCGATCAATCGGGCGACGTGGGCAGTCGAGGCGAACCCTTCGTGGCCGCTCGCTCCGTCGAACAACCCCATCACGCCCTCGATCACGCAGACGTCGGCGGTTGTCGGAGTGGTGGCGGCTCTCGCGAATAGGGGCGCGATGCGCTGTTCGCCGACGAGCCACGGGTCCAGGTTGCGCCCCGGCCGCCCGGCGGCCAGACCGTGGTAGCTCGGGTCGATGTAGTCGGGCCCGACCTTGTGGCCGGACACCGTCATGCCGCGGGCGCGCAGCGCGGACAGCAGTCCGGTGGCTACCGAGGTCTTGCCCTGACCGCTGGCGGGGGCCGCCACGACGACGCGGGCCAGAGCTACCACTCAATGCCCCGCTGGCCCTTTTGACCAGCATCCATCGGATGCTTGATCTTGGTCATCTCGACCACGAGGTCCGCTGCCGCGACCAGGGCGGGATCCGCGTCCCGGCCGGTGATGATCACGTGCTGATGGCCGGGACGACCGGCCAGCGTGCGCACGACCTCGTACACGTCCAACCAACCCCACTTGATCGGGTAGGTGAACTCGTCGAGCACGTAACACCCGTATCGCTGGGCGGCCAGGTCGCGGGTGATCTGGGCCCAGCCCTCACGCGCGTCGGCGGCGTGATCGTTCTCCGATCCCGGCCGTTGGATCCAGGACCAGCCCTCGCCCATCTTGTGCCAGGCCACCGGAGCGCCTTGCCCGCTCTGCTCGTGCACCTTGCCCAGCGCCCGGAAGGCCGACTCCTCGCCCACCCGCCACTTGGCGCTCTTGACGAATTGGAACACGCCGACGGGCCATCCCTGATTCCAGGCGCGCAGCGCGAGGCCGAATGCGGCGGTGGACTTCCCCTTCATCTCGCCGGTATGCACGATCAGCAGTGGCCGGTTGCGCCGCTGCCTGGTGGTGAGCCCGTCGTCAGGCACCAGGGCTGGCACACCTTGTGGCATCAGGCCACCTGCTTCCACGAGCGGACGGCGTCGGTGATGGTGCCGGCGGCGAGTTCATCGAAGGTGAGACAGGTTCCGCCGAGCGCACTCGCCAGTCTCGCGGCGAGGCCGAGACGAATGGGGCCGCTCTCGCAGTCGAGCACGACAGAGGTGACCGCCTCACGCGCGATCAGCCGTGCCGCCCGCGTCGGGTCCCCCCCTGAGGTATGTCTGCCGTCGGTGACTAGGACGAGCAGCGGGCGGCGCAGCGGGTCGCGCAGGCGTTCTAGCCGCAGCGTCTCCTGGGCGCAGAGCAAACCTGCGGTCAGCGGCGTGCGGCCGCCGGTCGAGAGCACGGTCAGGCGCGCGGCGGCCGCCTCCACCG
Organism: Actinomycetota bacterium; assembly: GCA_030775705.1. Classification (GTDB taxonomy): domain Bacteria; phylum Actinomycetota; class Actinomycetes; order Mycobacteriales; family Jatrophihabitantaceae; genus JALYIS01. Next base: position 3,086 of record JALYIS010000130.1, read on the forward strand.
ACGACGTAGGCGGCAGCACCAGCTGCGCCTGCGAGCCACGGAACGAGATGAGGCCGACCTTGTCGCGACGCTGGTAGGCATCGAGCAGCAGCGACATGACCGCACCCTTCACCGCGCCCATCCTCCGGCGGGCGGCCATGGATCCACTCGCGTCGACGACGAACAGGATCAGGTTCCCTTCGCGCCCCTCCCGCCGAGCCTCGCGCAGGTCCTCGCGGCGAACGACGAGACCAGGGCCGCTGCTGCGCCCGCGCGCGCGCTGATGCGGGGCCGCGGCAACGAACGTCGCGATGAGGTGCAGGCTGCGTATCGGCGCCGCCGGCCGGACGGCTCGGATGACCTGGCCGTGATCGGTTTCGGCGCGTGAGCGGCGTCCCGCAGCACCGGCGCCCAGCCCCGGTACTTGGAGGAGCCGGGTGTGGAAGGGGGGCGCCGGCGCAGCGGTCTGCTCGGACCCATGAGCCGCCGCCGCCGCGGTACGGCTGTCACGCTGCGGCGTCGCCTCGCCCGCTGCGCCCGGCTCCGCGGACCCTTCGCCGCCGGACTCGGGTGGATCGGGATCATGATCGGGATCGGGATCCGGCTCGAGCGCTGCATCCTCGAGTGCCTCGTCAAGCTGCTGGTCGTCCAGGCCCGGGGCATCGAATGGATTCCTGCGTCGGCGGTGCGGCAGCGCGAGCCGAGCAGCTGCACGAATGTCGTCCGCGTTCACGGTGACCCGTCCGTGCCAGGCCGCGTGCGCGACCGCTGCCCGCGCGGTCACGATGTCGGCTCGCAGGCCGTCGACGTCGAAGGCGGCGCAGACCGAGGCGATCTGAAGCAGGGCCGAATCCGGCAACTGGACCGACGGCAACAGCGCGCGAGCACGCACGATGGACTCGGCGAGCTGGCGCTCCTCGTCCGCGTATTCGCCGCGAAACGCGCCCGGGTCGGCGTCGTAGGCGAGCCGGCGACGCACCACCTCGGCGCGCAGCGACGCCTCCCGCGGCGCCACGACCTCAACGGTCAGACCGAATCGGTCAAGGAGCTGGGGACGAAGCTCGCCCTCTTCCGGGTTCATCGTGCCGACCAGCAGGAATCGCGCGGCATGCTGGACCGACACGCCGTCGCGCTCGACATAGCTGGTCCCCAACGCCGCCGCGTCCAGGAGCAGGTCCACGAGATGATCGTGCAGGAGGTTGACCTCGTCGACATACAGGACGCCGCGGTGGGCGGCGGCGAGCAAACCCGGGTCGAATGACTTCACGCCTTCGGTCAGGGCACGCTCGAGATCCAGCGACCCGGTCAGCCTGTCCTCCGACGACCCGACCGGGAGCTCGACCAGGTGGGCGTCGCGAATTTCGCTCGGACCGTCCGGCTGGTGTGGCCCGTCGGGGCACTGATCGTCCATGGCCGCCGGATCGCAGGAGAACCGACAGCCGGCCACGACATGCACCTGCGGCAGTACCGCCGCCAGCGCGCGGACCGCGGTCGACTTGGCGGTCCCCTTCTCACCCCGCACGAGCACGCCGCCGATGGCCGGGGACACCGCGTTCAGAACCAGCGCGAGCCGCATGTCGTCCATGCCGACGACTGCACTGAAGGGAAAGGCCGACGGCATCCCAGCTCCTCTTCCAACACCTCGTGGACAGGGTCGATCAGGTGCCGTGGCCGGTCTCCTGGCTCGCAGACGCTGATGTCCAGCGGACGATCCGCCTTCCCGGGTGCGGGTGCACCCAGTGGCTCCCGGGCACGCGCAGCGCGCGCGAGCGGCGGGGTGGATCGGTTTGCCTGCTCACAGTGGCGAGGGCCGCTCCGGACTTGCACCGGAATTCCCGAGCACCACGGCAGCCCAAAGCCTAGGCCCGGCCGAAACCACCGGGCGAGGCGGGTAGGCGAGGAGGGTGCGAGACACTAGGCGTCGTGAGCGTCCCCGTCCCCGCCTCCGACGTCGGCGCAGTGGTCGTCGTCGGCATCGGTGCCGACGGGTGGCCCGGGCTGGGGGCCGCGGCACAGGACGCCCTGCGGCAGGCCGAGGTGGTGATCGGAGCCGAGCGCCAACTCGACCTGATCGGCCCAACCGTCACCGCGACGCGCGAGTCGTGGCCGACGCCGATGCTCACGGGTGTGGGCGCCACGCTGGAGCGTCACCGCGGCCGGCGGATCGTCGTGCTGGCCAGCGGCGATCCCATGTTCTTCGGTGTCGGGACCACGCTGGTGGGGCTGCTCGGGGCGGGCTGCGTGCGCACGATCCCGCACCCGTCATCGCTGTCGTTGGCTTGCGCACGCCTTGGCTGGGCCGTCGAGGACGTCGACGTCGTCATCCTCGTCGGGCGCCCCCCGCAGAATCTGCATGCGGCCGTGCAGCCCGGCCGTCGCCTGCTCGTCCTGGTCAGCGAGCCGGACGCGGCCCGCAACGTCTGTGCGCTACTGGTCGCGCGCGGCTATGGAGCAAGCGCGGTGACGGTCCTCGCGCAGTTGGGCGGGGATACCGAGCGGATCCGGCACGCGATCGCGACGTCCTGGGCCGACGCTGAACACGACCGGCTGGCGGTGGTGGCCGTGCAGTGCGTGTTGTCACCTCCACTCGCACCGCTGACCCGCTCCCCCGGTCTACCTGACTCGGCCTACGACCATGACGGACAACTCACCAAGCGCGAGGTCCGAGCAGTCACCCTCGCCGCGCTCATCCCCGTTGCGGGCCAGCTGCTCTGGGACATCGGTGCCGGATCGGGGAGCATCGGTATCGAGTGGATGCGCACGCACCCGGCCTGCCGCGCGATCGCGATCGAGGCGGACCCGATCCGCAGCGCCCGCATCGGCCGCAACGCCGCCTCCTTGGGCGTCCCCCAGATGGCGGTCGTCGAGGGGGCGGCGCCTGCAGCCCTAGCGGGCCTGGAGGCACCCGACGCGATCTTCGTCGGCGGTGGCGCGAGCGCCGACGGCGTGCTCGAGACCTGCGTGCAAGCTCTGCGGGTGGGTGGACGACTCGTGGTGAATGCCGTCACACTGCAGTCCGAGACCCTGCTGGCCGAGTGGCACGCGCGCCTGGGCGGCGGTCTCCTGCGGATCTCGGTCCAGCACGCGGAGCCGATCGGGGCGTTCACCGGCTGGCGGCCGTCCATGCCGGTGACACAGTGGGCCTGGCACAAGGAGCAGTCGTGACGGTGCACTTCATCGGCGCCGGCCCGGGTGCCCCGGACCTGTTGACGCTGCGCGCGGTGGCGCTGCTGTCGCAGTCCCCGGTGTGCCTCTACGCCGGCAGCCTGGTCCCGACGCAGATGCTGGCACACTGCCCCCCCGGTGCGCGCCTGGTCGATACCGCCGATCTCACCCTGGACCAGATCGTCGCCGAGTGCGCCGCGGCCCACGCAAACGGGGACGACGTGGCGCGGTTGTGTTCAGGCGATCCGTCGATCTTCAGCGCGGTGGCCGAACAGGCGCGGCGACTAGATCAGGCCGGCATCGACTGGGACATCACCCCGGGAGTGCCCGCCTTCGCCGCCGCGGCAGCATCGTTGCGTCGGGAGCTGACCGTTCCCGGAGTAGGCCAGACAGTAGTGCTGACCCGCGCCGCGGCGCAGGCCACCCCAATGCCCGACGGCGAGGACTTGGCAAGCGTGAGCGCCTCGCGCGCCACGCTGGTGCTGCACCTGGCCGTGCAACGCATCGCCGATGTCGCTGACGAGCTCGTGCCGATCTACGGGGCGGACTGCCCCGTCGCGGTGGTCGCGAACGCCAGCCGACCGGACGAGGTCATCCTGCGCGGCAGCCTCGCCGGCATCGCCGCCTTGGCGGCGGACGCCTCGATCAGGCGTACTGCCGTGATCGTGGTCGGCCGGGTGCTTGCCGCAGAAGGATTCTGCGACAGCCATCTGTACTCGGCCGCGCGCGATCGCGGTGGCAGCCCCTAGGCTCGCCCGACTACCGCACCCGCCCGATCGATGACGACGATGTCGACCGCCACTGGCGCCTCCCGCAGCACCTCCTGGGCCGTGCGCCGGGCACCCGCAGCGACCAGATCCCCCAGCCCGAAGCCGTCGCGTTGACTGAGTTGCAACGCCTCGAGGGCAGTATTCGCAGTGGCGATCTGATCCACCAGGCGCGCGCTGGCCCCCGCGGCGGCCGCCAATGCGGCCAGTCCCCGGACGTCCACCTGGGATCGCCCGGAATGCAGGTCGAGGTGGCCGGCGGCCAGTTTTGACAGCTTGCCGATCCCGCCGGCAATGGTCAGCCTTGCGACCGGATGCCGGCGCAGGTACTTCAGCACGGCACCGGCAAAGTCCCCCATGTCCAGCAGGGCGTCGTCGGCGAGCCCGTAGAGGGCTCGCACCGTGTCCTCCGACGTGCTGCCGGTGCAACCGGCGACATGCTGGTGTCCGACCGCTCGGGCGACGTCGATACCACGTCGGATGCTGTCGATCCAGGCCGAGCAGGAGTACGGCACGACGATGCCGGTGGTGCCCAGGATCGAGAGCCCGCCGAGGATCCCGAGCCGGGGATTCCAGGTGTGGGTTGCGATCTCGGCGCCGTCGTCGACGGACAACTCGACCACCACGTCGCCGCCGCCGCCGTGCGCCGCGGCGACCTGGGCCACGGCCGCGCGCATCATCTGGCGTGGCGCGGAGTTGATGGCAGGCTCCCCGACCTCCAGCGGGAGTCCCGGTTTGGTGATCGTCCCGACGCCCGGCCCGGCGACGAACAGCACGCCGGCTCCGGTCTCGCGCACGCGGACCGTCGCGGTAATGACGGCGCCGTGGGTGACGTCGGGGTCGTCGCCGGCATCCTTCGTGACGGAGGCCGAGGCCTCGTCGACGACCAGGCGTTGCCGGGTCAGCGCGAAGGACGGGGTGTGCCCGCGGGGCAACGTGATCTGCACCGGATCGGGGAACTCCCCGGTGAGCAACGCCGTGTAGGCAGCCTTCGTGGCTGCGGTAGCGCACGCTCCGGTCGTCCAGCCGTAACGCAACCCGGCCCGGTTGGGCGGCGGGTCCGCGAGATCCTCGGGCGGGTCGCTGGCCATGCGCCCAGTGTCGCCTACCCAGGCGCGCTCAGTAGTGTGCCCCGCGTGCGAGTGCTCATTCTCGGCGGCACCGGCGAAGCCCGGGACCTGGCCGCGGCGGCGGTGTCGCGGCCAGGGTGGCAGGTCGTCTCCTCTCTGGCCGGACGGGTGACGAATCCTGCGCTGCCGGTCGGCGAGGTTCGCATCGGTGGTTTCGGCGGGGCCGCCGGCTTGGTTCACTACCTGGCCGGCAGCGGAATCGAGGCCATCGTCGACGCGACGCATCCGTTCGCGGCCACCATCTCCGGCCACGCCGCGCGCGCCGCTGCGCTGGCGCGTCGTCCCCTGCTCGCACTCCGGCGACCCGGCTGGGTTGCCGGCCCAGGTGACCGGTGGCTTCGGGTCCCCGACATCGCGGCCGCGGCTGCCACCGCGGCCGCGGCACCCCCCGGGTGCATTTTCGTCACTACCGGCCGGCGAGACCTCGGCGCGTTCGCCCAGGACGCCGGGCACACCTATCTGGTGCGTACCGTCGATCCGCCTGATGGTGCACTGCCCCCCCGCGCGACGTTGCTCCTGGACCGCGGCCCGTTCACGGTGCAGGGCGAGACGGCATTGCTGTACGAACACGACGTCGGGCTGCTCGTCACCAAGGACAGCGGCGGCGCGATGACGGCGGCAAAGCTGACCGCTGCACGCGAGCGTGCAATCGCCGTGGTCATGGTGGACCGACCCGATTTGCCCGCGGGCGTCGCGGCCGTCGACTCGGTGGACGCCGCTATCGCGTGGCTGGGTTCGCTGGATGCGCAGGATGCGCAGGATGCGCCGAGCCCGCCGGGTACCGCCGCGGGGTGAACACCAGCGGTGCCCGCCCATCCGGCCGAGCCACCACCTGTGTCTGCGACGAGCCGATGATCAGCAGGCAGCGCATGTCGATGCGGTCGGTCTCGAGCTCGGCGAGGGTCGTGACCTGCACCGTTTGCTCTGCCGAACCCACCGACCGGCCGATCACGACCACTGTCGTCGGCGCACGGTGCCGCAGCAGGATGTCACGTGCCTCGACGATCTGCTGGCGGCGGCTGGCCGATGCCGGGTTGTAGATCGCGATGACCAGATCCGCGCGTGCCGCTGCCTCCAGGCGCCCGGCGACGACCTGCCACGGCTTGAGGCGGTCGGACAGCGAGATGACTGCGAAGTCGTGGCCAAGCGGGGCGCCGACCTGGCTCGCGACCGCCTGCGCGGCGGTGAGGCCGGGAACGACGCCGACCTCGACCTGCGCGTATCGGGCCTCGGCAGCGACCTCCACCACGGCGCTGGCCATCGCGAAGACACCCGGGTCCCCGGACGACACCACCGCGACGTGATGCCCGCGCATCGCCAGGTCGAGCGCGAACTCTGCGCGTTCGGACTCGACTCGGTTGTCGCTGCTGTGCCGCTGCTGGCCGGCGGTGCGCGCAACGCGGTCGACGTACGGGCCGTAGCCGACGATGTGATCCGCGGCGGCGAGCACCGTGCGCGCCTGAGGGGTGAGCCAATCGGGGTCCCCGGGACCGAGCCCGACCACGTCAACGCGGCCGATTCGTGGTTCGGTCTCTTGTTCCGGGGGGCTCACCTGACTGCGGCCGGAGGCGATTGCACCCGGGACCAGGACGAGCGCCATGTACGGCACGTCGGACGCATCCACCTCGGCAGCCGCAGAGGTCCGCTGGGCGGGTGAGGAGGCGCGTTCGACATACACCGCGTCCGCCAGACGGCCCGAAACCTTCAAGGCCTGCTGGATCCCCGCGAAGTGCCGGCTCACCTTCATGATCGCGGCGGCATCGGTGTGTTGCAGTCGGTCGGCGAGCGTATCCGGGTCCAAAGTCCCGGGCAGGATCGTCAACACCTCGTCGGCTTCGACCAACGGTGTTCCGACCGCGGCCGCTGCCGCACTGACCGACGTCACGCCGGGGACGATGTGGGTGCGGTACCGGTGAGCCAGTCGCTTGTGCATGTGCATGTAGGAGCTGAAGAACAGCGGATCGCCTTCGGCGAGGAGCACTACGTTCCGGCCGCCGTCCAGGTGCGCTGCCAGCCGACCGGCGGCCTCGGCGTAGAAGTCGCTCATCGCGCCGGCATAGCCACCGGGGTGATCGGTCGCCTCGGTGGTAACCGGGTAGACCAGCTTCTCCTCGCGTTGACCCGGGCGCAGGTACGGTTGCGCGATGGTCCGGGCGATCGAGCGTCCGTGCCGCGCGCAGTGGTAGGCGATCACGTCCGCCGCGGTGATCAGCCGGGCCGCCTTGATCGTCACCAGCTCCGGATCGCCGGGTCCGAGACCGACTCCGTACAGCGTGCCAGGCGCGATCATTCGCTCACTCCGCCGCGCTCGCCAGCGCGTTGACCGCAGCGACCGCGATCGCGCTGCCACCGCGGCGGCCGCGGACCGTCAGATACTCCAGGCCCGACTCGATGAGCGCCTGCTTGGACTCGGCCGCGCCGATGAAGCCGACGGGAACCCCGACCACGGCGGCCGGCCGTGGGGCTCCGTGCGCGATGAGGTCCAGCAGCCGGAAGAGCGTGGTCGGCGCGTTGCCGATGGCCACGACGGCGCCGCCAAGCCGATCGAGCCAGAGGTCGATCGCCGCTGCGGAGCGAGTGTTGCCGATCCGTGCCGCGATGTCGGCGACGCCGGGGTCGGCGAGGGTGCAGATGACCTCGTTGGCCGCGGGCAGGCGTGCGCGGGTGATCCCGCTGGCCACCATGTTCGCATCGCAGAGGATCGCCGCCCCTGCATCGAGCGCCGAGCGCGCCTGGAGGACCACTCGCGGTGAGTACCCGATGTCTTGGGCGAGGTCGACCATCCCGCAGGCGTGGATCATGCGGACGGCCACCGTGCTGACGTCCTCGGGAAAGCGCGCGAGGTCCGCCTCCGCGCGGATGGTGGCGAACGAGCGGCGGTAGATCTCGCTGCCGTCGGTGAGGTAGTCGCTCACAGCCGGCCCACGCTGACGCTGTACCCGCTGTCGGTGGCGACCAGATCGACGTCGGTGTGGAGCGGGCGTCCGCACCGGCGGGCGCACCCACTCCACCGCACGGTTCGCCCGGGCCAGGCCGGCAG
>JALYIS010000131.1 GCA_030775705.1 Actinomycetota bacterium
CCCAGGGCGCCGTCTCGTAGATCGGGGAAACGGCCACCAACCATTCACGGTGCAGGTCGACGGCGCTCTGCAGGCTGGCGAGGCGGTCGCCGAGATTGGCACCGATGGACAGCACGGCGGTACTCACTGTTCGGCCCGCAAGGCCGAGACGCTCACAGCTCGACCCGGCGCACCGCGGTGCGCGCCCGCCGGACGGTGACCGCCACATCCTCGAACGCGATCGGGATCGGAGCCTGTGGCTTGTGCACGGTGATCGTCGCCGCGTCGACCCGCGCGTCGGCGAGGCAGACCTCCACCAGCCGGCCGGCGAGGGTCTCGATCAGGTTCAGCGGCTCGCCCTCGACGACCGCCGCCAAGCCTCGCGCGATGGCCCCGTAGTCGACGGTGTCCGACAGGTCGTCGGAGTCCATCGCAGCGGCGGTATCCAGCTCGAGTACCGCATCGATGACGAAGTCCTGACCTTCAGTGCGTTCGTGCTCGAACACGCCGTGGAAGCCGTGCACCCGCAGGCCCCGCAGCTCGATGCGGTCGCTCATCCAGTCGCTCCCGTGGCCCGGCTCACCGCGGCGATGGCACGCGCGGCGTCCACCGATCCGCTCACCTCGTGCACGCGCACTCCCCACACCCCGTGCAGCGCGGCATACGCGGTCAGCGCCGTCGTGGCCGCCTCGCGCTCGCCCACCGGTCGGTCGCGACCGGCGTCATCAGCCAGCAGTGCGCCGAGGAAGGACTTCCGCGAGGCTCCGAGCAACACAGGGAATCCGATGTCGAGGATGGCGTCGAGCCCGGCGAGCAAGGCCCAGTTGTGTGCCGCGGTCTTCGCGAAGCCGAGCCCGGGGTCGAGCACCAGCCGCTGCGCGGGGACCCCCGCCCCCACCGCGGCGTCGACGCGCTGCAGCAGTGCGGTGCGCACGTCGGTGACGACGTCGTCGTAGTGAGCGAGGTCTTGCATCCGCGCGCTGTGCCCGCGCCAGTGCATCAGGATCCACGGGCAGTCGGCGTCGCGCACGACACGCGCCATGTCAGCGTCGCCCAGTCCCCCGGAGACATCGTTGATCACCGACGCACCCGCGGCCAGTGCGGCCGCGGCAACACCGGCTCGATAGGTGTCGATACTGATCGCGATCTCGAGCTCGGCCAGTGCCTCGATCACCGGGATGACACGCTTGGCCTCCTCGGCCGCATCCACGCGCAGGGCGCCCGGGCGGGTCGACTCGCCGCCGACATCGATGAGGTCGGCACCCTGTTCGTGCATCTGCACCGCATGCGCGACCGCGTCATCCAGCGATTGGTACCGACCGCCGTCGGAGAACGAGTCGGGAGTCACATTGAGCACCCCGATCACCACGATCCGGTCGGACCGGGTCGGCAGCGTCGTCATCGGCCCAGGATCAGGCTCAGCGCCTCGGCCCTGGTGCGGTGGTCTTCCTTGAAGATTCCCCGCACCGCGGACGTCATGGTCAACGACCCCGGCTTGCGGACGCCACGCATCGCCATGCACAGGTGCTCGGCCTGGATCACGACGATCACTCCCTGCGGTTCCAGGCGTCGCATCACCGCGTCGGCGACCTGACCGGTGAGGCGCTCCTGCACCTGCGGCCGGCGCGCGTAGAGGTCCACGAGGCGGGCCAGCTTCGACAGCCCAGTGATCCGGCCTTCCGGGCCGGGGATGTAGCCGACGGCAGCCGTGCCGTGCCAAGGCACCAGGTGGTGCTCGCAGGTTGAGTACAGCGCTATGTCCTTGACCAGCACAAGCTCTTCGTGGTTCTCGTCAAACGTGGTCTGCAGGACATCCTCTGGGTCGACGAAGAGCCCAGCGAAAACCTCGGCGTACGCGCGAGCAACGCGGGCGGGCGTGGCCTTGAGCCCGTCCCGGTCCGGGTTCTCCCCGACGCCGATCAGTAGCTCGCGGACGGCCGCCTCAACCCGCGGCAGGTCGACGTGACCGGCTTCGACGCCGTCAGTCACGCGGGCGCCTCATGACGAGGTCCGGCCGCCGCCACCCTGACCGTATGGTGACCCCGGACCGGTCGGCGAACTCTCACCGTAGGGACCGAAGGCGCCCGGGTCCGCGACGGGCGTGGGGGCGCCGTTGGACGACCCATTGGCGCCACCGTGGCCACTGGCGCCGTTGGACCCGTTCGGGGTCGGGCTTACAGGCTTGCGCAGCGACAGCGGGATCTCTATCGGCGGCCGGTCGCTAGGCGTCCGCTTGCCGAACCCGGAGAAAGTGCTGTGCGGCGGCCGCTTGCGCACCGGGGCAAGGATCCGCTCGAGGTCGGGCTTGGCCAGCGTCTCCTTCTCCACGAGTTCGAGAACCAGCTGGTCCAGGACGTCGCGGTACTGGACGAGGATTTCCCACGCCTCGTCGTGGGCCGCCTCGATCAGGTCCCGCACCTCGCCGTCGATGCCGGCCGCAATGTCCTCGGAGTAGTCACGCTGGTGACCGTAGTCACGCCCCATGAACGGCTCGGCGTCGCCGGTGCCGTACTTGACCGCTCCGAGCTTTGAGCTCATGCCGTACTCGGTGACCATCGCACGCGCCAGACCGGTCGCCTTCTCGATGTCGTTGGAGGCACCGGTGGTCGGCTCGTGGAACACGAGCTCCTCAGCGGCGCGCCCACCGAGGGCGTAGACGAGCTGGTCGAGGATCTCGGATCGGGTCTGGGTGTAGCGGTCCTCGAGTGGCAGCACCAGCGTGTGCCCCAGAGATCGCCCACGCGGCAGGATGGTGACCTTGTGCACGGGATCCAGGTTGGGCATCGCCCACGCGGCGAGCGTGTGTCCGGCCTCGTGGTAGGCAGTGACGCGCTTCTCCTTGTCGCTCATCGCCCGCGTCTTGCGCTCTGGACCTGCGAGTACCCGGTCGATCGACTCCTCGAGCGCGTGCGTGGTGATCAACCGACCGTTGTTGCGCGCGGTGAGCAGGGCGGCCTCATTGATGACGTTGGCCAGGTCCGCGCCGGTGAAGCCAGGGGTACGGCGGGCGATGACGCCGAGGTCGACGTCGGCGGCGAACGGCTTGCCCTTGGCGTGCACCTTCAGCACGGCCTCGCGACCGAGCACGTCCGGTGGCCCGACCGCGATCTGCCGGTCGAAGCGACCCGGCCGCAGCAATGCGGGGTCAAGAATGTCTGGGCGGTTCGTGGCCGCGATGAGGATGACGCCGCCCTTGACGTCGAAGCCGTCCATCTCCACGAGCAGCTGGTTCAACGTCTGCTCACGTTCGTCGTGACCGCCGCCCATACCCGCACCGCGGTGCCGGCCGACCGCGTCGATCTCGTCCACGAAGATGATCGACGGGGCATTACTCTTGGCCTGCTCGAACAGGTCCCGCACGCGCGAGGCGCCGACGCCGACGAACATCTCCACGAAGTCGGACCCGGAGATCGAGTAGAACGGCACACCAGCCTCGCCGGCCACCGCCCTGGCGAGCAGCGTCTTGCCCGTGCCCGGGGGGCCGTACAGCAGCACACCCTTCGGGATCTTGGCGCCGATCGCCTGGAACTTCGCCGGGTTGGCGAGGAATTCCTTGATCTCGTCGAGTTCCTCGATGGCCTCGTCCGCGCCGGCGACATCGGCGAACGTCGTCTTCGGCATGTCCTTGTTGACCAGCTTGGCCTTGCTGCGGCCGAAGCTCATCACCCGGTTGCCACCGCCTTGCACCTGGCTCATCACGAAGACCAGGACACCGACTATGAGCAGGATGGGCAGCGCGCTGATCAGCAGCGACACCCACGCGTTGTCCTTGGTGACACTGACCTTGTCGACGGTGCCGAACTTGGCGTTCGCGTCCTGGATGTCCTGGAAGATGGCCGACGAGCCGTAGGCCGGGTACTGCGTGCTGATCTTGGTGTTGCCCTTGAACGGCGCCTTCAGCTCAAGCTGGAGCGTCTGTTCCTTGTCCTTCTGGATGGCGGTCGTGACGTTGCCGGCCTTGAGCTGCGCGAGGGCGTCGGAGGTGTTGACGCTGTGGTACGTCGTTCCACCGGACAGCAACGAGGGCAGCACGAGGAAGCCGAACAGGATCAGGGCGGACCAGAGCCACCAAGACCGAAGAATGCGCCTGCGGTTCATATCGTTATCACGAACGGCGCACCGTCCGCGTTCCTCCTGCTCCGACCGATCGGTATCGATTTCGACGGTACACGTCAGCCGCCGTACACAGAGGGGCGCAAACGCCCGATATAGGGCAGATCGCGGTAGCGCTCAGCGTAGTCCAAGCCGTAGCCCACGACGAATTCGTTGGGGATGTCAAAACCCACGTACTTGACCGGCACATCGACCCTGAGGGCGTCGGGTTTACGCAGCAGCGTGACCACGTGAATGGAGGCCGGCTGCCGACTGGCGAGGTTCTTCAGTAGCCACGACAGCGTGAGTCCGGAGTCGATGATGTCCTCGACGATTAGGACATCCTGGCCCGCGATGTCGCGATCGAGGTCCTTGAGGATGCGCACCACGCCCGACGACCGGGTCGACGTTCCGTAGGAGCTCACCGCCATGAATTCCATCGTGCAGGGGCGTTCCAGTGCCCGGGCCAGGTCGGACATGAACATCGCGGCACCCTTGAGCACACCCACGAGGACGGGTTCGCGCCCCGCGTAGTCGGTGTCGATCTCCTTCGCAAGCGAAGCGATCTTGTCTTTGATCTCGTCGGCGGAGACCAGCACGGCCTCGATGTCAGCGTCGAGTTCGGACACTCGCCCACTCCTGCGTCTCACGAATCATCGGATGTGATCTCCAGTCTCCCAGACGCACGCGCGACCCGCCGCCCGCCCGGCAGGTCGATCGGGCCTTGCCCGCGCCAGTGGGCGACAAGCCCGTCCAACGCCGCCAGATGGTCGTAGGTGAGCGCGCCGGCGCCACCACGGCGGGCCCATGCCCGCAGCACCCGGTGGCGCACGGCGGGCGCCATCGCGGCCAGTTCGGCGGCGACCAGGACTCCGTCGAATGCAAAACCGGCCGCCAGCGCGTCGAGTGCCTCCAGATCCGCGCGCAGCAGGGTCGCCGTACGCGCGAGCGCTTCGGCGACCCCACCCTGCAACACGTCCTCGAGCAGCGGCAGCACCTCGACACGCAGTCGAACCCGCTGATAGGACGGATCCAAGTTGTGGGGGTCGTCCCACACGGCAAGCCCGAGCGCCGCGCACGCTGCCCGCGTGGTCGTCCGCCGAATGCCCAACAAGGGCCGTGCGAAACGGTCGTCGATGACGCGCATGCCAGCGATCGAGCGCGGCCCGGACCCACGTCCCAGGCCGAGCAGGACGGTCTCGGCCTGGTCGTCGAGCGTGTGGCCCAACAGGATCGAGGCGCCGAGCGCGTCAGCCGCACCGCGAAGAGCGCCATAGCGAGCCGCGCGCGCGGCCCCTTCAGGACCTCCGGCGCGCTGCACGGCCACCACCACCGTCTGCACCGGGTCCAGGCCCATCTCGTACCCGAGCGCGGCGACGCGGGCCGCCTGCTCGGCCGAGCCCTCCTGAAGACCATGATCAACGGTGACCACGCCGGCTCGCACCCCTACCCGTGGTGCTTCGAACGCCACCGCAGCCATCAGCGCAACCGAATCCGCGCCCCCCGAACAGGCAACCAGGACATTGCCATCGAGGTCGCCGAGCATCCTCCTGACGGCGCTCCGGATCTCGGCGACGGCCGGGTGCGGCCCCATCACGTCAGACGTGGACTCGTGCGATCCATTGTCCCGGCGAGGCGATCTCGGCCTTGGTCGGAAGGGTGTCCGGCGAGGTCCAGATCGCGTTGAAATCCTCGACGCCGATGCGGTCCACGACCGCGCGAACGAAGGCCGAACCGTCGACGTACTGACGAGTCTTGGCCTCCATGCCCAGGAGTTTGCGCAGCAGTCGGTCCAGCGGGTTGCCACCCTTGCGGCGCCGGGCGGCGAATCGCTTCTCGATCTCCTGCTGGCTGGGAATCACGTCCGGCGAGATCGCGTTCATCACGTACTCGGCGTGACCTTCCACCAGTGACATGAACGCAGTGACCCGGTCGAGGATCGCGCGCTGCTCGGGGGATGCGAGCACGGCGACCAGCCCTGAGCCGTCGCCTTGGCCGCGGATGACCTTGACGAGTTCGCCGATGCCGTTGGACACCCGTGCACGCAATACGGCCGGATCGGTGTCGACGGCATCGGTGAGTGCCGTCACCTCGTCGAGCATGTGCTGACGCAGCCACGGAACCGCGGTGAACTGCACGCGGTGAGTCACCTCATGAAGACAGACCCACAGCCGGAAGTCATGTGGATCGACTTTGAGCTGCCGCTCTACCGCGACCATGTTGGGCGCGACGAGCAGCAGTTGGCCGCCCGGGCGGTCGAAGAACTCGAACTGGCCCAAGACCTTGCCGGAGAGGAATCCGATAACGAGCCCCAGCTGGATGCCGGTGAGCCGCCCGCCGACGGTCTCGGCCATTCGTCCGACTGGATTGCTCGCCGTCAACTTGTCGACGAGGGGCGTCATCAGGGTGCGCATGCCCCCCGTGTTCGCGTCGATCCAACCGTCGCGGTCGACCACCCGCGTCGCGGCGCTCACCGGCGGCTCCTCCAGCCGGGTCAGCTCGGCGACGTGCCCCGCCGCCTGCGACGTCGTCTGGTACAGCTCGCCGACCACGGCGTCTGCCTCCAGCTTCGAGATGGACGGCGGGTGCGGGCTGAATCGCTTTGCCGCCCGCGCCGCGACGTCCCAGTCGATGAGCGAGGCCATGGCGACAACACTACGGCCATCCGGGACAAGCATCGCCGACGGATCAGTGACACCCACAGGTAGCCAGTGCCGCGGCAACGCCGTCGAGAGCGCTCTCGGCCGACGCGGTCGCCGCCGAGCCCGGGGCCACCCGATCGGCCAGCAGGGCGAAGACCAGGGCTCGACCGTCCTGGTCGTAGACGATTCCGGCGAGCGTTGACACCGCGGTGAGTGTTCCAGTCTTGGCCCGCACATCGCCGGCCGCGGAGGCGAGACTGAGCGCCGAGCCGGGGCCGGCGCTTGAACCGACGTAGCGCCCCGCCAAGGTTCCACTCCACCCTGCCACGGGCAGTGCCGTGACCAACCCGTGCAGCGC
>JALYIS010000132.1 GCA_030775705.1 Actinomycetota bacterium
GGGCAAGGGTGCCCGCCCCGCCGATCGTGCGGCAGTGCGTCAGATCAGCTGATACCGGCAGCTGTGCAAGCCGCTGCGGCGGCACCGGTGCAGATCTGAGCAGCGGTGAGGGCGCCTGCGGTGACGACGTCCTTCACATTCGCCTTGGTGATGACCTCAGCCGGCAAGAGCAGCGACGGGATGGTCCGGCCGTTCTTCGGGTCCTGCAGTGTGCCGGAGGCCAGCGTCGCGGCGGCCGCCGTGTCGCCCTTGATCAGGTCGATCGCGAGCTTAGCGGCTGCGTTGGCCTCTTTGCTGACGTCCTTGAAGATCGTCAGGCACTGAACGCTCTCGAGGATGAACTGGACGCCCTGGATGGTCGCATCCTGCCCGGTAATCGGGATCGACACATTGTGCTGCTTCAGCGTGCTGATCGAGGCAGCGGCGATCCCGTCGTTGGCGGCAAGCACGCCACCCATCGTCGGGGCCTGGGTGAACTCCTGCTGGAAGTCAGTCGCTGCGACGGTGTTGTCCCAGCCCTTGACGTCAGTCTCGGGACCCTTCTTGTAGGTCCCTGCCGTGAACAGCGGATCGAGGATCTTGTGGGCACCCGCCTTGAACAGGACGGCGTTGTTGTCGATGTCTGTGCCACCGTTCATGAACGCGATGGTCTGACCCGTCTTGCCGGAGGCCTGCAGGCAGCTGACCAGGCCGGTCGCCTGCTGCTCGCCAACCTTCTCGTTGTCGAACGAGACGTAGTACTGGGCCGATCCGCCGAGGTTGACGCGGTCGTAGTCGATGACCTGGACGCCCGCGGCCTTGGCGGCCGTCTCAACGCTGATTCCGGTCGCCGGGTCGGAGGGGTCGATGAGCAGGACCTTGACGCCCTGAGTGATCATCGTCTGGGCATCCGATACGAAGGTCGTGGTCGAGCCATGTGCGTTCTGGATCTCAGCCTTCACTCCGGCCGCGTCGAACGCCTTCTGCAGCAAGGGCTGGTCGTAGAGCGTGTAACGGTTCGAGGTCGTGGTGTCCGGCAGGATCACACCGACCTGGAGCTTTCCGCTGCTTGTCGAGCCAGTGCTGCCCGAGGTGGACTTCTTGCTGGAACTACATCCGCTGACGACGACGGCGGCTGCTACGCCGACCGCCACCAGACTGAGTGCGCTCTTGCGCATGGGCGGGATCGCCTTTCGCTCGGGGAGGGTCGCCGGACGCCTTGGATTTGATGCGCGACCCTCGTATGTTGTGCGCGCGAACATATCCCAGGATCACCAGTTTGGCCCCGAAGCGACATCAAGTCGTTACCTGATCCGTGCGCGGATGAAACACGAGCTACCGCATTCGGTGACAAAGGGGGTCACCCAATAGGGCTACCCGCCGGATCTCAGAGCAGCGAGCGAAGCACGAACTGCATGATGCCGCCGTGGCGGTAGTAGTCGGCCTCGCCCGCGGTATCGATGCGCACCCGGGCGTCGAACTCCGTGTCGCCCGCCCGGACGTGCACGGTGCGCGGCGTCCGACTTTCGTTGAGGGCTTCCACGCCGGTGATCGTGAAGGTCTCCTCACCGTTCAGGCCGAGCGATTGCGCGGACTCACCGTCGGGGTACTGCAGCGGAAGCACCCCCATACCGATCAGATTGGAACGGTGGATCCGTTCGTAGGACTCGGCGATGACAGCCCGAACCCCCAGCAGCGCGGTGCCCTTCGCCGCCCAGTCGCGCGAGGACCCGGACCCGTACTCCTTGCCCGCCAGGACGACCAGGGGAATTCCCGCCTCGGCGTAGTTGACCGACGCGTCGTAGATGCTGCTCTGGGGCCCATCAGCCCTGGTGAAATCGCGGGTGAAGCCGCCCTCGGTGCCCGGCGCGAGCTGGTTGCGCAGGCGAATGTTGGCAAAGGTTCCGCGGATCATGACTTCGTGGTTGCCTCGCCGCGAGCCATAGGAATTGAAATCGTTGCGGTCGACGCCGTGCTCGGAGAGGTACTTTCCGGCGGGGGAGTCGGCCTTGATGGCCCCGGCCGGACTGATGTGATCGGTCGTGACCGAATCCCCCAGCTGCGCCAGCACTCGCGCGCCGCTGATGTCGGTGACCGGGGCCGGTTCGAGCTGCATACCCTCGAAGTACGGGGGCTTGCGGACATAGGTCGACTCCGGGTCCCATTCAAAGGTTGCGCCTTCGGGCGTCGACAGGCCGGTCCAGCGCTCGTCGCCGGTAAAGACGTCGCCGTAGTCCGCGCTGTACATCTCGCTGGCGATCGCCTCGTCGATCGTCTCCTGGATCTCTTGAGGCGTAGGCCAGATGTCGTGCAAATAGACCGGCAGCCCGTCCGTGCCATTGCCGAGCGGATCGCTGAGCAGGTCGATGTCCATCGACCCGGCTAGCGCGTAGGCCACCACCAGTGGGGGGGACGCCAGGTAGTTCATCTTGACGTCGGGATTGATGCGGCCCTCGAAGTTACGGTTGCCGGAGAGCACGGCGGTCACCGCCAGGTCACCGTCATTCACCGCCGCCGACACCTCCTCGATGATCGGGCCCGAGTTCCCGATGCAGGTAGTGCAGCCGTAGCCGACGAGATTGAAGCCCAACTTCTCCAGGTAGGGCGTCAGGCCGGCCCGGTCGTAGTAGTCGGTGACGACCTTCGACCCGGGGGCAAGCGAGGTCTTCACCCACGGCTTGCGGGCCAGGCCACGATCGACGGCCTTCTTCGCCAGTAGAGCGGCACCGATCATCACGGACGGATTCGACGTGTTGGTGCACGAGGTGATCGCCGCGATCACCACGGCACCGTGGTCGAGGACCGCACTGGAGCCGTCGGCGAAGGTGACGGGAACCGGGTTCGACGTGCGGCCGCTCGCGCCTCGGGCAGCCGAGGCCACATCTCGGCCGACCGGCTTCGCTCCGTCGTCTCCCGGAGCCGCGGGGTCGGAGGCTGGAAACGATTCGGAGACGGACTCGTCAACCGAATCCTGGACTGAGTCTCCGTCGACGTAATCGCCGAGGGCGTCGCGGAACATCGACTTGGCCGATTTGAGCGGCACTCGATCCTGGGGACGCTTCGGCCCGGCGAGCGACGGTTCGACGGTGGACAGGTCCAGTTCGACGGTTTCGCTGAACTGTGGTTCCACTCCGGGTTCGTGCCACAGACTGTTCGCCTTCGCGTACGCCCCTACCAGTGCGACCTGGCCCTCGTCGCGCCCGGTGAAACGCAGGTACCGCAGCGTCTCCTCATCAATCGGGAAGATCGCGCAGGTCGACCCGTACTCGGGGCTCATGTTGCCGATGGTCGCGCGGTTGGCAAGCGGAACCCGGGCCACGCCAGGCCCGTAGAACTCGACGAACTTGCCCACCACCCCCTGCTTGCGCAGGATCTCGGTGATGGTCAGAACCAGGTCGGTCGCGGTCGACCCCTCTGGCAGCTCGCCGGTGAGCTTCACTCCTACGACGCGCGGGATGAGCATGCTGACGGGCTGGCCCAGCATCGCGGCCTCGGCCTCGATGCCGCCCACACCCCAGCCCAGTACGCCGAGACCGTTAACCATTGTGGTGTGCGAATCGGTGCCTACGAGGGTGTCCGGGTAGGCGAGTCCGCCGCGGGCGAATACCACTCGGGCCAAATACTCGATGTTGACCTGGTGGACGATGCCGGTCCCCGGAGGCACGACCTTGAACTCATCGAATGCCGTCTGACCCCAGCGCAGGAATTGATAGCGCTCCTTGTTCCGCTCGTACTCGAGTTCCACGTTGCGGGCGAAAGCGTCATTGGTGCCGAACAGATCTGCGATCACGGAGTGGTCGATGACCAGCTCCGCCGGCGCTAGCGGGTTAATCTTCGTCGCGTCCCCGCCCAGCTCGACAACTGCTTCGCGCATGGTGGCCAGGTCGACGACGGCCGGGACTCCGGTGAAGTCCTGCATGATCACCCGAGCCGGCGTGAACTGGATCTCGGTCTCGGGTTCAGCCGCGGCGTCCCAAGTGGCGACCGCGCGGATCTGGTCTTGGGTGACGTTCTTCCCGTCTTCGCAACGGAGCAAGTTCTCGAGGAGGACCTTAAGACTGAACGGCAGGCGTTCGGCGCCATCCACAGCTGCGATCCGGAAGTAGTCGTAGCTGGTGTCGCCGACGACGAGCTGCGTCCGGGATCCGAAGCTGTCCTTGCTCTGTCCTGCCACCGTGAACTCCCTCGCTGCAAATTGTCTTGACGTCAAGATACCACCGCACAATGTCTGACCACTCGGCCGCTGACCTGAGGCGCCGTCATCACGACGCCCGGCTACATCCGGTCATCGCTGAGCAGGAATCCGCGGACGCTCAAGAACTGAGCCAGGTGCTCGGCATGGTCGTCGCAGGCCAGCCAATGCTTGACCCTCGCCGAGTCGTGCAACGTGGGATTGCGCCAACTCAGATTGTGAGTCGCACAGGCGCGGCAGGCCCTCGCGGAGCAGATCGGAGAGCCGCCGTCCAGACCGTCCACAGCCACCCAGGCACCGTACAGCTCGGTCCCGTACCGTGAGGTCGGCCACCAGCCGCGACATTGCCGACAAGGGAGAAGCCCGGTGACTGCACTTTCAACGCCCGCCGCCGATGCCGGCGCGCTTGAGCGGGTGATGTTCGAGGTCAAGCGTGTGATTGTCGGCCAGGAGCGGGTCGTGGAGCGGCTGATGGCCAGCCTGCTCGCCCAGGGTCACTGCCTTCTCGAAGGGGTGCCCGGAGTCGCCAAGACACTCGCGGTCGAGACGCTCGCTCGCACGGTCACGGGTTCCTTCTCCCGGATCCAGTTCACCCCCGACCTGGTGCCGTCCGACATCGTCGGTACCCGGATCTATCGGCCCGGGGTCGAGCAGTTCGACACCGAACTCGGCCCGATCATGGCCAACTTCGTCCTCGCCGACGAGATCAACCGGGCGCCGGCGAAGGTCCAGTCGGCGTTGCTGGAGGTGATGGCGGAGCGGCACGTCACCATCGGCGGGGTCCGGTACGACGTCCCGCTTCCCTTCCTGGTGCTCGCCACGCAGAATCCGATCGAATCCGAGGGCGTATACCCGCTCCCCGAGGCGCAGCGCGACCGCTTTCTCATGAAGATTGCGGTGGACTACCCGTCGCCTGCCGAGGAGCGAGAGATCGTATACCGGATGGGCGTACACCCACCGGTGGCCAAAGCGGTGATCACGACCGAGGAGCTGTCGCGCCTGCAGGAGAGCGCCGCCCGCGTCTTCGTCCACCACGCGATCGTCGACTACGTCGTCCGGCTGGTGGTGGCGACCCGTGCGCCGGCCCAGGTTGGGCTGTCCGACGTGGCCCAGTGGGTCTCCTATGGCGCGAGCCCGCGGGCCAGCCTCGGGCTGATCGCGGCGGGCCGCGCGATGGCACTGTTACGTGGACGCGACTACGTGCTGCCTCAGGACGTGTTGGACGTGGCCATCGACGTGCTGGCACACCGGATGGTGCTCAGCTATGACGCGATCGCCGACGGTGTGCCCGCAGCACACGCCGTCCGGCGGATCCTGCAGACGATTCCGTTGCCGCAGGTAGCTCCCCGCCAACGCGCCGGCGGCGCGCCGCAGGTACAGCCCCCGGGATTGCAGCAGGGAGCGCCACCCCAGCAGCTCGTGTACGGCCAGGCCGCCCCGCCGGCGGCGGCGCCGTGGGGTGAACGCTCGGCATGAGCCGCGAGCCGGCCGTTGCACTGCCTGAGCTCGACCTCGCGGGTGCGGAGCCGCTGCTGCGCCGCCTTGAGCTGACGGTTCGCCACAAGCTTGACGGGCTGTTGCAGGGCAATTACCTCGGTCTGGTGCCCGGCGCCGGGTCCGAGGCCGGCGAGTCGCGTCAGTACGCAGCCGGTGATGACGTGCGCCGCATGGACTGGCCGGTGACCGCCCGGACCACCACAGCGCACGTTCGTCAGACGATCGTCGACCGTGAGCTCGAGACGTGGCTGGTGGTCGATCTTTCACCGAGCATGGACTTCGGCACCGCCCGTACAGAAAAGCGTGAGCTGGTACTTGCCGCGATCACCGCGCTGGTCCACCTCACGGTGCGCGGAGGAAACCGCATCGGTGCCATTGTCAGCAATGCCGAGCAGACGATCCGCATCCCCGCGCTGGCCGGCACCGCTCACGGTCGCTACCTCATGCGCAGGATCGCGGCCGTGCCACGCGCCGGTTCGGCGTCGCTTGATCCCGCGGCAACCAGGACGGACCTAGCGGTGATGCTGGAGCGGCTGCGACGGCCCCCGTCGCGCCGCGGGCTGGTTGCCGTGGTGTCGGACTTCCTCGATGCGAGCCCGCCGGTGGGCGGGGCCGCGGCGGCCCAGGCGACAGCTGAGCGCTCATGGGAACGACCGTTGCGCGCCCTGTCCGGCCGCCACCAACTATTGGGCATTGAGGTGCTCGACCCGCGGGAGCTCGAGCTGCCGGCGGCGGGTCTGGTGACATTCTCGGATCCGGAGTCAGGGCGCGAGCTCGAGGTCCAGACCTCCGACAGCGCGGTGCGGCGCCGTTACGCCGACGCGGCTGCGGCGCAGCGTGCGGGCATCGCCACCTCGCTCCGCCACGCCGGCGCCGCCCATCTCCAGCTGCGCACGGATCGCGACTGGCTCACCGACGTGGTGAGGTTCGTCATCGCCAGACGTCGTTCTCTCGGCGCGGCGGTAGCAGGCGGCGTGCGCTGATGCATTTCCTGTCCCCGCTCTGGTTGCTCGCGCTCGTTGCTGTGGGTCTGGTCGCCGCCGCCTATGTCATCACCCAGTTTCGACGCACGAAGTACGTGACCCGATTCAGCAATCTGGAACTTCTGGGCAGCGTCGCGCCCCGCCGGCCCGGATGGCGTC
Source organism: Actinomycetota bacterium (assembly GCA_030775705.1). Lineage (GTDB taxonomy): Bacteria > Actinomycetota > Actinomycetes > Mycobacteriales > Jatrophihabitantaceae > JALYIS01. Next base: position 6,811 of record JALYIS010000132.1, read on the forward strand.
GCCACCTTACTTTCGCGCTACTACTGCTCGCGTTGACGGTGCTGAGTATCGGCGTCGCTCGCCCTTCGTCTGCGGTCCATGTACCGCGCGACCGCGCGACGGTCATGATGGCGATCGACGTATCGCTGTCCATGGAGGCCACCGACGTGCTGCCCTCACGGATCGAAGCCGCGAAGATGGCGGCGAAGACCTTCGTTGACCTGATTCCCGCCAGAATCAATCTGGGGCTGGTCGAATTCGCGGGCAACGCCAGCGTCCTCGTGCCTCCCAGCATCGATCGCGACGCGGTCAAGTCTGCGATCGACAATCTGCAGCTGCAGGATTCCACCGCAATCGGAGAGGCGGTGTACGCGTCACTGGACTCGATCGCCGCGTTCAGCCACGCGACCACTGCCAAGGGCGACCAGCCGCCACCGGCACGGATCGTGCTACTCAGCGACGGGGCGAACAACAAGGGCCGCCCAGTCAGCGCGGCGGCAACCGAGGCGAAGCGGCAGGCCGTGCCGGTGTCGACGATCGCCTTCGGCACCGACACCGGCACGGTGACCTACGAGGGCCAGACGATCCCCGTGCCGGCTGACAAGCCGACGCTGAGCTACCTGGCAGACATCACCGGCGGTACGTTCCACACCGCGACGTCCGTGCAGGAACTTGAGTCCGTATACAAGAACATCGGCTCGCAAGTCGGCTACACGGTCGTGCACCGCGACGTCAGCTGGCGGTTCCTGATGGCTGGCCTACTGCTCGCGCTCGCCGCCGCCGGCACGTCGATGCTGTGGTCAGGGCGCCTCGCCTAGGTTTGCTAGTAGGGCCAAGCCCTTCGACCTGCCAAGCTCCGCCGGCCGCTCGGGCGCGTCAGGCCTGCGGGTCGAGCACGAGCTTGCCGACCGAGGAACGGTCGAGCAGCGCACGGTGCGCCTCGGCGGCCTCCTCGAGCCGATAGGTCCGGCCGATGACTGCCCGGATCGAGTGGTCGGCGAGCATACCCAGCAGATCGTTCACTGCCGCGGCGAACAGCGCGGGGCGCTGCACGATGTGCATCAACCAGAAGCCGACGACGGCGGTGCTGCGGGCCATGAGCGCGCCGGGTGGGACCGGTGTCGGCGCGGCACGACCGGCCATGCCGAACACCGCCAGCCGTCCGAGGGGAGCCAACGCCGCCAAACTCTCGTCGAAGACGCGCCCGCCGGTCATCTCGAGGACGATGTCGACCGGTTTGCCGTCGTTGGCTGCCCGTAGGGCCGCGGACAGGTCCTGCGTCCTGGAGTCCACGGCTGCGTCCGCGCCGAGGTGCAGTGTCAGCTCGCGCTTGACGTCGCTGGACGCCGTGGCGATGACGCGGCCGGCACCCCAACGTTTCGCGAGTTGGATCGCAATGGTGCCGACACCGCCTGCCCCAGCGTGCACGACGACCGACTCGCCCTCTATCAGGTGAGTGCTGGTGCGGAGCAGATGCCACGCCGTGGCTCCCTGGACCAGCGTGGTGAGGGCGGCGGCGTCGGAGACCTCGTCGGGAATCGGCATCAACCGTCGCGGATCTGCGGCGACCCGCTGGGCATACCCGCCCCCACCCAGCAGGCCAAGCACCCGGCGCCCGTCCGAGCCCTGAACGACCACTTCCCCGCCGGGAATCATGGGCAGCGTCTGCTTGGCAAGGTACGAGTCCTCCGTCTGGTGGGTGTCTGCATAGTTGACGCCCGCGGCGCGTACCTCGAAGACCTGCTCGCCCTCGAGCGGAACCGGGTCGGGCAGATCACGGACGGTGAGGGTCTCCGGGCCACCGAACTCGGTGAGCTGAATCGCGCGCATCCCGCGACCGTACCCGTCGGTAGGTCCATGCGTCCGGGCGCATCGCGCCCATCCGCTAGCGTGGCACCACATGAGTCGGTCGGTGTTCGTGACGGGCGGTAACAGAGGAATCGGCCTGGCCGTCGCGAGGGCATTTGCGGCGGCCGGCGACAACGTCGCTGTGACGCATCGGGGCTCGCCCGTGCCAGACGGTCTTTTCGGGGTGCACTGCGACGTCACCGACGAACGGGCGGTAGATGCGGCGTTCACTGCCGCTGAGGCCGAACACGGTCCGGTCGAGGTTCTGGTGTCCAATGCCGGCGTTACCGATGACACCCTGCTGCTTCGGATGAGCGAGCAGTCGTTCCAGCAGGTGATCGACGCCAACCTGAGCGGTGCGTTCCGGGTCGCCAAGCGGGCGGCCGGCCCGATGCTCCGGCAGCGCCGCGGACGGATGATCTTCGTGTCGTCGGTGGTCGCGTTCCTCGGGGCACCCGGGCAGGCCAACTACGCGGCCAGCAAGGCGGGGCTCGTCGGGCTCGCTCGTTCGATCGCGCGCGAACTCGGCAGCCGTTCGATCACCGCGAACGTGATCGCGCCCGGGTTCATCGACACCGACATGACAGCGGACCTGACCGAAGCACGCAAGGCTGACATCCTCAACAGCGTGCCGCTCAAGCGGTATGGCACGGTGGAGGAGATTGCGGGCACGGCCCTGTTCCTGGCCTCGGATGCCGCGGCGTACGTCTCGGGTGTCGTGCTACCGGTAGACGGTGGCCTCAGTATGGGCATTTAGGGAGCGACATGGGACTGCTGGACGGCAAACGGCTGTTGATCACAGGCGTCATCACTGACGCGTCCATAGCGTTCTCCGTGGCTCGGCTCGCGCAACTCGAGGGTGCCCAGGTCGTGCTCACCGGCTTCGGTCGCATGTCACTGGTCGAGCGCGTCGCCCGGCGGCTGCCGCAGCCCCCAGCAGTGGTCGAACTCGACGTGGCCGACCAGGGACAGCTCGATTCGCTCGCGGACCGGGTGCGCGAGCACGTCGACGGGATCGACGGCCTGTTACATGCAATCGGCTTCGCCCCCCAGTCCTGTCTCGGAGGCGGGTTCCTCGACGCACCGTGGGACGACGTCGCCACCGCAATCCAGGTCTCCGCCTTCTCACTGAAGTCCCTTGCGGTCGCCGCGCTGCCGCTGTTCCCCGAGGCCGGTGGCTCGATCCTGGGGCTCGACTTCGACGCCCGGGTAGCGTGGCCGGCCTACGACTGGATGGGCGTGGCGAAGGCCGGGTTGGAGTCCACCGCGCGCTATCTCGCTCGTGAGCTCGGGCCGCGCAAGATTCGGGTCAACCTGATCGCCGCCGGACCCGTCCGAACCATGGCGGCCAAGAGCATTCCCGGCTTCGGCCAATTCGAACAAGCTTGGGACGGACGGGCCCCGCTCGGTTGGGACAACACTGACGCCGAGCCGATCGCCCGTAGCGCGCTTGCGCTGCTCTCTGATTGGTTTCCCTCGACGACCGGGGAAATGATCCACGTCGATGGCGGATTCCACGCCATGGGCGTATGAGCGCTGGCAGGTGAGGATGGCGGACTTTGACGCGCTGCTCCTGCTTTCCTTCGGCGGCCCCGAGGGGCCCGAGGACGTCATGCCGTTCCTGCGCAACGTGACCCGGGGGCGCGGCATTGCCGACGACCGGCTGGCCTCGGTCGCCAGCCACTACCAGCACTTCGGCGGGGTGTCGCCGATCAACGCCCAGAACAGGACGTTGCTCGAAACACTCCGGGTGGACTTCGCTGCGCACGGCATCGACCTAGCGCTGTACTGGGGCAACCGCAATTGGAAGCCGTACGTCGCCGACGCCGTCCGTCACATGCGCGACGACGGCGTCCGGCGGGCGCTGGTGCTCGCGACGAGCGCTACCGGTTCGTACTCGTCGTGCCGTCAGTACCGAGAAAATCTCGCGGAGTCTCGCGCCGTGGCGGGCGGTGGCGCCCCCGAACTCATCAAACTCCGCCACTTCTTCGATCACCCAGGTTTCATCGCGGCCAACGCCGACGGGGTCCGGGACGCGATTGCTGGCCTGCCCGCGCCCGAACGTGACACTGCGCGCCTGGTCTTCACCGCACACTCGATCCCGAGGTCGATGAACGACACCTCGGGACCACGCTCCGACGGCCTGTACGCCGCGCAACACCGCGAGACTGCACGCTTGGTCGCCGAAGCGGTACGCGGCCCGGGCGCGCCCTTCGATCTCGTGTGGCAATCGCGATCGGGGCCGCCTCAGGTGCCGTGGCTCGAGCCTGACATCGGCGACCACCTGCGTGAACTCGCCGCCGCCGGACAACGCAGCGTGATCATCAGCCCGACCGGCTTCGTCTCCGATCACATCGAGGTTCGCTGGGACTTGGACACCGAAGCGCGCCAGCTCGCTGACGCACTTGGCCTACAGGTCCGCCGTGCCGCGACGGCGGGAACGCACCCCGCTTTCGTGACCACCATCCGCGAACTCGTTCTGGAGCAACTGTCGGGCGCCCAACCCCAGCTGCTCGCCGATCTCGGTCTGTGCGGTATCGACTGCCCGCGGACATGTTGCCCGTCGCCCGCGCGTCTGCCATCCTCGGCCTAGCCGTCCCACGCGCACCGTCGTCCCCACGCACCGTCCTGACCTCGCCCGGGTGGCTGCTGATACGACCCCTTCGGGACGTCTAGGTAGCGCTGCGCTCGCTCTCCAGACGGAGGTCGACCGCGAGCCCGACCGGGTCGTGCACATGCGTGCCGGCCCGCCCGCTGCGCAGCAGCTCGCGCCACTGCTCGATGCTCCAGGTGGATGCCTGCGTGGACGCACAGAAATCCTCCAACAGACCGACGAATCGGGCCGGGTCGCTGTGGAAGGGAAAGTGTCCCGCCTCGTCGAAGATCTCAAGCTGGCTACCCGGCATCGCCGCGTGCACCTTGTGGGCGTGCCCGATGGGCAGCACACTGTCGCGCGCTCCCCACATCAGCAGGGTGGGCATGCCGCGCACGAGGTAGCTGCGATCGAGCATGGTGACGACCTGGCCGCGCCAGTCGACCACCGAGCGCAGCGTACGGATGAACGCCGATCGTGCGGTGTGGTCGGGCAGCGCCTCGACCACCCGGGTGAGATCGACCGCGTCCACTCCAAGTCCGGTGTCCAGACGCTCCAGGATCTCGACAGCCGCCCGCACCACTCGGTGCGCTCCAGGAAGCGTAAACGCCGCCATCACCACGTGGGCGCCCGGAAGCGCCGCGGCGCGCAGCACGGCCGAGACTCCCCGTCCGGCCCCGCCTGTGGCCACCAGCACCAGTCGCTCCGTGCGCTCAGGGAACTGATAGGCGAACTGCATCGCCACCCCACCGCCCAACGAGTGCCCCACGATGGTCACCCGGTCGATATCGAGCGCACTCAACAGGTCACGCATCCCGTTGGCGTATGCGGCCACCGAGTAGTCCGCGCGCGGCTTGTCAGACTTGCCGTGGCCGAGCAGGTCGGGCGCAATCACCAGGTGGTTGCGGGCCAAGGTCGGCATGACCTCGGCCCACGTCTGTGAGCTGTCGCCGATGCCGTGGATGAGCAACAGCGGTGGACCCTCGCCGGCGATCCGGAACACGCGCCGGTAGCCGTGGATTATCCGCGACCGCACACGCACTTCGGTGTCGACCGTGCGGCGGGCATCGGACTGTGCGATCTGAAGCACACTCGCTCCGTCCTGGTCTGGTGCGCTCGCACGACGGTGTGACGCGCTCAGGGTAGGAGGGATCCGAGTCGGCCGCGTTTCGCAGCGGTTGCGGGTTCAGTCCGATGCGGCGTTGTAGGAAGCCAGGCGAGCTCGGCGCACCGCGGTCGCGAGCAGGTACAGCGCCTGAGTGCGGACGCCCATCCCCGGACGGTCGATGGCACTGCCGAAAGGATCACGCGCCGCCAGGTCGAGGACTGCCTGCAGTCGTTCGGCCTGCGCAAGCAGGGACACCGCCGCCGGAGGATGACCGGGAGGCAGGTTGAGACGCTCACCGGCGCGCCGGGCACTGGCCAAGTCGGCATCGATGCCCTCGATCCACGCCGACACCTGCGCCGCGGAGATCGCGCTGGCGCACTCGCGGATCGCCGAGGTCAGCTCGTATTGCGCGTCGGTCACGGCGAGGTAGTCATCGGGTGCCCGCGCGACGGCGAAGGCATGCCAGATGACCGCAGGCGGTGCGCTGCTGGGTGAGCGTTCGATGACGGTAGGGACGAGGCCGAGAGGACCGGCGTACACGGCTTCGCCGGCATCCAGCGCCGCGTCGCGAAATGGCGCCGGCCCGGGCACGCCACGCACATCGCCGGGTACCGGAAGTATCAGCCTCGCTTGATGACCGGCCCGGCGCCAGGAGATCAAGGCCTCGCTGAGCGGTGCCGTCCCACCGTCGGCGAGCCCCTCGACCGTGTGCGTGGCGTCGTCGCCGGTGACCGCACGGATCACCTCGTCGGAGGCCGCCACCCCGGCAAGCCAGGAGCACGTCCACGCCGCCAACGGACCCGAGCGCAGACGATTCACCCGAGCAAGGCTAGGCGAGCCTGCCTGACGAGGGTCGCCGGTCGCCGTAACCTCGGCCGGATGCGCGAATACCAGGACGTACTGGCACAGCCCCCCAGGCGACGTGCCACCGTACCCGAGCTCGAGGCCGAGCCGGGGCTGGTCGTCGAGACCGCCGATGGAGTGTTCTGCGGGGCCGTCATCGAAATCGGGAGGGCTACCGACGCGGGCGAGCGACGTGACAC
>JALYIS010000133.1 GCA_030775705.1 Actinomycetota bacterium
CGGTGGCGGTGCCGCTCGCGCGGCGGCTGACGGCGAGGACGGCGACGATGACGAGCGTGATCCCGCGCCGGGCGCGGGTGCCGGCCGTGGCCGGGGAGACTCTGCCGCCGCGGGGATCGGCGCTGACGCCGAACACTCCGAGGACGCCGACAATTCAGACGACACCGAGGATTCAGAGGGTGCGGCGACCACTCGGCGTCGCCGCCGGCGTCGCACAACGGGTGGTGGCCCAGAGCTTTCACCCGATGACCCGCCGAACACTGTCGTGCACGTCCGGCCGCCACGTGAGAAGGGCGACGACGACGGCGTCAAAGGCGTCAAGGGGTCCACTCGGCTCGAAGCCAAGCGCCAGCGTCGCAAGGACGGGCGCGACACCAGCCGTCGCCGACCCCCCATCCTCACCGAAGCCGAGTTCCTCGCGCGCCGCGAGGCCGTCGACCGGGTGATGGCGGTCCGGCAGAACGGCGACCGCACGCAGGTCGCGGTTCTGGAGGACGACGTGCTTGTCGAGCATTACGTCACCCGCGCCAGCGCGACCTCCTACGTCGGGAATGTGTACCTGGGGCGTGTTCAGAACGTGCTGCCGAGCATGGAGGCTGCTTTCGTCGACATCGGCAAGGGCCGTAACGGGGTTCTCTATGCCGGCGAGGTGAATTGGGATGCTGCCGGCCTGGAAGGCAAGTCCCGCGCCATCGAGCAGGCACTGAAGTCTGGAGACGTGATCCTGGTCCAGGTGACCAAGGATCCGATCGGGCACAAGGGTGCCCGCCTGACCAGCCAGGTCTCGCTGCCCGGACGCTTCCTGGTCTACGTGCCCGGCGGCGCGATGACCGGCATCAGCCGCAGGCTCCCGGATACCGAACGGCACCGTCTCAAGGCGGTCCTGAAGAAGATCGTCCCCGAGGATGCTGGCGTCATCGTCCGCACGGCGGCGGAGGGCGCCACCGAAGAGGAGCTGACCCGCGACGTCGAGCGCCTGCAAGCGCAGTGGGAGAGCATCTCGAAGAAGGCGGAAAAGACGTCGGCTGCACCGTCGCTCGTGCACGGCGAGCCGGATCTGGCGATCAGGGTCGTGCGGGATGTCTTCAACGAGGACTTCAACAAGCTCATCGTGCAGGGCGAAGGCGCGTGGGACACCATCGCCGAGTACGTGAATGGGGTGGCCCCCGACCTCGCCGCCAAGGTTGCCCGGCATACCTCGGACGCCGACCTGTTCCACGAGTTGCGTGTCGACGAGCAATTGATGAAGGCACTCGACCGCAAGGTGTGGCTCCCCTCCGGCGGATCGCTGGTCATCGACCGGACGGAGGCGATGACTGTCGTAGACGTCAACACGGGCAAGTTCGTCGGCACCGGGGGGAACCTCGAGCAGACGGTGACGCGCAACAACCTGGAGGCGGCGGAGGAGATCGTTCGCCAGCTACGGCTGCGCGACGTGGGCGGGATCGTCGTCATCGACTTCATCGACATGGTCCTGGAGAGCAACCGCGATCTCGTCCTGCGGCGGCTCACCGAATGCCTCGGACGTGATCGGACCAAGCATCAGGTTGCCGAGGTCACCTCGCTGGGTCTGGTGCAGATGACTCGTAAGAGAGTCGGAGAGGGGCTGCTCGAGGCGTTCAGCGAATCGTGCGAGGTGTGTCGAGGCCGTGGCGTCATCGTGCACGCCGAACCGGTCGACCACGGCCCAGCCGGCTCGCCAGGGCAGTCGGACACCGCCGACAGCGATGAGCGGCCCAAGTCCAAGCGCAAGCGTGGCGGGTCCGCGGCGAACAAGCCCGTCGAAACGACTGCCGAGGAACTCGCGGCGACCGCCGAGCAGCGCCGTGCGGCGCTCGCGGCGATCAGTGCCATCCACCGCGCCGCACACCCCGACGACGACGAGGCGTCCGCGCAAGCGGCCGCCGTGGCGACCTACGAGTCGATCGCTGACAGTCAGCCCGGCCTGGACCCAGCGCCTGACCCACCACCGGAGCCAGAGCCTGCATCCGAGCCAGCGCCCGAGGCAGAATCCGCGTTCCCGGCACCCGGCACCAGTGAGGATGACGACGACGAGCGCTGGGCAGATTCGACGCCGACAGCGCCGATAGCGGCAGCCCCACGTAGGCGCAGGGCGGCCAGCCGCCCGGCCGGTCCTCCCGCCGCGGCGGCGAACGGGTAGGCGTTTTGCCTCGCCCGTACCCGGTACCGTAATCTGGTCAATGGCCCATCTTGCGGTGGGCCGCTCTCGTGCAGGCGTCACCGGCATCGCGGAACCAGCTGCGGTCGTTGTCCAGTGCCGGGCGTCCTAGATTCAGAGCAATTTTCCAAGGAGTGGATCCGCGATGTATGCCATCGTCAAGACCGGCGGCAAGCAGTACAAGGTCGCTGAGGGCGATGTGATCGAGATCGAGAAGCTCGACGCGAAGCCCGGCGCCGAGGTTGCGCTCCCCGCGATCCTGCTCGTAGATGGCGCCGCCGTCACCCACGAGGCAGACAAGCTGGCCAAGGTTGCCGTCACCGCTGAGGTCGTCGCGCAGACCAAGGGCCCGAAGATCCGCATTCACAAGTACAAGAACAAGACCGGCTATCACAAGCGCATGGGTCACCGTCAGAAGCTGACCCAGGTCAAGGTCACCGGCATCTCGAGCGCCAAGTAAGGAGCAAGTGACATGGCACACAAGAAGGGTGCTTCCAGCTCCCGCAACGGTCGCGATTCCAACCCGCAGTTTCTCGGCGTCAAGCGGTTCGGGGGCCAGACCGTGAGCGCGGGAGAAATCCTGGTACGTCAGCGCGGCACCAAGTTCCACCCGGGCACCCACGTCGGCCGCGGCGGCGATGACACGCTGTTCGCCCTGGTGGCCGGAGACGTGAAGTTCGGCCTGTCCCGCGGTCGCAAGACCGTGAACATCGTGCCGGCCGAGGTCTGACCGGTCCCATTACCCAGACGCGAGTTCACCGCATGGGCGGGCCCGGGTAACCGGAGCCCGCTCTTTGCTTTTCGAAGGGCGTTCACGCCTGGCCACATCGACGAACCGAAGGAGTGTGTCCGATGGCGTTCATCGATCGCGTCGTGCTGCACGTCTCCTCCGGCAACGGCGGGCACGGGGTCGCCTCGATCCATCGAGAGAAGTTCAAGCCGCTGGGCGGCCCGGACGGCGGCAATGGCGGCCGCGGCGGCGACGTGGTGCTGGTCGTCGACGCCAACGTCCACACGCTGCTCGACTTCCATCACCACCCCCACCAGCACGCAGGCAACGGCAAGCAGGGCGCGGGTAGCCACCGCAGTGGCGCCGAAGGGCGCGATCTCGAGCTCCGGGTACCGAACGGGACGGTTGTACTCGACGAGGCCGGTGAAGCGATCGCCGACCTCACCGGTATCGGGACGAGATTCATCGTGGCCCAGGGCGGTCGCGGCGGCCTGGGCAACTCGGCACTGGCCTCCCTGCGCCGGAAGGCCCCAGGCTTCGCACTGCTCGGCGAGCCGGGCGAGGCCCGCGACCTGGTGCTCGAGCTCAAGAGCGTCGCCGACGTCGGGCTGGTCGGGTATCCCAGCGCGGGCAAGTCCTCCCTGATCGCCGCCATGTCCGCAGCTCGGCCGAAGATTGCCGACTATCCGTTCACCACGCTGGTCCCGAATCTGGGCGTCGTGGCGGCCGGCGACACCACCATCACCATCGCCGACGTCCCCGGGCTCATCCCGGGCGCTGCCCAGGGCAAGGGGCTCGGCCTCCACTTCTTGCGCCATATCGAGCGTTGCTCGGTGCTCTTG
>JALYIS010000134.1 GCA_030775705.1 Actinomycetota bacterium
ACATGATCTTGGTCCGCCGGTGCGATGTTTCCTTGCGGGCCCCGTAATCTGGGGCTTCCGTGGGTGGAGCTGAGGGGACTCGAACCCCTGACCCCCACACTGCCAGTGTGGTGCGCTACCAGCTGCGCCACAGCCCCGATCCAACCCGCTCACCTGCTCAAGAGGGCCGAGGAGCAATGCTACACGGCGCCCGATCAGACTTCAGGCCAACGCCTGGCTGGCAGCACTCGGGTTCCAAGCGGACACCCTCCGACCGCAAATCGACGTCCTCGCGGACGCCGTACCGCGTCACGAGACGCCCCAATCGGACAACTTTGGACGCGACACGCCGCGCCGATACCCCCCTAAACACGGGCTCCACAGCCGCTTCGCCCATACTGGTGGAAGTAATGCACCGACGATCAAGGGAGATCCCGTGAACCGCAAGGAACTGGTTGCCGCCGTCGCCGACGCCGCAGAGCTCGAGCAGAAGACGGTGGACGCCGTCCTGCGTGGCCTGCAGTCGACGCTCGAATCCGCCGCCGGCAAGGGTGAGAAGGTCAGCGTCCCTGGCTTCTTCGCGCTGTCGGTCGGCCGCCGCGCGGCACGTGAAGGCCGCAACCCCGCCACCGGCGCCACCATTCAGATCGCTGCTGCCAACACGGTGAAGCTCACCGCGGGCAGCGCGCTCAAGGAAGCCGCCAACAAGTAGATCCCGACGAAGCCGAAGGGGCGACCTCCGTATCCCGGGGGTCGCCCCTTCGGCGTTTCCTCGGATGACGGCGGCGGCGGCGTTACTTCGTCGCGGTGGTGCTCGCCTTGACGGTCGGCTTCGACGTCGTCTTGGCCGGGGTCGGCGTGAGCGTGGGCGATGCGGTCGGTGACGGCGACGGTTTGGGACCCTTGGCGTCCGCGGCCGAGATCGCCTGCTCCAGCGTGGCCAGGTCGTTCGCCGACAATGTCTTTCCGTTCACCTTCACGGTTGGCGTCGAGTTGACGCCCTTCTTACTGGCGTCGTCGGTAATCGCCTGCACCAGCGACTTGTACTTCGACGACTCGAGACACGACGTGAAAGAGGTCACCTGCGCCGGCGTCAGGCCCGATCTCTGCGCATAGCCGATCAGGTCGTTGTCGGTTCGGCCTTTGGAGCCCTCGGCGGGCTGCACCGCTGGGGTGAACAGCAGGTTGTGGAACTTCACGAAGTCATCGACGCTAGCGTCCGAGGCGCAGATCGCGGCGCTTGCGGCACGGGTCGAATAGTCGTTGCCCGAGGAGTCGGCGTCCAGGAACGACAGCGTGTGAAAGCGCACCTGGGCCAGGTTGGCCACCACGTCCTTGTCGAGTTGCGTCGCCACCTGCTGCTCGAACTGAAGGCAGTGCGGGCACTGGAAGTCCTCGTAGATGTCCACGGTCGCCGCCGCGGCCTTGCCGTAGACGACGCCGTTGGTCACCGACGCGTTGGTCGCGCTCGACACGACGGTGACCTTCGCCCGACCTGCCTGCACCCCGATGCCGATGAGCGACACCAGGATCACCACGATCGCGAGCGACGCATTCAGATACCGGGCTCGCTCGCGCGCGACCCGTTGCTTCGCCTCCACCGCCGCGTTGTACTTGCGCTGCCCGCCCTCCTTGCGCAACTGCTTGGCCGACGGCGGCGCGACATAGTCGTTGCGGGACAGGAAGGATTCGATCCCCACCCGCGTCACATGCCACCACACCAGGTACGCGGCCAGCAGCAGCAGACCGATGTCACGCAGGATGTCGAGCGTGTAGGTCGTCGTCCCCGCGGTCTGACCGCCGCCGCCGAAGCAGCCGCACTGAAGTTTGATCCCACGGGCGCCGGCTTGGGCGACGCCGACCAGGAACACCACGAACAGCACCCCCGACATGGCCGCGGCCAGGCGCACCGCGGCGCCGAGGATCAGCAGCACCCCAAGGCATACCTCGAGGATGGGGAGCCCGTAGCCGATCCCGCGCGAGAGCCATTCCGGCGTGGCGTCGTAGGCGCGCACCGTCTGCACGAACGACCGCGGTGTGTGCAGCTTGGACAGGCCGGCCCACAGCCAGACCGCACCCAGGACGAGTCGGACAACGGTCGATGCCCACGGGCGGGCCGAGTTCCAGTTCACCGTGGCATTGTGCACGAAGACTCTTCAGCCTCAGGATTTGGCCACGATCGGCAGGTCGTGCGCGATCGCCTGTTGCTCGACGTTGCTCTGCGGATAAATGACGCGCGCGTAGTCGTCATGGCCGAACAGGAACACCGTTGCCGAGTGCGTCTGCCCGCCGTCCTCGGCCAGCGGCACGTGCGCGGCTGCCTGGGCCGCGTTCACCTGCGCCTGGGTCCCGCGCAGGCCCACGAAGTTCGCCTGCGTGCCGTCAGAGAAGTTCGTCAGCCACGTCTTGATGATGGGGCCGGTGTCGTGTTTGACGTCCGTGGACACGAACACGACATCGGTCTGCTTCTGCAGTGCAACCGGGAGGGATCGCAATGCCAAGCCGATGTCTGCCATCGTCTGGGGGCACACGTCCGGGCAGTTCGTGTAACCGAAGTAGAGCAGTGTGGGGCGACCCGCGGTCTGCTCACCGAAGTTGAACGACTTGCCCGAGTCGTCGATCAGCGTGAACGAGGGGCGCGGCTGTGGTGGAGTCAGCCCGACTCCCTGGAACGCGCCCCCCGAGGCGCCGTCGTTCAGCTGGGACGCCGTGGCGGAGGCGGACGACGAGGGCCTGTTCGGCGCGTTCGGATGGGGCGACGAGCAACCCGACGCCGCCAACACGAGCCCCAGCGCCCCAGCGAACAGCGTCGCGATGATGCGGGGGGCCGGTGGGCTCACTTGGTCACTCCAGTCGTCGGGGATACGCCGCCGCCGGGTCCGGCTGCGCCGAGGGCGAGCACCGGAGCGGTCACATCGATGGCGCCGGCGTTCGCGAACGTGAGGGCGATGTCGACGGTCTCCCCTGGTTTCAGTGGACTGAACAGTTCACTGATCATGACGTGCCCCTTGCCCACCGAGAGCACCAGGCTGCCGTGTGCGGGAATCGTCACACCTCCGGACACGACGGCGGTCATCACCCCGTTCACGTAGGTGTGCAGGACCGACGAAGCGCCCGCGCCGGTCGCGACGGACAGCAGGGTGTCCGCGGTGTTCGTGGTGTTGTAGACGGTGAAGTAGGCGGCGGCCACCGCGGTGGGCGGTGCCGGGGGCACGACGTAGGCGTTGGTGATGACGATGGGCGCGGCGCCCGTATTGCCGGCGGTGGAGGCAACCGACTGCGGCACGGCACCTCGGATCAGCCCGGCGGTACCGACCGCGGCCAACAGCGCCGCGGCGGCCACCGAGGGCCAGGGCAGCCGCATCAGGACCACCTCACGCTGATCGTCGTCATCAGTACAGCCGCACGGTCACGGTCGTCGTCGTGGCGTCGAACTGCGACGTGGCCACGACGAGGCTGAACTGCCAGTGACCCGCGGCCGGCAGGTTCACCGCGCTGGCCTGATAGGTGTCGGCGCCGGTCAGGCTCAGCTTCATCGCAATAGGCCCGAGCTGCTGGGAGGGCAGGCTCGCGGTAGCGGTCACGGCGATCGGGGTGACGCCAGGACCCAGTGCCACAGCCACGCTCACCAGTCCGTGCCGCCCCGGGTTCACCGTGACCGTCGCGCTCCGGCCGGCGCCGAGGGAGGCGCTGCCCGACTGGGCGTGCAGTTGGGCAGTCGCAACGGCCTCCTTGCCGCGCGGCTGCGCGACCAGCACCGAGGTGGCGACCAGGACGGCGAGGGCGAGCACGACCTCTACCCAGACCGCTCGGCGCAGCCGCTCCGTCTCGACCACCTCGACAACCTCGACCGCCTCGACCGTTTCCGCCCCGGCCTCGGCTGTCCGGTCCCCGTAGTCGGCCCCGTGTTCTGCGACCACTGGGTCCGCCATCGCATACGCGACAGGGATCTTGCCAAGGCGCCGCTGCACGGCCATGCGCGACATGTTCGCCACCGCGAGCAGCCCGATGAACAGCACCACCTTCAGCACGACCAGCAGGCCGTAGGTGGTGGTGAAGATCGCATGCAACTCACCGATCCCCCGCCACGACGAATAGGTTCCGGTCACCGCCAACACGGTGATCGACCCGAACGCGACCTTCGAAAATACCGGCAGCACCGCCTCGAGCTCGGCGGGCTCGTGCCGGGGCAGCACGGCCGCGAGCAGCATCACCAAGCCGCCCAGCCAGGCGCCCACGGCGCTGATGTGCAGCAGGTCGCCGACCGTCGACAGCCACACCGGCGATGTGGTTGCCGGATGACCCACGGCGGAGAAGGTAAGCGCCAGCCCGATGCCGAGCAGCGGCGCGGCGCCCTCGCCCCGAGAGCGCTGCGCGCCGGCCTGCAACGCCCGCCCGAACACCACCGCCACCAGCCCGAGCAGCACCAACCGTGCGCAGTGATAGGTGCCGTAGTCGGTGTGCAGCGTGGCGTCGAGCAGGGACCAGGTGGTCACCTGCGCCAACCCCGACCCTGCCGAGTAGGGACCTTGCAGCACCAGCTCAGCCGCCGCACCGACGGCGGTCATGCCCAGACCCGTCCAGACGATCTGGCGCGCGCGCCGGTCATCTCGTCCCTGCGGCCAAACCGTCAGCAGCAGCCACGCGCCGGCCATCAGCGCGACACCGGTGTAGGAGACCCAGCGCGATGCGTCGAAGGCGATGCTGACGAACCGATTGACGCTGGACGACCCGCTCGTCGCCGCGCTCAACACACCGTTGCCGACGACGAAGCGGATGCTGCCCGCTACCGGGTGCGAATCCGCGGAGACGACCCGGAAGCTGCCGGTGTACGTGCCGTTGCTCAGGCCCGCCGTCAGCTTGTCCGCGATCTTGGACCCGTCGCCGCTCGGGTGGAACGCCGCCCCGGCATCGACGCGGCGCCCACCCTGGTCTGTGATGTGCAAGTAGCCGATGCCGCCCAACCCCACCGACTCGTCGAACGTGATCGTCACCTGCGCCGGGGCAGCCTTGAGCCGTGACCCGTCCGCCGGATCCGAGGACACCACCGACGCGTGCGCCGACGCAGGCCCGGCAAGCATCAGGCCGCCGAACAGCGTCGCGAACACCGCTGCGAACATCACCCCGAGCGCGATCAGGCGCCGTCTCATGCGACTCCCCGCAGCCGCGCCCGGCCCCGTGCAGCCTGTGCAGCTCCGGCAGGCTGGGCAGCTCCGGCAGGCTGGGCAGTGGCGCCGGCGGAGCTGTCACCATCTACCGTCCAAGCCCGCCCGGGAGGCAGCGCGCGCTCGGCCCGGTCGAGCAACAGCACCAGCGCCAGGCCGGCCACCGCATCCAGGTGCATCGACAACCTGTCGACGGTCACCGCCCCGGCCGCATAGTCATGAACGCTCAGCGCCGCCAGCGCCACGATGAAGGTCGCCAGCAGCGGGATGAGCCCGGCAGCCCGCCGTGGGCGGCTCGCGGTGGCCAGGAAGGCCGCCGCCAGCGCCAGATTCCAGGCGGCCGCCTCGTGGGTCGCGTGCGCGGACATCGCCATGCCGAAGCTAGCG
>JALYIS010000135.1 GCA_030775705.1 Actinomycetota bacterium
CTTCGTGCGGATGCACGTCGTCGTCCCAGCGCCGTTCGCCGTGGAAGGTCATCACCAGCGCTCGAGTCATGTAGAACGCGGTCAGGCCCGCGCCGGCGAGGGCGCAGATGGCCAGCGTCCAGCCGGAGGTGCCGCCCTTGCTCAACGCCGCTTCGATGATCTTGTCCTTGGTCCAGAAGCCGGTCGCCAACGGGAACCCGATGATGGCCAGGAATCCGCAGACGAACACGCCGTAGGTGATCGGCATGACTTTGGCGAGTCCGCCGAACCGGCGCATGTCGATTCGGTCGTTCATGGCGTGCATCACCGAGCCCGCAGACAGGAACAGCGCTGCCTTGAAGAAGCCGTGCCCGACGAGGTGAATGATCCCGATCGCGTACACGCCCTTGCCCAGTCCGACGGCCAGGAACATGTAACCGATCTGGCTGACCGTCGAGTAGGCGAGCACCTTCTTGAGGTCATCCTGGCTACAGCCACAGATACACCCGTAGAGCAGCGTGACCGCGCCGATAACCACTACGACGGTCCGGGCGGCCTGGCTGAGGTCGAAGATCGCGGCGGAGCGCGCGATCAGGTAGACGCCGGCAGTGACCATCGTCGCCGCATGGATCAGGGCCGAAACCGGCGTCGGGCCTTCCATCGCGTCGGGAAGCCAGGTCTGCAGCGGAAACTGGCCGGACTTGCCGCAGGCACCAAGCAGCAGCATGAGCGCGATCGCGGTCGCCACGCCCTTGGTGAGGTGAGCATGGCCGAACAGGACGTCGGCGTAGGACGTACTGCCGATGTAGGCGAACATCAGCATGATGGAGATGGACAGGCCGACATCGCCGACGCGGTTGGCGAAGAACGCCTTGTTGCCGGCAGTCGCTGCCGAATCGCGGTTGTAGTAGAAGGAGATCAGCAGGTACGAGGCGACGCCGACCCCCTCCCAGCCGACGTACATCGCCAGGTAGCTGTTGGCCAGGACCAGCAGCAGCATCACCGCGATGAAGAAGTTGAAGTAACCGAAGAAGCGGCGCCGGCCCTCGTCGTGCGCCATGTAGCCGACGGCGTAGATGTGGATCAGCGAGCCGACCCCGGTGATGAGCAGCACGAAGACCAGCGACAGCGGGTCGATCAGGAGGCCGGCGTCCACCTTGAAGGTCCCCGCCGCGATCCAGGAGTACAGATGCAGGTTCACCTCCCGGTTGCTCTGCCCCTTGACTGAGAAGAACAGCATGACTGCGTAGATGAACAGCACGACCGGCACGGCGGCGCCGACGTAGGGGGCCCACCGGTCCCCGCGCCTACCGACGAGCAGCAGCAATGTTGCCGAGAGAAGCGGCAGGGCGACGAGCAGCCAGGCCGCGGACTGCACGCCGTGGGCGGTGGTCAACTGTGCACCTCAGTACTTCAGGAGGTTGGCGTCGTCTACCGACGCCGACCTCCGGGTTCGGAAGATGGACATGATGATCGCAAGTCCGACGACCACCTCAGCCGCTGCGACGACCATGACGAAGAACGCCATGATCTGCCCATCGAGCGAGCCATTGATACGCGAGAAGGTGACCAGGCTGAGGTTGACGGCATTGAGCATCAGCTCGACACACATGAACACCACGATCGCGTTCCGACGCACGAGCACCCCGACAGTGCCGATCGTGAACAGCGCGGCGCTGAGAATGAGGTAATAGGTCGGCGTCATGACACGTCCTCGGGACTCTCCAGGGCGGGCGGCACGTGCAGGCCGCCGGGTGTCGAGGCCATTACCGACTCCACCGAAACGGAGCCGTCGGGCAGCAGCGCGGGGGTGCCGATCGCGTTGCCCGAGGACAGCACCCCTGGGCCGGGCAGCGGCTGGGGGCGCCCGGACCGGATTCGTTGCTGCGCGAGCGCCTTCTGTGTCCGACGCGGTCCCTCACGCTCGACGTGGGCGAGGATCATGGCGCCGACAGCCGCGATGATCAACAGGGCTGAAGTGAGTTCGAAGGCGAAAAGGTAGTTGGTGAACAGCTTCTGGGCGATGGACTGGACGTTCTGGCCCTCCGCATTAGGGACATCGAGGTTCACCGGCTTGGCGCCGGTGAACGCGCGGCCCACCGACAGGGCCACCAGAAGGGCGAACGCAATCCCGAAGAACGCCGCAGCCACGCGCTGGCCGCGCAACGTCTCGATCAGAGAGTCGGAGGCGTCGCGACCCACCAGCATAAGCACGAACAGGAAGAGAATCATGATCGCGCCGGTGTACACGATGATCTGGACGAGGCCAAGGAACGGGCCTTGCTCGATCAGGTAGAACGCACCCAGTGAGGCCATGGTCGCCACCAGGGATAGCGCCGAGTGCACGGCGTTACGCAGCAGCACCATCCCCATCGCGCCGGCGAGGGAAACCGGACCCAGGATCCAGAACGCGATGGCCTCACCCAAGGGCACCTGGCCGTTGTGCAGCGGGCCAGCGGCAAGAACGATTGCACTCATCCGTGGTGCCTGCCTACCTCGATGGCGATGCCGGTGATCGGGCGGCCGGCGACATTCGCGGTGCTCTGGTCGGCGCCCTGCTGCAGCGGAGCCTGGGAGAGTTCGGTGTAGTAGTCCTTCTCGTCGTCGCCCAGGCGCATGGGGTGCGGTGGTGCTTCCATGCCGGGCAGCAGCGGAGCCATCAACTGCTCCTTCGTGTAGATCAGGTCCTGCCGATTGTCCAGCGCGAGCTCGTACTCGTTGCTCATCGTCAGTGACCGGGTCGGGCAGGCTTCGATGCACAGTCCACAGAAGATGCATCGCAGGTAGTTGATCTGGTAAACCGCGCCGTAACGTTCGCCCGGCGAGAACCGGTTCTCGTCGGTGTTGTCGCCACCCTCGACATAGATGGCGTCCGCCGGGCACGCCCAGGCGCACAGCTCGCAACCCACGCACTTCTCCAGACCATCGGGGTGACGGTTGAGCACGTGCCGACCGTGGTAGCGAGGCGCCGGCGGATAGAAGTCGAACGGATACTGCTGGGTGTAGACCTTCTTGAACATCGTCGAGAAGGTGAGCCCGAAGCCCTTGGCGAACCCGGTGAGGGTCCCGCCCGGCTCTTCGCTCGGTTGGTCAGCCATCGGCGTGATCTCCCTCCGTGAGTTCGGGCTTGGGGCTTGGGGCGCCAACAGGGGTGAGCCGTTTGGTGGTGGGCACCACCAGATCCATGGGCGGGACCGGGAACGTGGGCGGTTGTGTCGCGTCGAAGTCGTCGTCGGCAGCTCGCTGCGCGGCTCGCCTGGCGCTCGAGGCGTCCCACATCATGAGGGCAGGTACGACGACGACCAGCAGGACGACCGCGAGCGGGACAGTGGTCGCCTTCCACCCGGGCCAGCCACGGTCACGCAATACATGGATCGAGGTGACCGCAAGGATCCAGACCAGGTTGACCGGAATCAGCGTCTTCCAGCCCAGATGCATGAACTGGTCGTAGCGCATGCGCGGCAGGGTGCCCCGCAGCCACACGAACACGAAGATGCAGATGACAACCTTGACGACGAACCAGAGGAACGGCCACCAGCCGTGATTGGCGCCGGACCACACAGACAGTGGCCAGGGCGCGCGCCAGCCACCGAGGAAGAGCGTGGTCGCGAGCGCCGACACGGTCACCATGTTGATGTACTCGGCGAGGAAGAACATCGCGAACTTGAACGAGGAATACTCCGTGTGGAAGCCGCCGACGAGTTCGGACTCTGCCTCGGCGAGGTCGAAGGGTGCCCGGTTGGTCTCGCCGACCACCGAGATCGCGTAGATGCAGAACGAGACGAACAGCGGGATGATGTTCCAGAGGTGGTTCTGGCTCGCGACGATCCCCGAGGTCGACATGGTGCCCGAGAAGAGGAACACGGCCACCATCGACAATCCCATGGCGACCTCGTAGGAGATCATCTGGGCGGCCGAGCGCAGCCCGCCCAGCAGCGGGTAGGTGGATCCGGACGCCCAGCCGGACAGCACGATGCCGTACACGCCCAGCGATGAGCAGGCGAACACGACGAGGACACCGACCGGTAGGTCGGTGAGCTGCAACGCCGTCCGGTGACCGAACATTGACACCTGCGGGCCGAACGGGATTACCGAGAACGCCACGAAGGCCGGTGTCGCCGAGAGGATCGGCGCCAGGAAGTAGACAGGCTTGTCGGCCAGGACGGGGATGATCTCTTCCTTGAAGGCCAGTTTCATGCCATCGGCGAGCGACTGCAGCGTCCCCCAAGGGCCGACCCGGTTCGGGCCGATGCGATTCTGCATGCGGCCGACGACCTTGCGCTCGAAGACGATCGAGAACAGGGTCATCACGACGAGGAATGCGAAGACGCCGACGACCTTGATCAGCGTGAGCCAGATCGGCTGGTCACCGAAGCCAGGCAGGTTCTGCCCAATGGCGAGCATGGCACTCATGAGTCACCTCCGGCACCGATGACGGGCGGCGCGTCTGCGTTGGTCAGCGTGACGAGTCCCCCAGAGCCGACGCCGAGCGTAGGGCGCACCGCACGACCCGGCGAGTTGGTCGCTACCCACACCACGCGATCGGCCGCATGGCCGATCTCGACCGGCAGCACGAGCGTGCCCTGTGGTGTCCCCAGCGCAAGGTGCCCACCGGGCTGCACGCCGACTTCGGCCGCGGTGGCCGCGTTGAGGATTGCCCGGGCCGGTCGGGCGGTGCCGGCCAGGTGTTCGTCGCCGTCCTGCAGCCGGCCCGCGTCGAGTAGTTCGTGCCAGGTGGCGAGCAACGCCTGCCCGGGCGCCGCCGTGGCGGCCGGTGCGGCGGCCACCGTAGGCG
>JALYIS010000136.1 GCA_030775705.1 Actinomycetota bacterium
CCGAAGAACTACGCGGCCAACGAGAAGCGCCGCAACGTCATCCTCGATTTCATGCTGAGCGAGAAATACATCACCGATGCCCAGCACAAGGCGGCAGTCGCGACCAAGGTCGACGCCACTTACGTGCACCTCTCAAAGCCCACTCAGGGCTGCCTGAACGCCACAGACGGTTTCCAGTTCATCTGCGACTACGCGGTGCGCACGGTGAAGAACGGCGAGGTCACCTCGCTCGGCGCCGACAAGAAGACTCAGCTCGACAATTGGAACCGCGGCGGATACAAGCTCTACGTCTCGGTCAACCCGAGCCTGCAACAAACGGCGCTCAACATCGTCCAGCAGTACGCGCCCGGCAACGAGACCCGCTTCCAGCTGGGTGCCGCGGCCGTCACCGTTCAGGTAGGTACCGGCCGGATCCTCGACATGGCCACCAACAAGGGCTACAGCAACCTGCAGGACAACACCGACCCCACGAAGACCTCGGTGAACTATGCCGCCGACTTTGTGCACGGCGGTTCCACCGGCTTCCAGCCCGGCTCGACGTACAAGCCGTACACGCTCCTGTCGTTCCTGGCCGCAGGCCATGGCGTCAACGAGTCATTCGACGCCGGAGTTCGTTCTCTCAACCAGTCTGTGTTCGCCGACCGCTGCAATGGACCGTGGGGCGGCAACTTCACTTTCCGGAACGACGAGAACGAGCAGGGTGTGACCACGATCATGAGCGCGACCGCGCGCTCGATCAACTCGGTCTTCCTTCAGATGGGCACGAAGGTCGACCAGTGCGACACTCGCGATATCGCGATCTCGCTCGGGGTGCACCGTGCAGATGGCGCGGCCAACGGTCTCGACCTGGACACCGAGCCGTCGTGCGTCATCGGTGGCTGCAAGAACAACATCGCCCCGATCACGCAAGCCGCCGCCTACGCGGCGATTGCGGACCACGGATACTTCTGCAACCCGATTCTCATCGACTCCGTGATCAGCCCCGAAGGAAATATTCTGCCGGGACAAAACGCCAACTGCGGGCAGTCCGACAAGGTGACTCCGGATGTTGCGGGCGCAGCAGCCTATGCGATGGCCGGGGTGCTGAACGGTACCGCCGCCGCGTCGAACCCGCATGATGGCACGAACTACATCGGCAAGACCGGTACCACTGACAGCGCATGGCACACCTGGATGGTCGGCTCGTCAACGGCTGCATCCACGGCCGTATGGGTGGGCAATGTCTCCGGGAAACAGAACCTGCGAAGCATCTACATCAACAAGATCCAGGTCGCTGTCCTCCGGCACCGAATCTTCAAGCCGCTCGCGCAAGCCATTGATGGCACGATCCCCAACACCGGCGCGAATGCCTTCCCGAAGCCGTCTGCCGCTTTCCTGCAGGGCAGCCCGGCCTTCGTGCCGGACAACCTCGTCGGGGGCACCCCCGCGCAGGCACAAGCAGCCCTCACAACTGCTCAGCTGACATACGCGGATGGCGGACCGATCGATTCGGACCAGCCCGCCGGCACGGTCGCGAGCACCGACCCGGGTGGCGGCTCGCAGGTGCCACGCGGGACGACGGTCACCGTCTACACCAGCAACGGACTCGCCGTGAAAGCACCGAATGTCTCGGGCAACGGGACCAACTACAACGACGGCAAGACCGCGTTCCAGGGTCAGGGCTTCAGCAACATCAGTCAGGCCTGCGTGGTCGCGCAAGCCGGTGATCCGCTGAGTTCCTTGAATACGATCGTGTCCCAGGTTCCCGCCGCCGGCGCCGTCGTCAACAAGGGCACTCCGGTGACGTTGACGGTCCGCAAGATCAGCTGTCCATGAGCCCCTCCAGCCGGGCGACCGGAGCGGCTCTCGGAGCGGTCGCGGTCGCCGGTCTCGGGGCGCTCGCATGGGGTGTGTTCGTCGAACGCACCCGGTTCACCGTGCGAGAGGAGGTCCTGCCCGTGTTGCCGTCGGGTGCGCGTTCGCTCACGATCCTGCACCTGAGTGACCTGCACATGGCACCGTGGCAGGAGGAGAAGCAGGCCTTCATCCGATCGCTCGCCCGCTACGAACCGGACCTGATCGTCGACACGGGCGACAACCTCGGTCACGTCGACGGTCTCGTGGGCGTCCAGGAGGCGCTTGAGCCGTTCGAAGGAATCGCGGGCGTGTTCGTGCACGGCTCGAACGACTACCTCGGGCCGGTGTTCAAGAATCCGCTGCGCTACTTCACCGGGCCATCGACGCGTCACGAGCGGTCCGAGGAGCTCGACACCGCGGCCCTCGAGCTGTTCTTCGAAGATGAGCTGGGATGGCTCGACCTCAACAATCACGCGCGCGCCATCGAAATCCGCGGAACCCGCATCGAGCTCTTCGGCACCGGAGACGCCCACCGCGGCTGGGACAAGCTCGCGGCCCTCCCCGGCGCGATCGACGAGATGCGCGAGAACGTCGAGTGGACCCCCGGGACCGACGACGAGGTGCTCGCCCTCGGCGTGACGCACGCGCCATACCAGCGGGTGCTGAACGCCTTCGTCAACCAGGGCGCCGACGTGATCCTCGCCGGTCACACCCACGGAGGCCAGGTGCGGGTGCCGGGGATGCCTGCGCTGGTCACCAACTGCGATATCCCCCGCGATCAGGCGCAGGGCCTCAGCCTGTGGAGCACGCCCCACCGAACCTCGTACCTCGAGGTCTCCGCCGGACTCGGCACCTCGATCTATGCACCTGTGCGCTTCGCCTGCCCGCCCGAGGCCGTCGTGCTGACCCTCGTCGCCCGCGCCGAGTAGCCCACGGATCTGGCCTTCAGCCTCCGTCGTCTGGATGGCGCACTCGCCCGAGTGGGCTAACATGGACAGGTTGCCGCCGGTTCGCCGAACGGCTACGGGGTATGGCGCAGTTTGGTAGCGCGCGTCGTTCGGGACGACGAGGCCGCAGGTTCAAATCCTGTTACCCCGACTTGGTGAGTCCGGCTTTTACTTGCCGGTGCCTTTCGCGCAGGTCTGCTCGTCGGCCGTCTGCCCGGTGACCGTGCTTGGCAGTGCCGTAAGTACCACGGGTGCCGGCGGCGTTGCCGTTGGGGTGGGCGTCGGGCTGGGCGTGACGCTGCCCTTCTGCTTGCTGCTGGTGGTCTTGCCCCCGGTGGGCGTGGGGGTCTGAGTCGGGGTTGCGGCCGTTGTCGGCGTCGTCGAGACGATCGCGCCGCGGCCCGTCGTGCCGGTGAGCGAGACGGCGAGATCCTTGACGAGTGCGGAGTTGACCGCGGCATCCGCGGCGACGGGGACGACCCGATCCGGGTACAGCGGGCTGCTCCCCGCGGGGTACTGGATCATCACGATGTTCTGCAGCGGCACGCTCTTGAGCGCGAGAGCGATGCTCACCATGGTGTCGAGTCGGGCCAGCGTGTCCGAGAGCTGCATGTTCTGCGCGGCCGCAGTGGCCAGCCCGTAGAGCTGGAGCGGATTCCTGAGAACACCCTCACTCTCGATCTTGCGCGCGAGGGCCGAGAGGAACACCTGCTGGCTGCTGATGCGTCCCAGGTCGCTGCCGTCGCCCACTCCGTGGCGG
>JALYIS010000137.1 GCA_030775705.1 Actinomycetota bacterium
GGTATCGACGAGGAGCACAGCCAGCGCATCGACGCCGCCGTCGCAGGCGGCGACGGCAAGCTCGAGGGAGGACCGCTGTCCGCGGTCCGGCTTCTGGTTGACGATCACACGGGCGCCAGGCACCGACACTCCGAGTCTGACCACGGCGATCACGTCGACACAGCCCCCGTGATTGAGGGCAGCGACAGCGCGATCGACGAGTCTCGTTCCCCCAACGGCGAGCTCTGCTTTGGGGACGCCCATTCGAGTGCCGGACCCCGCCGCGAGCACCGCTCCGCCCACGACAGCCACGGACCCGATGATAGGTCCGGTGCCACGCGGCGTGGCCCCTGAAGGTCGACCGCACGGCTGACCGAGCACTTCGATCACCCCCACCCGAGACCGTTCGCATACGCTGGGCTCATGACCGGCGTCCAGCTCTCGACGATTCCGTTGGCGGATTCGTTCGGTCGAGTGGCCACCGACCTGCGCGTGTCCCTGACCGACAAGTGCAATCTGCGGTGCACGTACTGCATGCCCGCCGACGGCCTGCCGTGGATTGCGCGTGACGAGCTCCTCACCGACGAGGAGACAATTCGGCTGGTCACCGTCGCGGTAGAGATGCTCGGCATTCGTGAAGTCCGCTTCACCGGTGGCGAGCCGCTCCTACGACCCGGATTGGTCGCCATCATCGCGGCTACCTCGGCGTTGATACCCCGCCCAGACGTGTCCTTGACGACGAACGGGATCGGCCTGGAGCGTGTCGTGGACGAATTGGCAGCCAATGGGCTCACGCGCATCAATGTCTCTCTGGACACCCTGCGTCCGGATCGATTCGCCACGCTCGCGCGGCGTGACCGGTTGCCGGACGTACTGCGTGGGATGCGCGCAGCACAGGAGGCCGGGCTGTCACCGGTAAAGGCCAACGCGGTCCTGATCCGCGGTGTCAACGAGGACGAGGCCCCGGACCTGCTGCGATTCTGTTTGGACAACGGTTACGAACTGCGCTTCATCGAGCAGATGCCGCTGGATGCTGATCACACCTGGCGCCAGGACAATCTGGTGACCGGCGAGGAGATACTCGCCAGCCTCACCGCGCACTTCACACTCACGCCCGTGGGAGAGGCGCGTGGCAGCGCGCCCGCCGAGCGTTGGCTGGTCGACGGTGGCCCCGCGACGGTCGGTGTGATCGCGTCGGTCACCAGACCGTTCTGCGCGGCGTGCGCACGCACTCGGCTCACCGCCGACGGTCAGGTCCGAAACTGCCTGTTCAGCACCGGCGAGACCGACCTGCGAGGGCTGGTCCGTGGCGGAGCGAGCGACGCCGAGATCGCCGAGCGCTGGCGCAGCGCGATGTGGGGCAAGGCCTCGGGCCACGGAATCGGAACCCCCGCGTTCTCCGCGGCGAGTCGTTCGATGAGTGCCATCGGCGGTTAGCGTTTCGCCGCCGACCGCGCCGCCGTCGGCCTCCGCGGTGATGACGAACTGGATGCGGTGTCTGAAAGCCGCCAGACATCGTCCGTCCACTCGGAGAGAGTGGGGACATGACCTCGACGAAATCGACCACCATGACTGTCTCTGCGATCGACCCTGCACGTCTGGAAGCGATCCGACGAGAGGGGGCAGATGAACACGGCCACGACCTCGGGACGGTAGTTCGACGGGCGGCCGGGCGTGAGGAACTCCCCAACGCCTAAATCCGCGAGCGTCCCATGGAAGAACGGACCCCGATCGAGCGGTCTGGTCACCTGAAACCTTTCCGCCTACGTGGTTGGACGCGCGAGTCTGCCGCACTCCCCGGCCCTTGCCGCCAGCCCCCACTCGCGCGGTATCCTGAAAGTGGAGGGACCGTCCCGACGGGTCTTGGCGATCTGCTACGGCCCCGGACGCGTTCGCCCAGCGAGCGGACGCTATTTTCGTGACGCCCCCGCCGCGGCAATCCGGTCGATACCGCAAGGTGGTCGGAGCCGCTTTCGGCGCCGCTTTGCGGGCGGCGGCGGAGGGGTTGAGTACCACGAACGCACCCGCGAAGAACAGGATCGACACCGGGAACAGGCCGTAATTTCCGGTGATCGCCTGGGTCAGCAAAATGATGGCCGCTTCTCGCAGGCCCCGGCCCGGGAGTTGTTCAGAATCGCGCAGGCGACGAAAACGTGTTTCGAGGATCACGAAGGCGGCTTTCGCTGACGGCGCGAAATCGCGGTGTCGGTCGATTCGTCGATCGCTACCGGCTGGACCGACATGAATGAGGGCGCGGCGGGTGAACGCGAGATGACGGAACACGGCGACGCCGACCTGACGAGGTGCTCAGCGGGCTCGTCGGTGGTCGGTAGCGCACGACTGCGGGTCGCAGGACGTGCCCCACAGGACTACGGTTCGGACGAGGGCGATGCCGGTCAAGGCGGCGGAGGAAATGCGCGTGTACCGTCCGTTGGCGTCGATCGTCGGCCGCGAACGCGAGTTGGGCATTGTAAAGCAGTTTGTCAACGACACCGCCGTCCACGGCCCTGCTTCGCTTGTGTTCGAGGGCGTCGCGGGTATCGGCAAGACGGCGATCTGGGCCAGGGCCGTGCAGGATGCGCGTGCCGATGGCGTCACCGTACGCGCCTGCCGATGTAGTGAGTCCGATGCGACTCTAGCGTTCGCCGGGCTGGGCGATCTCTTCGACGGGCTGGACAGTGAACTCGTGTCGACCCTGCCACTTGTCCAACAGAAGGCATTGTCCGCCGCACTGCTGTTGTCCGACGGTTCCTCGAGCGCCCTCGGCAATCGTGTGGTCGGCGTCGCTGTGCTGGCCGTGCTGCGTGTGTTGTCGCAATCGGGGCCGCTCATTCTGGCGGTGGATGACGTCCAGTGGCTGGATGCGAGCTCGCGCAACGTGTTGTCATTCGCCTTGAGGCGCCTAGTCGACGAGCCGGTACGGCTAATCGCTTCGTGCCGAACGGGGGTGCTGGCCGACGCCGTCGAGCACGCGGACCTGGGCCTTGCCGGACTGCGGATCCTCGTTGGTCCGGTGAGCATCGGGGTTCTGCAACGGATCATTGCGGCCCAGCTCGGCCAGGGCTTTTCCCGGCCGACCCTAGCCCGGCTCCACCAGGCCACGGGCGGTAACCCGATGGTCTGTATTGAGATGGCGCGCGCCCTGCAGCGGCGTGGCCGGGAGCCGCGTGTGGGTGAACCGCTTCCAGTCCCGTCTGACCTCAGGGTGCTGGTCACCGAGCGTCTCAGGGCTCTGACTACGCAGGCACGACATCTGCTCCTTGTCACCGCCGCCCTGGCCCAACCGACCGTCGCCGCAGTCACGGCGGCTTCGGGCGATCCTGAGACGTCATCGCACGCCCTCGACGAGGCGGTGGGGGCCGGACTGTTGGAATACGACGGTGAGCGTATTCGTTTCACACACCCGTTGATCGCGTCGATCCCGTACGCGGCCCTTGCCCCTGCGGAGCGCCGCCGCCTACACCAACAGCTTGCGTCCTCGGTGAGTGACGTAGAGGAGTATGCGCGGCATGCGGCTTTAGGTTCCCTCGAGCGTTCCGCCGACGTCGCCGATGCCCTCGATATCGCAGCTCGGCAGGCACGCAACCGCGGTAGCATCGACGCCGCGGCCGAACTCGCGGAACTAGCCATCACCCGAACACCCACCGGTGACGGTGACGCAGTACTGCGGCGGACAGTCGACGCGGCTGAGTATCTGTTTCAGCTCGGCGATACAGCGAGGGCACGGACCGTACTCAATGACGGCCTCGACGCGGCACCGCCCGGGCCGTTACGCGTGCGGGGACTGCTGCTGGCGGCAACGATCGCCTCGTGGGAGTTCGGGGACGCCACCGTCGCTGAATTGTGCCAACAAGCGATGACTGAAGCTGGCGACGACGCGCTGCTGCGCGCACGCTGCCATGCCACCCTCGCGGACACTAGTCCGTCCGGCGCCACGATGGACCTGTACCACGCGGAGCGGGCAATGAATCTGTTGGAGGCCATGGACGAGCCGCCGAGTGATCTGCTTGCCAGCTCACTAACCAACGTCGCGCTGCATGGGTGCCGACTCGGGCGAGGGCTTGACGTGCCGATGTTGGAACGTGCCGCGGCCTTGCAGGCCGAAGGCCCGCCTGTACCTGTAAGCGACCGGGCGGCCTTGGTGCTCGGCATGTACCTCAAGGTCGTGGACCGATTCGATGAGTCTAGGAGGTGGCTGCAGGTGATACGAACCGCCGCCGATGACGAGGGCGATGACAGTGCGCTTCCCAATGCGCTCGGTCACTTGGCCACGCTCGAATGCTGGGCGGGACGATATGAGGTCGCACTCGCCTACGCGATCGAGGGGCGCGACCTAGCGGTTCGGATTGGCTTGCGGGGTACGTTGGCTGCTTCGGCACACGTTCTTGCGCTAACCCACCTCGGGCACTTGGATGAAGCCCGGGCTCTTGGCGAAGCCGATCTCGCAGCGGACGAGGCCGTGGGCTTCATCTCAGCTGTCGCGCTGCACTGCCGCAGCCTCGGCGTCACCGAACTCATGGCCGGCAACATCGAGGCTGCCGCCGATCACCTGCAACGGGCGGTGGACATATCGATTGAAGATATCGGCATCGGAGAGCCAGCGATCTTGCGGGCACATCCGGATGCCGTCAGCACGCTCGTGGCACTTGGGCGCCTCGAGGAGGCACAGCGGTTGACCGAGCAGCTCGACGTGAGCACGCAATCTAATCACTTGCCGTGGTCGACCGCGCTAGCTGGGCGTTGCCATGGGTTGTTGAAGGCGGCGGTCGGCGAGTTGCCTCCTGCACTGGAGCTGCTCGAACTGGCACTGGCTGATCATGAGCGGCTGCCGATGCCATTCGAGCAGGCGCGGACTCGGCTGCTGTTCGCCAGTCTTCTGCGGCGCTGTGGTCACCGTGGCGATGCCCGCCGAGAGCTCGTCGCCGCACGCGCCGTGTTCGTCGATCTCGGCACACCGCTGCAAGCCGAACAGGCCAGCCGCGAGCTCGCGAGCATCGGCGGGCGCACCGCCGACGACAAGCTGACAGTCGTGGAGGAACGCATCGCCGCCCTTGTCGGCGCAGGCCACACCAACCGCGAAGTCGCCGCCATCCTGTTCATGAGCGTACGTACGGTCGAGAGCCATCTGGGCCGTATCTACCGCAAGCTCGGCCTGCGCTCACGCACCGAACTGTCCCGTTACGTCCTGACGAGCTCACCCGCGGAGCCGAACCCTGACTGATGCTCCGCGGGACTTGCTGAGCAAAGTTGCGTAGTTTCACCGACGCGAGTCAGCGACACCCGCTCGTAGCCTCGCCCGTATGAACTCGCGGCAAACCTCTGACCGGAGCGGGCGAGGGAGGGCATTCCTCGTCGAGCGGTATCTTTCGCCCGCAGAGGCTGAGGACTTAGCCGAGTCGACGGCCCGCGTGGCCCGGATATGCGCCGGCTCGGATCGAACCGACGCGGGAGTGCGGTACCTGTACTCGGCTTACCTACCCACGGAAGACACCTGCTTCTGCCTGTTCCGAGCAGAGTCCTCCGATGCCGTCCGAGCCGTGAACAACCACGCCCATTTTGGGCTGGACCGGATCACGGACGCCGCGTTGCTCGTGTGCGTCGAAAGCCAGACACCGCCCGATCAAGCCGTTCCGAACGCAGGAGATCATCATGTCGCACGCCCGCACTAACCAGCGCCTCGCAGTCTTGTTGGGCGCGGCCATCACGCTCACCGCCATCACCGGGTGCGGATCCGGGAGCAAGAGCGCCCCCAGCGCCACTGGCCAATCGAGTGCTCCGAGCATCGCCGCCGCGGCCGCCACATCCGCAGCCGCCACCAGTAGTGGCGGCACGGCGCGCGGCAGTTCCGTGGATCCCTGCTCGCTCCTGACCCAGGCCGAGGTTGACGCCGCGGCCGGTCAAGCTCTCGGCCCCGGCAAACCAACCATCCCGCACTACGACTGCACCTGGACCACCAGCGACTTCGCCGCCAGCGTCACCCTCACGATCAGCGACTGGACCGCGATCAAAGCGGCGGCAACCGGCAATGGCCATCCACCGACGCCCGTATCCGGCGTCGGGGACGAAGCGCTGACGAAGGGCGGTGGCCTGCTCTACGTACGCAAGGGCAGTGCCGGGTTCCTGCTGATGATCGCCGGCGCACACCTCGACTCGCTTCCCGACAAGGGGCTAGCGGCGGAGAAAGTCCTCGCCGCCGCGGTCTTTGGCCGACTTTGACCGACCTCAAACCAGCCACCCGGCCACGGAGAACGCCCATGACGATCGAACGCAACCTCATCTTCGCAGGACCGGCTCCCGAGGTCGCTGCTGCCAGGAGCCCCGGCGCTCGCCGCAAGCAGCAGGCGTGCCCTCGCGAGGCGTTCGAAGCCGTGATCGGTCGACGCCTGGAACGGCGCTTGACTCGTCGTGCTCGAACACCCCCACCTCGAGTGTCAGTCACCGAGGGTGACTGACTCCGCACCCGAGATGTCCAAAGAACAGCCGAGAGTCCTCTCCGAACACACACTCAAACAAAGGAAGACGCTAATGAACATCGCAGGACGCAAGCTATCGCGCCGGACGACAATCGCGTTGATCTCTGTCACCACACTCGCCGTAGCCAGCGCGGGCGGGGGGATCGCCCTGGCTTCAACGCCGGGGATCCCCGACGCGAACGGGGTAATCCACGCCTGCTACCCGACTGGCAGCCCGACGGTTCATTCCCTATTCGTCATCGACAACAGCCAGGCCTGCCCGCCCGGCTTCACGCCGCTGAACTTCAATCAGACCGGTCCTCAAGGTCCTCAAGGCATCCACGGCATTCAAGGCGCTCAAGGCATACCAGGGCCGACCGGTGCGACCGGCGCCCAGGGGCCTCAGGGCGACGCCGGCCCCGCCGGCGCACCCGGAAAGGACGGCGCACCCGGAAAGGACGGGGCACCCGGCGCGAACGGGGTGAGCGGCTATCAGATCGTGTCTGCCACGACAAACATCGATCACAACGGTGGAACCGCGAAGGTCCTCTGCCCACTGGGCAAGCACGCCCTCGGCGGCGGCGGGGAGATCACCAGCGGCGACCTCGCAAATTCAGTAGTCAGCGGCGGCGCGCCCATCTTTAGCGGCGCCGCGTGGGAGGTCACCGTGACGTTTCTGTGGACCTCGGCCGAGGACCAGATCGCGGATGACAACGGATTCCAATACATAGCGCCCCAGGACGTGACCGTTTGGGCCACCTGCGCCACCACCAGCTGACCCCGACCCTAACCACCCACCGCTTTCATCGCGACCGAACCGTAGCTCGTGCTCACATACGGAGCCCCAATGACCTTGCACTTCTCCCGCGCACCGATGATCGCGGAACTCGCTACCGCCGCCTGCCTGTGTGCGGCCGCCTGCTGCAACGGATCGACCTCGGGGCTGCCGCAGGGATAGGTGACATCTGGTCTGGGGTGCCGTGGGGGGCCGCTGGAGGATGTTGATTGTGCCCAAGCGCTATCCGAGAGAGTCCCGCGGACATTGAAACGACGGCGATCTGATGTGGTTACCGACGACTACTCACCGACGCACTGCCCAGCTCGGCGACGGGCCTGGGAGGACACCCGGGGGCGACTCTTCAATCCAGCGCGGCCGACTCACACCCCGATGCCGGCACGTCGGTCAGTTACTTCCCTGACCCGTCACCAGCAAGCCTAGAACCGACCCTCGCCGCTGTGTCTTGACGGAGGAGTGCCATGAACGGACGTGTCTGGGACCCGCAAACGACTGCCCTGTGTGCGCCCGTGAACCAGAGACGGACCGTGTCCGTGGCCATGAAAAAGTCGGGAGGTTCTAGCGATCGTCGCAACACCGGAAATCTTCGGAGGTTGCGACGGTGGATGGATGTCGGGGTGGGGTTCGGCAGACGACGAAGCGTGAGCAGTGGGCGAGGTTGATCGAGCGGGGAGTT
>JALYIS010000138.1 GCA_030775705.1 Actinomycetota bacterium
GTCGTGGCCGGGGGACTCGCCGGCGCATACGCGCTGACCCAGACGTACTACTTCGTCGGGCGCGACGGCAGCCAGGTCGCCATCTTCCGAGGTGTCAACACGCAGATCGGGCCGCTGAAGTTCTTCAACGTGTACCGGAACAGCACCGGCCTGGTCGTTGCGGATCTCAACCCGTCGGTGCGTTCGCAGGTGCACGACGGGATCAGTGCCGACAATGAGAAGGACGCCGAGAAGATCGTCGCCAACCTCCACGGCCAGTTGCTGCCGCTCTGCCTGGCTCCCTCGACACTGCCGTCGTCGACGACCGCGTCCCCGACGACGGGTCCGACGCAGCCAACCGCCTCGAGGGGCGTGCGCGCCTCCCGGACGACCAGCGCTGCGAAGGCGACGCCGGGTACTGCCCGGTCGTCGGTGCCGCCGACTCCCACACCGAGCGCCACCCCGACCCTGCCGGCACCGACCCAGGTCCCCGGCGTGACTTGCAGGCCGGCTCGATGAACCGTCCGAGGTCCCACCTGAGCGTCCCGACGCGCCGCAACACCGAATTGTTGCTGCTGGGCTTCGCCGTACTCCTGGTGGTCGCCGCGGAGGCTGCCCTCGAGGCGACCCGCAACGGTCGGATTTCCGGCCATCTGGTCACCTACGCCGCCGTGCCGCTCGTCGCCGGGCTGGTGACCCACCTGGTGATCCGTCGGGTGGCGCCCTACGCCGACCCGCTGTTGCTCCCGATCGCAGTGGCACTCAACGGTCTCGGACTGGTCATGATCCACCGGCTCGACCTCGGCCTCCAACAGCAGGCGCATCAGTACGGCCAGCAATTCGCCGGGGCTGCGGCGCCGACCCAGGTCGTGTGGACCGCGATGGGCGTCGCATTGTTCGTCGCGCTGCTCATCATCGTGCGAGATCACCGAATGCTTCAGCGCTACGCCTATAGCCTGGCGTTGGCTGGGGTCGTGCTCCTGTTGCTCCCCGCGCTGTTGCCGGCGCGGTTCAGCGAAGTCAACGGAGCCCGCATCTGGATCCGCGTCGCGGGATTCTCGTTGCAGCCGGGCGAATTCGCCAAGATCCTGCTCTGCATCTTCGGGTCCGCCTACCTCGTCACGAAGCGAGACGTGCTCTCGCTCGCGGGCAAGCGCCTGGCCGGGATCGACCTGCCGCGCGGGCGTGACCTCGGCCCGCTGGTCGCCGCCTGGCTGATCTGCATCGGCGTTCTCGTCCGTGGCCACGACCTTGGTACATCGCTGATGTTCTTCGGCCTGTTCGTCGTGCTGCTGTATGTCGCCACCGAACGGGTGGGTTGGGTCGTGGTCGGCGCGATTGCCTTCGCCGGCGGCGCCTACGTCTCGTACCAGATCTTCGGCACCGTGCAGACCCGCGTCGGAGTCTGGTTGCACACCTTCGCCCCGCTGCACGAAAACGATGGCTACCAGCTGCGCCAGTCGCTGTTCGGGCTCGGCACCGGTGGAATATTCGGCACCGGCCTTGGGGGCGGCCACCCCGAACTGGTGCCCCTTCCGGGCACCGACTTCATCATCTCCTCCTTCGGCGAGGAGGTCGGCCTGTTCGGCCTGGTCGCCATCCTGATGCTGTACGCGCTGTTCGTGTCGCGTGGTCTGGCCGCAGGCTTGGCAGTGCGCGACTCCTTCGGCAAGCTGCTGGCCACCGGCCTGGCTTTCCTCGTGGCCTGGCAGCTGTTCGTCGTGGTCGCGGGGGTTACCCGGCTGCTTCCCGAGACCGGCCTCACGACCCCGTTCCTGTCCTACGGCGGCTCCTCGCTGCTGGCGAACTATGCGCTGCTGGCTCTGCTGCTGAGGGTTTCAGACGCGGCCCGGCGGCCGACGAACGTCCCACCGAGCGACCAGGCGGACAGCGCCGTGGCGGTGCCGGCATGAACCGTCCGATCCGCAAGGTGGCGCTCACCCTCGGCGTGCTGCTCGCCGCGCTGTTCGTCAACCTCAACTTCGTACAGGTCATCGAGGGCAATTTCTACCGCAACCACACCGGCAACAGCCGGGTGCTGCTCACCGAGTACTCGAGCCCCCGCGGCGCGATAGTGGTCCAGGGCACCGATGTGGCCAAGTCAGTCTCGACATCCGACGAGCTGAAGTATCTACGCGTGTATCCCCAGGGTCCGGTGTACGCGCCAGTCACCGGCTTCAACTCCTTCGTCTACGGAACCACCGGCCTCGAGGACGCAGAGAACAACGTCCTGTCCGGCAACGACTCCCGCCAGTTCGGGCAGCAGCTGGCCGACCTGTTCACCGGCCGCAACCCCCGCGGCGGCAGCGTGGACCTCACGCTGAACTCGGCGGCGCAGCAGGCGGCCTATGCCGCGATGAAGGGTGCGGACGGGCAGTTGCGCCACGGCGCGGTGGTGGCTATCGATCCGAGCACCGGCGCCATCCTCGCCGCAGTGTCGACCCCGTCCTATGACCCGAACAAGCTGAGTTCGCACGACGCCTCGAGTATCGAGAGCTACTACACCTCCCTGCTGCCCAAGAAGGATCCGGCCGACCCCATGCTCAACCGAGCATTCGACCAGACCTACGCGCCGGGCTCCGTATTCAAGGTGATCGTCTCTGCGGCGGCACTGAACGCTGGGGTGACGGCGACCCAGCAGATCCCCGCACCTAACGGCTACTGGCCTTTCCACGACCACACGGGCGCCTGCCCGGCGGACCCGACATCCTCGTGCGTGCAGAACTTCAACGGCGAGACCTGTGACAACGGGACCACCGCGCAACTCCAGTTCGCGTTCGCGAAATCGTGCAACACAGCGTTCGCCGCACTAGCGGTCGATAAGGTCGGCGGCTCCGCGATCGCGAAAGAGGGGGCGCTGTTCGGTTTCGATGCGAACCAGCTTCAGGTCCCCGTGGGCGTCGCGAGATCCACGGTCGGCACCGCGGCCGACCTCGCCGACCCGGGCACCCTGTCGCGCGCCTCGTTCGGCCAGCAGGACGTCCGGATGACGCCGCTGCAGGGCGCGATGATCGCGGCCGCCGTCGCCAACGGGGGAACGTTGATGAAGCCCTATCTCGTGCAGCAGGAGGTAGGCCCGAACCTCGCGGTCCTCTCCAGCACGAGGCCGACGCAACTGTCGCAGGTGCTCTCCGCGCAGCTGGACCAGCAGCTGCTGCTCATGATGGTCGGGGTGGTCACGAGTCCGGAAGGGACCGGTGGTTCGGCAGCGATCACCGATATCCCCGGCATCGTGGTCGGCGGCAAGACGGGAACGGCGGACACCGGCATCTTCGTCCACGGTGTCCAGACGCCTCCCCATGCCTGGTTCTCCGGCTTCGCGCTCGTGAAGGGGACGCCCAAGATCGCGGTCGCCGTGATCATCGAGAATGGCGGGGTCAACGGGAGCGAGACGACCGGCGGCTTGGCCGCCGCCCCGGTCGCCAAGGCCGTCATGGAGGCCTACCTGAAGTCCCCCGGGGGGCGTTGAGATGCAACCTCCGAGCGCAACGTCGCGACTCAACGTCGCAGTGACGATCTGTTCAACCGATAGTGAGGATCGACGATGACTCAGCCGCGATTGGTCGGCGGGCGCTACGAGCTGGGTGAGCTTCTCGGGTACGGCGGCATGGCCGAAGTGCATCGGGGACGCGACGTCCGGCTCGGACGCGACGTGGCGATCAAGGTCCTTCGCGCCGATCTCGCCCGCGATCCCTCGTTTCTCAACCGGTTCCGCCGAGAGGCGCAGGCCGCCGCCGGTCTGAACCACCCGTCCATCGTGTCGGTGTACGACACGGGGGAAGACATCGCGCCGGACGGCACGATGTCGCCCTACATCGTGATGGAGTACGTCGAAGGCCGCACGCTGCGTGACATTCTCAAGATCGAAGGCCGGCTGCCCGTTCGGCGCGCGATGGAGATCGCGGCGGACATCGCCGGAGCGCTCGACTTCAGCCACCGCAACGGAATCGTGCACCGTGACATCAAGCCCGCCAACGTCATGATCACGCCGGCGGGTGCCGTCAAGGTGATGGACTTCGGCATCGCCCGGGCACTGGCCGACAACGCGGCCACCATGACGCAGACCGCCAACGTCATCGGCACCGCGCAATACCTGTCACCTGAGCAGGCGCGCGGAGAGACTGTGGACGCCCGTTCCGATGTGTATTCCACCGGTTGCCTGCTCTACGAGTTGGTCGCTGGTTCGCCACCGTTCCAGGGCGACTCGCCCGTTGCCGTCGCATATCAGCATGTACGCGAGAGTGCCCCACCGCCGTCGTCGCGCAACCCCGAGGTCCCCCCGGCACTCGACTCGATCGTGATGAAGGCGCTGGCCAAGAACCAGCTCAACCGCTACCAGACGGCCGGCGAGATGCGCGTCGACCTCCAGCGCGCGCTCGCCAACCAGCCGGTCGCCGCGGAGGCGGTGATGTCCGATGCGGATCGCACCCAGTTCATCTCCCGCGCGGCGCTGGTACCGCCGGTGGTGGGTGCCCGCCCACCCGGTCCGCTCGACGATGAGGACGACTCCCGCGGCGGCATGGCCTGGGTCGCGATCGTAGTCGCCCTGGTGCTGGTCATTGCCGCGGCCATCATCGCCATCCTGCTGATCGGCAAGTCGGACAACTCGGTGAAGCAGGTCTCCGTACCCAACGTCGTCGGTCAACTGCCCGCTGCCGCGAACGCGTCACTGCGCTCCGCCAACCTCAACCCGGCTCAGGGCGATGACACCAACGGGCCCTGCGACGGCAATGTCACGGTGGCCAAGGGTTTCGTCTGCAAGGTGAACCCGGTGGCCGGAACCAAGATCGATAAGGCCCAAACCGTCACGTTCCAGCTGTTCACGCCGGCGATGGTCCAGGTGCCGGCAGACTTCACCGGGACCCCGTACACCGACGCGGTCGCCGCGCTGCACAAGGCGGGGCTGGTCGCAGCCGCGATGCCAGTGAACAATCCTGCCGCGGCGGGGATCGTCGTCGCACAGAGCAAACCTGCCTTCACGCTGGTGGCCCCCGGCTCGACGATCACCTTGAGCGTGTCGAGCGGCAAGGTCGTCCTGCCCGACGTTCGGGGGAAGAAGGACGCCGACGCCCGGTCACTGCTGAACCAGGCGCAGTGGCTCAACATCGAGGACACGCAGACCACGCCGACCGCTGACAAGACCAAGGACGGCACCGTCGCGTCGGAGAGCCCGGTGCCCAACGTGGCCTATGTGCAGAGCACTCAGATCAAGCTGGTGATCTACACCTACGTAGCGCCGACGCCGACCTGCACCACGTCGCATCCGACGCCAAGTACCCCGGCGACCACGACTGGGGCTACCGGGACGGCGACTGCGACGCCAACCCCGACGGGGACGGTGCTGCCGCCGTGTACGACCCCGTAGCCCGTCCGCGGCTGCAGACTGGCCGGCTGCAGACTTGCTGGCTGCAGATTCGTCAGGTGCCGGGTACCGGGTCGGCCAACGGCAGCACGATCACTGCGTCCAGCCCCGGGCCGCCGTCGGGTCGGGCACGCAGCTGTACGGTGCCCAGGTGCGCGCGGACGATGTCGCGCACGATCGACAAGCCGAGCCCGGTGCCGCCGCTCTCGCGTGAACGCGAGGCCTGTACACGGTAGAAGCGGTCGAACACGCGATCTCGCTCGCTCGGATCAATCCCACGCCCGTCATCGACGACGTGCAGGGTGACGCTGGGCTGGCCCGCGAACTCGCCGTGCTCGAGGCTGACAGTGACGTCCGACCTGGCGTAACGGACGGCGTTGTCCACGAGGTTGATCACCACCCGGCGCAGGCCGTCCGCGTCACCGGCGACCACGCTCGGCAACGAGGTGGCGAGGTGCACTTGTGCGCGGGCGTGCCCGTAGGTGGCAACTACGTCGGCCACCACCGACTCGAACGCGACGGGCTCGCGTCGTAGCAGCTGCCCACGGTCTTCGTCCAGGCGCGCCAGCGCGAGCAGGTCACTCACCAGCCGGTCGAGCCGGCCGACGTCCACCAGGACGTCATCGACGAGGGTGTCGAAGTCCTCCTCGGGCCCGATGCGCTGCGCCACCTCGAGCTGGACGCGCAAAGATGCCAACGGTGAGCGCAGTTCGTGCGCCGCGTCCCCGACGAAGGTGCGCTGGCGCGTGGTGGCGGAGTCGATCCGGTCCAGCATGGCGTTGAGGGTCGTCGCCAGCCGATAGATCTCGTCCTGGGCAGTCGGCACCGGCAGGCGTTGATCAGCAAGCCCCGCCGCGGTGATGTCCCCGGCGCCGTGCCGCAGCGCCGCCACCGACCGCAGCGTCAGGGCGACCACGCCATAGGTGGCCATCGCCATCAGCAGTACGGCCAGCGGACCGCCGATCAGGGCGACCTGTCCCAGCAGGCGCAGGCTGTCGTCCACGCCTTTGAGATCGGTGGCGATCAGGACGGTGTCCCCGTTGGCGGTCGCACCCAGAACCCGTAGCCGGGCGCTTCCGGTTGGGCCGGTGATCGTGATCCGGTCGCCCTCCCGGACCTGACGCAGCTGAGCGTCGTTGAGCAGCGGGATCACCCGGTCGGACCCGCAGCAGGCCGCGATCACCCGGTCCTGCGCGTCGACGACCTGGCCGGCGGTGACGCCACCGGTGGTCGGCACGAAGGTGACCGGAGTCTTGGCACGAAAGATCTGTGCCGTGTCGTTCGCCGTCTTCAACGCCGACGCGTCCAGGGTGCGCAGCAGGGCGTATCGCTGCAGGATGAGCACCAGCACAGCACCGGTCGTCACCGCCAAGGTGAACAGTGCGGTCGCGAGCAGGGTCAGGCGGGCCCTCAGCGACTGCCTGGCCCACCATCCGGCGGGCAGGGCCGCAAAGCGGGTCAATTCTCTGCGGTGAGCCGATAGCCAGCGCCGCGGACCGTCTGCACGCTCTGCCTGCCGAACGGTGTGTCGATCTTGCGGCGCAGGTAGCCGACATACACCTCGACGACGTTAGCGTCGCCTTCGTAGTTGGCGTCCCAGACGTGATGCAGAATGTCGGCCTTGCTGACCGCGTCCCCGGCACGCCGCATCAGGAATTCGAGGAGTGAGAATTCGCGGGGGGTCAGGTCGATGGCGGTGTCGCCGCGCGCCACGGTATGTGCGGCGGGGTCCAGGACGAGATCGTCGACACGCAGCGACGCGGGGCGCGGTGTCACTCCCCGGCGCAGCAGGGCCCGGATCCGGGCCAGCAGCACGACGAAGGAGAATGGCTTTGTGAGGTAGTCGTCGGCGCCCAGGTCCAGGGCGTCGGCCTCGTCGTACTCCCCGTCCTTCGCGGTCAACATGAGGATCGGCACCCAGTTCTCGGCCGCGCGCAACTGCTCGATGATGCGGTAGCCGGACAGGCCGGGGAGCATGATGTCGAGAATTACGGCGTCGTAGGTGGTCTCCTGCGCCGCGTGCAATCCGTCTGGACCGGTGTGGGCCAGATCGACGGTGAACCCCTCGCCGCCCAGACCGCGTTGCAGGGCGGAGGCGAGTCTTACCTCGTCCTCGACTATCAGTAGTCGCACCGTGTCTCCTCGTGTCAACGCCCACCCTGCCACTCGGGGTGAAAGTCCATTGTGGACTGGCTCAGCCCGATCACAGTGCTGCCGCCGCATGCTGGGTCCAGTGAGGACCATGTCGATGCTTCGCCAGCACCGCGCGCTGCGCTGGCTCGCGCCGGTGGCGGTGGCCGGTGTCGTCGGCCTGGCGGCCAGCGGCATCATCGCCGCCAAGGCCAGCACCAACTCCCTGCCCGCCACATCCACCGCGCAGTTGCTCGCGGATGTGGGCTCGACGTCTGAGGTCGGCTTCTCCGGCACCGTCGTCGCCCAGCTGGCCCTCGGGTTGCCCGAACTCCCGTCGGTCGCCCAGGGAGCTGGCGACTCCTCGATCGCCGGGCTGCTGTCCGGCTCACACACGATGCGACTGTGGTACGGCGGCCCGAACGCGCAGCGCATCGCCATCCTCGGGCCGACGTCGGAGACCGATGTCTTCCACTCGGGTCAGAACTTGTGGGAATGGGACAGCGCTGCGCACGTGGCCACACGATTCACGGTGCCGCCCGACTCGGGATCGGCCCGCGCCCCGCTCGCCCCGGCGCCCCCGACCAGCTCCTCCGCAGCGGAGTCGACGACCCCGCAACAGCTCGCCTCGCGGGTCATCGCCGCGCTGAACCCGTCGACGGTGGTGACGATGGGGGCGACCCATCTGGTCGCCGACCGCTCCGCCTATGACCTCGTGCTGACACCACGCGACGCGGGTAGTCGTGTCGCGTCGGTGCACATCGCAGTCGACGGCGCCACCAAGATCCCCCTGGGTGTTCAGGTGTACGCGCGCGGCAGTTCGGCTGCCGCGATCGACGTCGCCTTCTCCGACATCGA
Organism: Actinomycetota bacterium; assembly: GCA_030775705.1. Taxonomy (GTDB): domain Bacteria; phylum Actinomycetota; class Actinomycetes; order Mycobacteriales; family Jatrophihabitantaceae; genus JALYIS01. The sequence continues at coordinate 8,330 of JALYIS010000138.1, forward strand.
CTTCACGGCGCCGCCCGCCAGTTCGTTCGACTTCACGCCGCCTCCGGGAGCGACCGTGCACGAAAACACGCTGGGCGGCGCAGCCGGGAAGAAACTCCCGTCAGGTAGCCCGGAGTCCGGTTCCGGAGCGGATGGCGGTGGCACAGCCGGCGCTGGCACTCCCACCACCGTCGGCTCGGCCTGGTCGACCATCGTCGAATACCATGTCACCACAGCGCAGCTGGACCGATCGTTGGGTTCGGCGCGGTCTGCGTTGATGCCGGTGAGTGGCACCTGGGGGCGCGGCCACCTGCTCGATTCGGCTCTGTTGTGCGTGTTGGTCACCGACGACCAGCGGGTCTTCGCGGGCTTCGTCGACCCACAGGCGCTCTACGTCGCCGCGGCGGCCCACCCAGCCGCGCACTGAGGCGCGGCCAGTGACCGCGGCCGTGGCGTCAGCCGGGTTGTCCAAGCGGTTCGGCAAGCAGTTCGCGGTCCGTGAGGTGAACCTCGAGGTCCCCCGCGGGGCCGTCTACGGCTTCCTCGGTCCGAACGGCTCGGGAAAGACGACGACGATCCGGATGCTGCTCGGGCTGGTCTTTCCGACCTCGGGCAGTCATCAGTTGCTCGGCGTCGACTTCGCCCGCTCCGGGATCGAGGTCTTGCCGAGAGTTGGGGCGCTGGTCGAAGGGCCCGCGTTCCATCCGTACCTGAGCGGGGCGGCCAACCTCGCCCGCCTGGACGCGGCTGATGTACATGCCCGTTCGTCGACCGCCAAGGCACGTATCGGCGAGGCGCTGGACCGCGTTGGCCTGAGCCCGGCGGCCGGCAAGAAGTACCGCAACTACTCCTTGGGGATGAGGCAGCGGTTGGGCGTTGCCGCGACGCTTCTGCAGCCGCGCGACCTGCTCGTCCTGGACGAGCCGACCAACGGTTTGGACCCTCAGGGGACGCGCGAGGTGCGTCATCTGATCACCTCGCTCAGCCGTGACGGGGTCACGATATTTCTCTCCTCACACCTGCTCAGCGAAGTGGAGCAGGTGTGCTCCCATGTCGGTGTGATGAGTGCCGGCGCCATGGTGTGGCAAGGGTCCCTCACCGACCTGGGAGCCCAGCAGCGGGTCCGCGCTCAGGTCGGCACCAGCGATGTCGGCTTGGCGATGGGAGTGTTCGAGCGCCTTGGCCTGACTGATGTGTCCGCCCGCGAGGACGGCGCGAGCGCGGTGCTGGGCGGCGTCCCTGCGGAGTCGGTGGTCGTGGCGCTCGTCGGGGCGGGTGTGGGCGTGCGTGAGTTCACCGTCGAACGACCGAAGCTCGAGGACATCTTCGTCGATCTCACCGGGGAGGGCTTCGATGTCTCGGGCTGATCTGCGGCCAGCGGCTGCGGCGCCGGCGGCGGATACGGAGTCGGGATCCGACCCGCGCCCGGACCATGACGAGGAGCGGCGTCGCCCGGGTGACTGGGGACGATTCCTCCGATCGGAGATCACCATGATCTTCCGCCGGCGGCGCAACGTGGCGCTGTTGGTGGTGCTGGCGCTGGTGCCCTGGCTCATCGGTACCGCCGTCAAGGTCAGCGCGCACGCCGGGCGAGGACCCGGCGGTTCCATCTTCGGCGGAATCACCGACAACGGCATCTTCGCGGCACTCGCCGCCTACCTGGTCGTGACGCCGCTGTTCCTGCCCTTGGGACTCGTGGTCGTCGCGGGAGACGCGATCGCTGGGGAAGCCAGTTCGGGGACCCTGCGATACCTGCTCGCGGTGCCTGTAGGGCGTACCCGGCTGCTCGCGGTGAAGTTCGGCGGGATTCTCAGCTGGTGTGTCGCGAGTGTGGCCCTCGTCGGCCTCAACGGCGTGGCGGTCGGCGCGGTGTTGTTCCCTTCCGGGGAGCTGACGCTGCTCTCCGGCCGCACGATCTCCTACGGGGCAGGGGCGTATCGGCTGCTCCTGGTTGCGGCCTTCGTCGCCGCGGTGCTCTGCGTGGTCGGCGCCCTAGGGCTGTTCATCTCGACCTTGACCGAGGTGCCGGTCGCCGCGATGGCCGCGGCGCTCGCATTGACGATCATGAGCGAGGTCCTCGACCAAGTACCGCAACTGGCCTCGATCCATCCCTGGTTACCGAGTCACTACTGGCTGCAGTGGACGGACCTGCTTCGTGACCCGATCTACACGTCGGTGATCTGGCACGGTCTGCTCGTCAACCTGGCCTATGTGGGTGTCCTGCTGTCGCTCGCATGGGCGCGGTTCAGCGGCAAGGACGTCACCTCGTGAGACCGTGGCGCCTGACGTCGCGGGGCCCCCGCGCCGATCACTGGAGGTAGGACTCGACCTCGTCGATGGGGCGCGTCTTCGCCTCGTCCGGATCCTCGCCCAGCTCCTCCCGAGCCCGGCGCTGGCGTAGCAGGTCCCATGCCTGGTCGAGTTGGACCTCCAGGGCCTGCAGCCGCTGGCGGTCCTCGCTGCTCAGACCAGTCCCGCGGTGACTCTCGCGCAGCCGATGCTCTTCGGCCACCAGGTCGTGGATGTGATCGAGGATGGTCGTGTCGTCCATCCCATGACCTTAGGTGCCACCGGCGTGTCTGGGGAGGTCTGCCACGGCAAGAGATGGCCGTTTCATGACACTTTTCGGTCCCCCGGGGATGCGGGGCGCGGATTTGTTGCTAGGCTTCTCGGTGGTTGCCGCGATGACTCGCACGTAAGTCAGGTAACCGGTTGATTCTTCCTTCTCCTGGCTGTCGGGAATTGGTTGTTCGCCCGGTGGTGACCTCGGAACCCGCACGGTGCGGATTCCTTGCAGCAAGAGGAGAAAGTCGTGGCTCAGGGCA
>JALYIS010000139.1 GCA_030775705.1 Actinomycetota bacterium
CCTCACGCAATCCCGCGGCAAGCCCGTCGACCCAGTCCACGGCGAGATCGCCCGGCGTGGCGAAACCGACGAGTAGCGACGTAGGGATCGCGCCCATGGCGACGATGTCGGCAAATGTTCTGGCCGCCGCCTTGTGTCCGACGTCGTTCGCGGTGGACCAGTCCCGCCGGAAGTGACGATTCTCGACGAAGAAGTCGGTCGACACGACCACCCGGCCGTCTGAGGTCGACACCACGGCCGCGTCGTCGCCGGGGCCGAGCACGGTGGATTCCGTCGCGGTCAACCCCGCCGTCACCCGTTGGATCAACCCGAACTCGCCGAGCTCTGAAACGGTGATGTCGTCTCCTGCGTGCCGAATATCGTGCTGCGCTAGGTTCTATCGGACTGGTTCTACCGCTCGTGGGGGCCGATCGAGGAAAGGACACGCCTGTGAGCGTCAATGCGTACATTTTGATCCAGACCGAGGTGGGCAAGGCGGCCGCCGTGGCCGACGCGATCGGCCAGCTTCCCGGGGTCACCACTGCGGAGGACGTAACTGGGCCTTACGACGTCATCGTCCGCGCCGAGGCCGACTCGATGGATGAGCTGGGCAAGCTCGTCGTGGCAAACGTACAGGCGGTCTCAGGCATCACTCGCACGCTGACCTGCCCCGTCGTACACCTCTGATCGCCTCCGGAGCACGCAATCGATTCCGACCACCGCCGGGCCGCGCTGATCGCGACCGCGGTGACTGTCCCCCTGGTCGTGGTCGGCGCCCTGCTACTCGGCCACACGACGCGCAAGACATCCTCGACTCCGTCGACGACCGCCGGGTCACAGATCTTGGCGCCGGTGAGTGTTGCCGCGCCACCGGCCAACGCGGGCGCCGACGTCGCCTGCACCAGCCTCACCGGCAGCCTCCCGATCACGCTCGGGACGCTGCCAGGACGACCCGCGAGATCGAGCTGGACCTACGTCGCGGCCTGGGGTGACCCGGCTGTGGTCCTGCGCTGCGGGGTACCCAAACCGTCGGCCTTGGTTGCGGGCAGCGATGCCCAGATCATCGTGATCAACGGGGTGAGCTGGCTGCCCGTCGCGGCCAAGAAGCAGACGGTGTGGACAGCCATCGACCGAACGGCTTACGTCGAGGTGACAGTTCCGAGTTCCTACGCCCAGCCACCGCTGGCGCCAGTGTCGGACGCGATTGCGAAGGTGCTGCCTGCGGTCTGCGACGTCAACCCGAACGAGCCCGATCTCAGCAAGCTGTGCACCCGGCGCCCCTAAGGCGCCCGATGGCTACCGTCACACCCCGTCGGCGAAGCCCCGCCGCGCGGCGCGGTCGGCGGCCCGACCGAATGCACTGACCAGCCCCTGGAGCGCGAGCGGCCGCAGCCGCGCCAGCATCGCGACCACCTGCTCGTGGTCGAGTTCACCTCGCTGGTAGGGGCCCCAGATCGCCTCGATGAATACGTCGGTGAGCCCGTTGGCCACCGCCGTGGCGTGCTCGTCGATGATCCGGGCCGAGTCGTGCAGGACGCTGACCGGGACCGGTAGCTGCAGCAGTTCCACGGCGTGGCCGAGCACCCCGGGCGAGGCCCGGAACGTGTCGTCGCCGACCAGTTCCAGCGCGCCCACATCGGCGAGGTAGCCGATCTCTTCCTCGGTGACGCGACGGCCGATGCGGCGCTCCAAGGCGGCGCGGTCGAGCTCCTCCAGCTGATCGGGCAGCCATGGCGCCAGGACGGCCGAATGCACCGCGAACTCGGCGGGGTTGGCGTCGCCGGGGATCCGGGCCAGCACCCGCTCGATCGCGGCCAGGGTGTACCCGTGCTCTTGCAGGGTGCGGATCAGGTCCAGCCGCATGCGGTGCTGGGGTCCGTAGAAGGCGAGCCGCCCGCGGCGTTCGGGCGGTGGCAACAGGCCCTCGGTTGCATAGAACCGCACCGTGCGTACGGTCATCCCAGTACGGGCCGCCAGCTCGTCGATGGTGAACTCGTTGAGCATGACTACGTCGGCCAGCGGTGGCGGGATCTGCGCGGTCACAGCACGAGAGTAAACCACGACACAGTTACTGGTACTTGACAACTGTGACAGTAATACTGACAGTATCGAGGGCATCTCCGAGCGAATCGTTGAGGACGGTATGAAATGGCAAGCACCGAAGCGTATGTCTACGACGCGATCCGAACCCCGCGTGGTCGAGGCAAGAACACCGGCTCATTGCACGCCACCAAGCCCGTGACCCTGGTCGCTGGCCTTCTCGACGAACTGCGCAAGCGCAACCCCGGCCTCGACCCGGACAAGGTTGAGGACATCGTGCTCGGCTGCGTCGCGCCCGTCGGCGAACAGGGTGCTGACATCGCGCGCACCGCCGCACTGGTCGCCGGCTACGAGCTCAGTGGCCCGGGATTCCAGCTCAACCGGTTCTGTGGCTCGGGCCTGGAGGCCGTCAATATCGCCGCGCAGAAGGTCCGCTCGGGGTGGGAGGATCTCGTGCTCGCCGGCGGTGTCGAGTCGATGTCGCGAGTGCCGATGGGCTCGGACGGCGGACCGTGGGCGCAGGACCCCGAGACGGCCTACGCCACCAGCTTCGTGCCGCAGGGGATCAGCGCGGACCTCATCGCGACGACGGAGGGGTTCACCCGCGAGGACGTCGACCTCTACGCCGTCGAGTCACAGACCCGCGCCGGCAAGGCGTTGGCTGACGGGGCGTTCTCGCGCTCGGTCATCCCAGTAGTCGATCTCAGTGGCCAGGTCATCCTCGACCACGACGAGTTTCCTCGACCTAGCACGACGCCCGAACAGCTCGCGGCGCTCAAGCCGTCCTTCGCGGGCATCGGGGACATGGGTGGCTTCGATGCGGTCGCACTTCAGAAGTACCACTGGGTCGAGAAGATCAACCACGTGCACACCCCGGGAAACTCCTCGGGCATCGTGGACGGAGCTGCGCTGATGATGATCGGCAGCGAACAGGCCGGCAAGGACATGGGATTCACCCCGCGAGCACGGATTCTCTCGACTGCGATCGTCGGCAGCGAGCCGACGATCATGCTCACCGGTCCTGCTCCGGCGGCGCGAAAGGCGCTGGCGAAGGCCGGCCTCACCGCCGAGGACATCGATCTGTTCGAGGTCAACGAGGCATTCGCGGCGATGGTCCTGAAGTTTATGAAGGACATGAATGTGTCCCACGACAAGGTCAACGTGAACGGTGGGGCGATCGCCTTGGGCCATCCGCTCGGCGCGACCGGCGCGATGATCCTCGGCACTGTCATTGACGAACTCGAGCGACGCGACCAGCGATTGGGCCTGGCAACGCTGTGCATCGGCGGCGGAATGGGCATCGCCACCGTCGTCGAGCGCCTCTAAACCCTGCAATCCCGCGAATCAGATCCGGAGTCGAACTGAAATGACCGACCAGAACACAATCCGCTGGGACCAGGACAGCGATGGCATCGTGACCCTGACCCTGGACGACCCGTCGCAGCGTGCCAATACGATGAGCGCGGCGTACCAGGCGTCCATGCACACCGCGGTGGACCGCCTTTACGCAGAGCAGGACTCGATCACCGGTGTGATCGTCACCTCCGGCAAGGACACGTTCTTCGCCGGTGGCGACCTGAAGCTGCTCGCCCAGGTCACTGACGAGAACGCGGCTGAGTTCGGCGCCGGGGTGACCGCGATCAAGGCCGACCTGCGACGCCTGGAGACGCTGGGCAAGCCCGTCGTCGCGGCTCTGAACGGCGCCGCACTCGGTGGTGGGCTGGAGATCGCGCTCGCCTGTCACCATCGCATCGCGCTCGACAACCCGAAGTCACAGTTCGGCCTGCCCGAGGTGACCCTCGGGCTGCTCCCCGGCGGCGGGGGCGTCACCCGTGTCGTGCGATTGCTCGGTCTGGCGGACGGCGTGATGAAGGTGCTGCTGCAGGGCAATCGGTTCAAGCCCGCTGAGGCCTTGGAGCTCGGCCTCATCGGTGAGATTGCCCCGACTCCGCAGGCGATGCTCGAGTCGGCGAAAGCGTGGATCAAGGCCAACCCGGAAGCCGTCCAGCCGTGGGACGCCAAGGGCTACCGGATGCCAGGCGGACTTCCGTCGAGCCCCGCGCTCGCCGGCATGCTGCCGGCGTTCCCGGCCAACCTGCGCAAGCAGCTCAAGGGCGCCCCGATGCCGGCACCGCACCACATCATGTGTGCGGCCGTGGAGGGCGCGACCGTCGATATCGACACCGCCTTCACGATCGAGGGGCGCTACTTCGTCGACCTGGCCCGCGGTCAGGTGGCAAAGAACATGATTCAGGCGTTCTGGTTCGACCTGAACTCCATCAACGCCGGCGGCTCGCGCCCGACAGGTCACGAGCCGCTCCCGGCAAAGAAGGTCGCCGTCATCGGCGCGGGCATGATGGGCGCGGGCATCGCGTACGTCAGCGCACGTGCGGGGATCGACGTGGTTCTCAAGGACGTGTCACCCGAGGCTGCCGAGAAGGGCAAGGACTACTCACGCAAGCTCCTCGACAAGGCGGTGTCGCGCGGCAAGATGACCGAGGGCAAGCGGGACGAGGTCCTCGCCCGGATCACCCCCACCGACGATTACGCTGCGCTCGCGGGGTGCGACCTGGTGGTCGAGGCTGTCTTCGAGAAGGTTTCGCTCAAGCACGAAGTATTCGGTGAACTTGAATCCGTCGTCGCTCCAGATGCGTTACTCGGCTCGAACACGTCGACGCTCCCGATCACCGGACTCGCCGATGGCGTGCAGCGCAAGCAGGACTTCATCGGCCTGCACTTCTTCTCCCCGGTCGACAAGATGCCGCTGCTGGAGATCATTCGGGGCGAGCAGACGTCTGACGCCGCGCTGGCCCGGGCCCTCGACTATGCCGCGCAGATCAAGAAGACCCCGATCGTCGTCAACGACAGCCGTGGATTCTTCACCAGCCGCGTCATCGGCACGTTCGTCAACGAGGCACTGGCGATGCTCGGCGAGGGCGTCCACCCTGCGACGATCGAGCAGGCGACGACTCAGGCCGGCTACCCGGTCGGTGCCCTGCAGCTTGCCGACGAGCTGAACATGGAGCTCTTCCTCAAGATCCGCAACGAGACGCGGGAGGCGCTCGAGGCCGCCGGCATCGATCACCCGCGTCATCCCGCGGAGGACATCGTCGAGAAGATGGTCGAACTAGGCCGCCCCGGCCGGCTGCGCGGGGCAGGGTTCTTCGACTACGACGAGAGTGGAAAGCGCGTCGGTCTGTGGCCCGGGCTCGCCGACGTCTTCCCGGTGAAGGGCAACCCCGCCGACGTGGATCTGCACGAGCTCGAGGAGCGGATGCTCATCATCGAGGCGGTCGAGTCGGCACGCTGCGTCGAGGAGGGCGTCATCGTGCAGACTGCGGACGCCAACATCGGCTCGATCATGGGCATAGGATTCCCGCCCTGGACCGGTGGCGTCCTGCAGTACATGAACGGATACCCCGGCGGCATCGCAGCGTTCGTCGCGCGCGCCGACGACTTCGCCGAGCGTCACGGGGAGCGGTTCACCCCCAATCCGCTGCTACGCAAGAAGGCGGAGAACGGCGAGACGTTCTGAGCACGACCACTGGGCCGCTCGCGGGAGTTCGGGTCATCGAACTCCCCGCGATCGGCCC
>JALYIS010000140.1 GCA_030775705.1 Actinomycetota bacterium
GCGACCGCGATTGATGCGGCCAGCGTGGCTAAAGTCGCCCTCATAGGGCACCGAGATCAACGGCTACGCAGCCCGTTCCACTTCACAGTCGAGCCGCTCCGCATCGAAGCTCAGTCTCGAAGCAAAACCCGTCCGCACATGCCGCAGCCCGGGCGTAGTTCTGTCGATGACATGGGGCGGGGCCGATGGCAGGCGTTGTTGTTAGCGGTCGTAAACCTCGCGACGGTGACCGAGGGTCACGACTACAACGAGCAGCACGTCATCGGCAACTGTGTAGATGATGCGGTAGTCGCCGACGCGAACCCGTAGGCCTGAGCGACCCTGCAGAGCACGCGCTGCCGGCGGGCGCGGATCATGGGCCAGCAGAGCAATAGCACCTTGTATCCGCTGCCGCACCGAAGGGTCAAGCTTGCGCAAGGCCCGAACGGCGGCTGGTCGCAACTCGATCCTGTAGTCGCTCACATCCAGCCGAGATCGATCTTGACCTGCTCCCAGGGAATGTTCGGGCCCTCCTCGCTCATCGCCGCGTCGAACTCAGCGACGTCCTCGGCATCCTCCAAGGCTGCGACCAGCTTCTCGTACTGCTCGGGGCTGACTAACACCGCGGCTGGATGTCCGTATCGTTCGAGGTAGACCGCTTCGGTCCGGGCCAGTTCGACCGCCTCAGGAAGCTTTTCCCGTGCGGCGCTGATATTCATGGTCGCCATCACCCCATCGTACAACATGTGAATCGTTTCGTACGACTGCCTGGTCCGGGTTGAACGGTCCGGAAACGCATTACTTTGCCGCCGACAGAGCGCAGTTCTCAGCTCCAAGCGGCTAGCGTCGCTCCACTGCGGGCGATTGGCGCGCTCGTCGTGCTGTGGGTGTTCCTCGCCGTGCTGACGACAGTCGGGAGCCACCGTCGCGGAGGCAGCGTATCGAGAGCTGCGGCATGGGAACTCGCATTCCCGGCCACCTGGGTGGTGTGGTTCGTCCGCGACAATCGGGAGGCGGGACGGAGGGCGTTCAGGTCACGCTGACCCGTGCCGAGTGACCTGCTGCGTTGCGGAAGATGTTCGTGCAGCGCACCCGGACGTGCCGCCCATGAGGGATCGTCGCGCGGGACGCGGGGGCAGTGACGGCGCGGTGGCGCCTGAGCCGGTCATCTGCCGACACCGCCGCGGAAATCGGTGCCAGACGGGACGGCGGAGTGGCGAGCGTGAGCAGACCGCGTTATGAGCAGCAGCCGATCGATTCCTGCAAACCGTTCATCCCGGGCTGTGGCCCCACGTTAGGGCCGGGAAGCCCGACCTCTTGGACGGTGCGGCGCAATAGACAAAAGGTGTTGCCCTCGGGGTCAGCAAGAACCTCCCAGGTGGCATCGGCGTCCTGGCCGACGTCAGACCGGGTGGCGCCAAGGGCGAGCAGGCGATTCAGCTCCTCCGTGAAGCCTGTGCCGTCAGCGCGCAGGTCGAGATGCAGGCGGTCCTTGCCGGCTCGTGAGCTGTCGACCCGCCCGATCTCGAGCACCAAGCCCGACCTCGGGTCCGCCAGATCGATCCCGGTGCTGTCGTGGAAGACCTGGTCCCAACCGAGCGCAGCTTGCCAGAAAGCAGCAACCCGGTCCGGGTCATTGGCTGCGAGCGAGAGGGCAGTGATCCGGCTGCTCATCCCACAATTATGAGTCCTGGTAGCACGGGCGACCACAACGCATGGCGACAAAGCCTGCGCTCACGCCGAGCAGCAGCATCATCCGCTATTGCCGCGGCGCGGCCTCATCGGCTCTTTGCCGCGGTTGTCGAACACGTCAGCCCGACGTGGAGATGCGTGCCCGGTTTGCGTCGGCTCGCCTCTGCAGCAAGGCGTGCTCGGCCTCGTTCCGGGTGCGCGCGGCCGCCTCGGCGAAGGCACCAGCGGCGTCGGCGTGCCGACCGGCACGCTCAAGCAGGTCGCCACGCACGCTCGGCACGAGCGGCGAGTCGCCGAGCTGGTCGGCGTCCAGTGCTTCGAGCACGGCAAGACCGGCGGCCGGGTCGAATGCCCGGCCGTGCGCGACCGCGCGGTTGACCTCGACGATGGCCCCCGGCGCTGCCTCCGCCAGGACGTCGTACAGCTTCGCGATCTGGCGCCAATCGGTGTCATCGGGCCGCGCAGCGCGGGCGTGCTGCGCGGCGATCGACGCCTGAAGGAAGTACTTCCCGACCGGCTTCCCGCGCGCGGCTAGCATCTGTGCACGACGCAGCGCGGCTAGTCCTCGCCGGATCAGGATCTGGTCCCAGCATGTCCGGTCCTGTGCCTCGAGGAGCACCGGAGCACCGTTCTGATCGAGGCGGGCGTCGATGCGGGAGCCCTGGATCTCCAGCAGTGCCTGCAGCCCGAGTACCTCGGGCTCGTCGGGTGCGAGGGCGGCCAGCGTCCTCGCCAGCCGTGTCCCCTCCCTCGCAAGGTCGGGCCGCATCCAGTGCTCGCCGGCGGCGGCCGAGTACCCCTCGTTGAAGATAAGGTAGATCACGGCCATCACGTCGTCGAGGCGCTTCGCGCGGTCTTGCCCGGTCGGCAGATCAAAACTCGCGTGAGCCTCGGCCAGCGTCTTCTTCGCGCGGGAGATTCGTTGGCCCATGGCGGACTCGGTGACGAGGAACCCCCGGGCGATCTCGCTGGTGGTCAAGCCTCCCACCAAGCGCAGAGTGAGCGCCGCTCTGGAATCTGGGCTGAGGGAGGGGTGGCAGGAAAGGAAGATGAGGCGCAGCAGGTCGTCCTCGATGTAGTCGACCTGGGCGTCGAGGTCGGGCATCTGCTCCTCCTCTCCGGCGTGGGCATGTCCGAGTTCTTCTGTCTTGCCGCGGAGGTTCTCCGCGCGGCGGAAGTGATCGATTCCGCGTCGCTTGGCGATGGTCATCAGCCAGGCAGCAGGATTGTTCGGCACACCGCTGTCTGGCCATTGCTCCAGCGCGGCGACGAGTGCGTCCTGCGCAAGGTCCTCGGCCAGCTCGACATCGCGCGTCATTCGGGTGAGGGCGCCTACGAGTCGCGCCGACTCCGCTCGCCACGCCGTGGTGATCGCCTCGCTGGCTGGGGTCTTGACCGACACGTTCTGAGCCTAGGAGACCGGACGCCGCCTGGAGCGCGGCGCCCGGTCTTGTGAGGCCTGAGGAAGGGCCGCCTGGGGTCAGGCGTCGGCTGCCTTGGGCGGTTCATCGGAGATCTGCCGCAGGGTGGCGACCATGGAGCACCCGGGCCAGAACTTCGCGTGCAGGTCGGCGAACTCCTGCTGGCGGGCGATGGCCTCTTCGAGGGTGTCGTACTGCATGATGGCGAATCCGCCGACCACTTCTTTTGCCTCTGCGTAGGGGCCGTCGACGCGGGAGGTTTCGCCCTTGCGAACCAGGAAGTTGACTGCGTCTTCGGTCCCGTACAGGCCTCCGCCGTCAAGGAAGGCGCCTTTGGCGGCCTGCTCGCCGATGTAGCGGTCCATCGCATCGAACAGGGCCTGCGGCGGCGGGCCTGAACCTTCTTCCATCCTCACAAATCCCATGAAACGGGGCATGTCACGTGGTCCTTCCGGTTGTAAGGGTGAAGCTCTCTCGCAGGTACGTCGAACCGCGGACGAGGTTTACGACATCAACCTACGAACTTGTTCCTGGACCCTTATTGTCCGATCCCCTGGCCACGATGGAGCATCGGACGAATCCAGGCCAGTGTCGAACGCCAGGCGACCTTCCGCTCATGGCGCCCCTAGTGCGCGCGACGGTGTCGGTGAGTGTCGTGGCGGACACCTTAAGGGCGTCGGGGGCCCGGCCGCGGCGGGCGATGAACGCGCCCACTTGTCCGACGAATCAACTCGTCGGGATGGAGGCTTCGACCGTGGCGAGTCGGGGGTCGCGAAGGCCAACGCAATCGGTGATCCACATCGCCTCGGGGTACACGAGTCGGCCGACGATCTCAGGCTGGTAGCTCGACAGGAGTGCCACCTGGAACGCCGGGCGGGGAATGCGATCGCTGGGCCGGAGAAGTCCGCGGTCCTCTGCTGGCTGGAAGCCGCGTGCGCCGTAGTACGTCCAGTCACCTTCCAGAACGACCGCTGGGAAGCCGAGGTCGTCGGCTTGCTGAATCGCCGCGGCGAGCAGTGCTGTGCCGATTCCCTTCCGCTGTCGATCAGGTTCGACGGCGATCGGGGTGAGGGTCAATACCTCGGCCAGCGCAGCGCGCGTATCGATCCAGCCGCGGCTTAGATGGACGTAACCGAGCACCCCCTCATCGTCGGCTACCAGGCGTACCCGTGTTGCTCTGCTGTCATCGAGCGCGCGCACCATCGCGACGACACGGCCGTCCACAGGCTCGTCGAACGCAGCCGCGACCACAGCCTCGATCGCTGCTCGATCCGCTCCCTCCGCCTCGCGGATTTCCATTGGGTCATTCTCGCAGCGATGAGTCAGCCCACCGAGCGATTTGCCCATGACCTCTGAGGCATCCGCTAGTGCCGAGTTGATCCGCGGAACTGACGATGTGCGGAGGCGGCTGAGATGTGCCACCGTGGCGTCATGGCGGGGCATGACGGCGTTCAATGTGCGGCTGAGAGTGTCATGGCGAGAGCGTAAGCATGATCAATTTCCTTATTCGGCCGCGCATCGTCTCAGTGTTCGACAGGATCAGTCGTCGCGACATTGATCAGGTCGTCGCCGGTCTGGCGCTCGATGTGCATCACCGGTTTTGCGGGAACCCATGCACTGGGCGGCGAGCGGCACGACCGCGAGGCCGTCCGAGCCTGGTTCGAGCGGCTGTTTCTGCTCTACCCGGAGCTGACATTTGAGGTCAGCAGGGTGACCTGCACCGGATGGCCCTGGGCGCTGCAGGCAACGGGCGAGTGGGTCGCGCTTGCCACTCCGTTGCACGGTCGCGCCTACCGAAACCAGGGCGCTCACGTGATCCGATTGCGGGGAACGCGCGTCACGCACCTCCACGCCTACGAAGACAGCCAAGCCGTCGCCCAGGCGCTTCAGATCATGGCCCAAGCCGGCATCGCCGAAGCCGAGGCTGCGCCCATCACAAGCTGAACGATCTTGGAGCCGGCACGCTCGCCGTGGGGTACCCACACGGTCGTCAGTTGGGCCTCTACTCCAGTCACGAACCAGGTTTCCCATCGACGAACGAACGTCCGCACATGCCGCCGTTGGTGTGCATCCACTCGATCGGAAATGACGATGAGCGGGCCTCGGGCGGCTGGGTTAGTGGTGGTTGTCCTCCACGGTGAACGTCGGTGTGTTGTTGGTGATGATCCAGCTGCCGGTGATGGTGTTGCCGGAGATGGTTCCACCGCCGGTGTTGTTCGCGGCGATGAGTCCACCGTTGATGGTGTTGGGTGCGCAGTTGCTGGCCGGGTCGCCGATGCGGACGTAGCCGGTGGCTCCGGTGACGCCTATGGCACCGGTGGTGCTGCCGCAGATCCGCACCGTCGCGGGGTGGTTCGCCGAGATCGAGCCCTGCACTGTGCTGTTCTCCACGTCCAGCGTGGCGCCCCGGCCGAGGGAGATCCCGCCGGTGATGGTGGCGTTGATCAGGCACGTCGTGCCCGAGGTCACCACAAGCGAGGAGTGGGTGCCGGTGTAGGTGGTGGTGCATGGCGAGGTGATATTCACCGTGTTCGACGTGCTGCCCACGTAGTTGGTGTCACCGCTGTAGACCGCGTAGATCGATTGCCCGGCGGGAGTGTAGGGAGCGGTGTACGACGCCTGCCCGTTGACCAACGGAACGGTGGCGACGGCGGTGCCGTTGTCGTAGAAGGTGATCGTCCCGGTCATAGACGCGGTGTCGGGGGTCGCGGGGGTCACCGTCGCGGTAGACGTCACCGACTGGTTGACCGCCGGTGTCGTTGGGGTGCAGGTCTCCGAGGTGGTCGTAGGGTCCTGTCCGACGTTGAGAACGGCGATGGTCGTGCCCGTCCCGGTCCAGCCGTCCGCACAGTGGTAGACGTAGTTGGCCTCGGCGACAACGTCGTAGGTTCCCGGCGTGGTCGGGGCAGTGAGCGTGACTGTATTGGTCTGGACCGCGCCGGTGTGGCCGCGATTCTCCAAGCAGCCGGCCGGGGCCGCCGCACCCGCTAGCCCGATGGGCACGTAGTCAATGCATCCGGGGCAGTAACCGGGGTGGCTGTCGCTCACCGTGGCCCGGATCGCTACTGACGACCCCGGAGCGACGGTTTCGATAGTGGTGGGTATGCCGTTGATCGTCAGATTGTTGATCGTGGCAAAACCCGTGGTCACCGGCGACGGCGGGGCCGTCGGAAGCGCGGACGCCGAGACGGACATCGCCCCGACGATTCCCCCAACAATCAGTGCGGCGATCAGGAACAAACGGCGAAAATCACTGCAGCCTCCCCCTAGGCCGAAAGCGACCCCAGCACGACTGGGCGATTGAGAGTCATGTGTTGCCGACGGCGCAGACGGTAGCACCATGTGGATCTTCTATCTAGGGGTCTGTCCGCGCGCCGGAAGCCGCCGAAACACGATCGGTGCTCATGCCGCAACAAGTGCATCGCGGCGAAGCGTGCGCTCAGTGGTGCAACTTGGGAGCGCCGATTCAGTGAGCGACCGGGAGCAGCCGTGCCCCGAGCCGTCAGGTGCCCAACCTGCCGCGGCAACAGCAAGGAGGACAGGATGAGGGGCCGGCCGGTCGATCGGTTCGCCGATCTTCGCATCCCTGCCCGCTCCGGGACGATCCGCGCCGCGCGTCTTGAGGGGCTGGCCGCGTTGCTGCACGAGAAGGCCCGGTTCTCGATGCCGCCGGAACCGGGGGTGTGGGCCGGCAAGGACGCTGTCGTCGCGTGCTGGGCGGACGGTGGCTTCGGCTCGGACGCGTTCGGCAGCGTGCGCTGTGTGACGACTCGCGCGAACGGTCAACCCGCCGTCGCCGTCTACGTGCGGCTGCCGGGTGGGTTGGTGTACGAACCGGTCACACTCGAAGTTCTGCGGTTCTGAGGCGGCGCCATCGCCGAGGTCACCAACTTTTTTCGCTCGGTGTTCACGCACTTCGATCTGCCGGCCCACCTCGAAATTCCGGGGATGACATGACCACCACTGTCCGCGCCGGTACTCGTCGCCCATCCTGCGTCGAGGGCGAGCGGATGGTGCCGCTGCGCGGCATGAGAGTGCGTCGATGCCGTCGCGGCTAGGTGGCTGGGGTCGGACTTGGGGTTCTGAATCGGTCGGCGACGAACGCGGCGAGGGCATCTGGGGACGGGTGTCCCCAGCCGATGCAGAATGGGTGGCCTGCCGGATCGGCGTAGGTCTGATGGCCCTCGTCGCTGGCCAGATCGTCAGCTGGTTGGAGCAGTGTGGCCCCGAGCGCGATTACCTCATCGTGCGCGGCTTGGGGGTCTTCGACGTGCAGGTCGAGATGTACCTGTTGAGGGATGCCGTTCGGCCACTCGGGAGGGACGTGGTTCGGTGCGAGCTGGACACCGATTCGCCACTGTCCGTGGGCGTCGATGACGCTGTGCCATGCGTCGTCTTCGACGACGTGCCCGGAGAGGATCGCCGCCCAGAATGCGCTTTCAGCACTGATCTCGGCTGCATCGAACACGATGACGTTGCGTACCAACTTCATAACGCCGATGGTAAGTGCGAACGAGGACGTGCATCTGCACGCCGGGGCCTCTCAACGCGGCATGTCAGCGCGAGTCTGACTGCCGAGGATCGCGCGCTTCTGCAGTACGGCGAGCCTCACGGGCGTCCTCCACTCCGCGACGCCGCAGCGCCGAGTTCGGTCCTCGTGGCCGCCACCAGCGTCGCGGCACTCCCGGCGAGAGGGTGCCGAGGAGTGACTTTCGCTCAGCGACCCGACCCGCAATCCACAATCGAGCGAGCAGCACGTGCTCCATGCCCAGGTACGGATGCTCCAAAAGGTCTGCTTCCACGTCGGCGCGCGTGCATCAGCTCGTCGGCCATTCCTGGCTTGTGCTCGATGCGCGGCAGTCGCGCCGCTGGTTCTGGGCCGCGTCTACGCATGTCTGCCATAGGACCCATCCTTGCAAGTGCGCTGGTCGTGGTTCA
>JALYIS010000141.1 GCA_030775705.1 Actinomycetota bacterium
CCCGGCACGCCCTGGCGCTGGCGCGGCAGCTCGACACCGGCACCGTCGCCATCAACCGCTTCGGCCCCGTCCCGTCGGCACCGTTCGGCGGCACGAAGTCATCGGGGATCGGACGCGAGCAGGGTCCCGAGGGCTTCGATGCGTTTCTTGAGTACGTCTCCTACTCCATCCCGCCCGAGACGTTTGCCGACCTGCGGCAGCAGGGCGTTCGGGTCCGCTAGGCGTGTCCCGTGCCAGAACCCGTCGCGGTCGCGGATTGGCGTGCGCCGGTCGTTCATGCGGCGCGGCGATATTCGTTGATGAGTCCGCCGAGGACCGGTCTTCGGTGTATCGGCACAGCCAGATCGACCACTCGGTCTTGCTCGTCGTTCGGGGCCTGCTGCTGTCGGCCCCTGATGTGGTCGATGCGCGTTGTAGTGCCCCTCCCACTCGGTCGGAACGCCCCATAGATGCCGGCCGTTCACGATCAGAAGATGATCTAGGACTGCCCTGAATTATCCGAGTGGCGGTCGGCCTGTTGATCTCGGGGTTTTGGGATGATCTTTGGGTGCAGGGTTACGCGCAGAATCAGCGGGAGTTACTCGATGTCGAGTCGGTAGCGGGTCATCTTCTCAAGCCGGGCAACGTGTTCGCGTTCCTGGCCGGGCATCGGCGGGAGTTGTTCCCGGATGAGATGTTCGCGGACTTGTTCCCGACCCGGCGTGGTCGACCGAGTGTGCCGGCGGAGGTGATGGCCGCAGTGATCACGTTGCAGGCTCTGCAGGGCCTGTCTGACAGTGAGACGGTCGATGCGGTGACGTTCGACTTGCGGTGGAAGGCTGCCTGTGGTCTGGCGGTGACGGCGGGTGCGTTCCACGCGACGACGTTGACGTATTGGCGCCGCCGGCTGGCCGCGAGCGGGGCACCGAACCGGATCTTCGATGCGGTGAAGAAGGTCGTGGCCGAGACTGGGGTGCTGACCGGTAAGACGCGGCGGGCGCTGGACTCAACAGTGCTCGATGATGCGGTCGCCACGCAGGACACGGTGACCCAGTTGATCGGCGCGATCCGCCGGGTCGCCCGCGTGGTTCCTAACGCCGGTGAGGTGATCGCGGCGCAGTGCACCGCACACGATTACGCCGATGCGGGCAAGCCGGCGATCGCGTGGGACGACAAGTTCGCGCGCGAGGCGCTGATCGACGCTCTGGTCAGCGATGCGCACCGGCTACTCGGGTACCTGCCCGAGACCGAGCTTGGGCCGAACGAGGCCCAAGCGGTGGCGTTGCTGGCGCTGATCGCCGGGCAGGACGTGGAGCCGGTCGAGGGCTCAGATGGGACCGACGGGCGGTGGCGCATCGCGCAGCGGGTCGCGCCGGGCCGGGTGATCAGCACGGTCGACCCCGAAGCGCGGCACGCGCACAAGACGGTGCACCGCCGTCAGGACGGGTTCAAAGCCCATATCGCGATCGAGCCGGACACCGGGCTGATCACCGATTGCACGTTGACCAAAGCAACAGGTACCTCCGCCGATGGGCGCTCGGTCAGCGAGGCCAGCGTCGGGCTGGACCTGCTCGACGGCGAGGACGGGCCGGTGCGGGTGCTAGCCGATTCGGCTTACGGGTCAGGTGATCTGCGCGCCGAACTGGTCAAGCGTGACCATGTCGATCTCGTCAAGCCCGCGCCGACCCGCTCTGCCGTGCCCGACGGGTTCACCGTCGATGACTTCACCGTCGACCACGCCGCTCGCACCGCAACCTGCCCTGCCGGGATCACCCGACCGATCAGCCGTGCTGGCTACGCCACATTCGGCGCTGTCTGCGCCAGCTGCCCGCTGCGACAGCGCTGCACCCGCAGCCGTACCGGCAAGTCGCTCAAGATCAGGCCCCACGATGCCCTGCAACGCGCGGCCCGTAAGACGGCACGAGACCCGAATTGGCAGGCCGAATACCGTCAACACCGGCCCATGGTCGAACGCTCCATCGCCTGGCTCACCAGGGGTAACCGCAAAGTACGTTATCGCGGCGTGAGCAAGAACGATCACTGGCTGCACCACCGCGCCGCCGCAATCAACCTGCGGCGGCTCATCGTTCTCGGGCTGGGCCACGACGGCACCGGTTGGGCGCTGAGCTGAACCCGAGCCAGCCACCACACCCCTAGCGCGCACGGCAATGCCGCCGCAGACTCGACAACGACCCGCCGGGCACACTCGCCGTCCAACCACGGTTGAGACTGCGGCAAGCCGCCATCGAAACACCCGGCGCGTCGCCACCCCCGGCACGCTCACGCGAACCCGCTTTGTTCAGGGCAGTCCTAGGCAGTCGCGGCGCACGGTGCTACCCATCAATGCGTGCGACAAAAGCGTAAAAACGGGCAAAGAACCCTTGATCCACTTATCTCGCGGTCGCGGCTGTTGTGCTGTTCGCGATTGAGCAAATGCGTACAAGATTGTTTGGGGCAGGCTGCGGACACCCCCGACACGTGTGCCGCCAGGCGGAATTGTGGTCTATCTAACCCTGGGGCACGGCCGACATACTTCGCCACGAGCTCGGGAATCGGCTCAACGGCGAGGGGATGAATATTGAGCAACGGACATCACGATAATGACGGGCAACCGGCGCCGAATTCACCGACGAAAATGGCGCAGGCGGCGTCGTCGATGTCTGTGTTCATGTGCGCGTCGGCCACCTCAGCGGCGATTGACCAGTTCGCGCGATTCCTTTATCGAAGGGCCCTCTGCGCCGTGCAGATCGCGCGGCTCGAGCGAGATTTTGCCCATCCCGCCAGCACCCCTATCGCCTGCAATTCAACGACGAGAGGCACGAAATGAAACGTTCATTCGCAACGCTGGGGCTCGCGGCCGTGGGGGTGCTAACAGCTGCGCTGTGTACCAGCTGCAGCAGTAGCAGCAAAACCGGCTCGTCCGGCTCCTCATCGACCGGCTCCTCCGCCTCTTCCGGCCACGTCGTGGGCGGCACCAAGGCCGACTCCTCGAAGTCGCCGGTGCTCGTGGGGTTCCAGAACCTGGAAGGGGGCACCGTCTTCTCGCTGCCCGCGTACCGTCAGGGTTTTGAAGCCGGGATCGACTACGTGAACACCGAACTCGGCGGCGTCAACGGTCACCCGATCAAGGCGGTCGAGTGCAAATCGGCGGGCACGCCGGATTCTGCAGTTGCCTGCGGTAACCAGTTCGTCCAGAGCAAGGTCG
>JALYIS010000142.1 GCA_030775705.1 Actinomycetota bacterium
ACCGGCATCAAGGGCGCAGTCGTCGACACCGCCACCGGGAAGCTCGTCACCCCGCGCAAACGCGTGCTCACCCCGCAACCGGCAACGCCGGATGCTGTGGCGGCGGTTGTGGCCGAACTGCTCAGCGGGGCTGACTGGCACGGCCTTGTCGGCGCCACCTTTCCCGCCGTCATCAAGCACGGGGTGGCCGAGTCTGCGGCGAACGTGGATCACACCTGGATCGGTACCGATGTCGATGCCTGCTTCACCAAGGCGGCGTCGGGAGGTAATGAAGTCATCGTCCTCAACGATGCCGACGCCGCCGGGATCGCGGAGGCGCGGTTCGGTGCCGCCAAGGACATCGCAGGCGTGGTCATCATGCTGACGTTCGGCACCGGGATCGGAAGCGCGCTACTCATCGACGGGGTGCTGGTGCCCAACACCGAACTCGGTCATCTCGAGCTACACGGACACGACGCGGAGAAGCGCGCCGCGGCATCCGTTCGCGACGAGAAGGACCTGTCCTATAAGAAGTGGGCGGTGCGCGTTGATGAGTACATGACCCATGTCGAGCGCCTGTTCACCCCCGACCTGTTCGTTGTTGGTGGGGGGGTCAGCAAGGACAGTGACAAGTGGGTTCCGCTGCTGACACTGCACACCCCGGTGAAGCCCGCCGAACTGCTCAACGATGCCGGAATTGTCGGCGCGGCCATGGCCGCAGCGGAACGGCGAGGCGAGTAGCGGCGCTTCGACTCGCGTCGAGCCCTACCCGCAGTACAATGTTCATCAGGGCACTGCGCACGTACTGGACTCGAACGTGAGCCAACCAACAGACGGCCTGCGACCCCCACTCATACATCCGCGTCGTGCGGCATCGAATTCTCCCGCGCCCGGACCGCGTTCGGCGCGCTCGTGGTGAAAGGTCATCCGTGGTTTCCAGCAAGCGGCATTCCCGTGATATTGCCCCTGCCCCCGTCCCCAAGACGGTCCTCAGTGCCGCCAGCACGGCCAGTGCCACCGGCGCCGCGAGGCGGGTGACCGCAGCGGTGAAGGCCCCGACCAAGCCGGCGACGCGCGCGGCGGTGAAGCCCACCAAACGTCTCACAACGGGCGCCAAGCCGACCGCAGCTGGCGCCAAGCCGGGCACCACGAAGTCACCGGCGACCAAGGCGGTCGCGAGCAAGGTGGCTGCGACCAAGCCGGTCGCGAATAAGCAGGGCGCAAGCAAGCCGGTCGCAACCAAGGCAGCAACCGCACCCCCCTCCACCGCGAAGCCGACTGCCGTGAAGGCGGCCGTGAAGCCGACTGCCTCGGCAGCGACCAAGGCGAAGCCAGGGTCGGCGAAGAGTCCGGCAACCCCAGCACCCGCCACCGCCGACGCCGGCGTCGTAGAAGGCGCGGTCGCCGTCGAGGGGGCCGCAGTGGTCGAGGGCACGCCTGTCGTCGGCGAGGCGGCCGAAGGGGAAGAGGAGTCCGGGGAATTCACCTGGGACGACGAGGAAGAGTCCGAGGCGCTCCGCCAGGCGCGCAAGGACGCCGAGATGACGGCCTCCGCGGACTCGGTCCGCGCCTACCTCAAGCAGATCGGCAAGGTCGCCCTGCTCAACGCGGAGGAGGAGGTCGACCTCGCGAAGCGAATCGAGGCTGGGCTCTACTCGGCTGAGCGTTTGCGGCAGGCGGATGAGACGAGTGAGAAGTTGGCCATGCAGGTCAAACGAGACCTGCGGTGGATCGTGCGCGACGGCGAGCGCGCGAAGAATCACCTCCTCGAGGCGAACCTGCGCCTGGTCGTGTCGTTGGCCAAGCGATACACCGGTCGCGGCATGGCCTTCCTCGACCTCATCCAAGAGGGCAACCTCGGACTGATCCGAGCGGTGGAGAAGTTCGACTACACCAAGGGTTACAAGTTCTCCACCTACGCGACGTGGTGGATTCGCCAAGCGATCACCCGCGCGATGGCCGACCAGGCGCGCACGATCCGCATCCCGGTCCATATGGTCGAGGTCATCAACAAGCTCGGCCGAATCCAGCGCGAGCTGCTCCAGGACCTGGGCCGCGAGCCCACGCCTGAGGAACTCGCCAAGGAAATGGACATCACGCCTGACAAGGTGCTCGAGATCCAGCAATACGCGCGCGAGCCGATCTCCCTGGACCAGACGATCGGGGACGAGGGCGACAGCCAGCTCGGTGACTTCATCGAGGACTCCGAGGCCGTCGTGGCTGTGGACGCGGTGTCGTTCACCCTACTGCAGGATCAGCTCCAGTCCGTGCTGCAGACCCTGTCAGAGCGCGAGGCCGGCGTGGTCAAGCTTCGCTTCGGCCTCACCGACGGTCAACCACGCACGCTGGATGAGATCGGCCAGGTCTACGGAGTGACCCGCGAGCGCATCCGGCAGATCGAGTCCAAGACGATGTCGAAGCTGCGTCACCCGTCGCGCTCGCAGGTCTTGCGCGACTACTTGGACTGAGCTCTGCCCGCCGATCATGCTGGGGGCCCCGGGCGAGGGCTGGCTTCTGCAGCATAAGCAGCCGGTTGTGAGTCAGCTTGAAGGACAGTTCGGTCGGCGAGTTCGCACGTCGATGGAGCTGGAGGTCGAGGGCCAGAGGCTCGAGTCAGTGCTGAGACGCGGATGAAGTCGGCGCGATGGCGATCCCAGAAGCGCGCTGGCAAAACTGCGGGCCACGTCCGGGGCGCAGGAGCGTGGGTCAATGCCCACGTTTATGGCTACCACGTCCGATGACCTGGATGGGTGAATCGAGGCCGGAGACCCGCGTTCGGGTGTAATGTCCTTGTTGGTTGAGTGTGCAGCCAGCCGGGGCCCAGCGTGCGTCGTTGGAGAGCGTTCAGCTCACAGCCTGGCGCTTTCTCGCTTGTGAGCCGGGGTTACGCGCTGCGGCCCTGTGCACCATTCACCCCACCGGACCCGTCAGCGATGACGTGTGTCTGG
>JALYIS010000143.1 GCA_030775705.1 Actinomycetota bacterium
CCCCGACACGGATACCTGTGTCGAGGCCCACGGCCGAAACGGTGCACGGTGTGGGCTATACCCCCTGGAGGTAGTTGAGCACGAGGGTCGGAACCGTGGTGCCTGCGGTCGTGTCGGATAGTTCGAGATACACGTGGTGGATGCCGGTGACTCTTCCCGAGGCCCCGATGCTGTTCGCTGTGGCGAACGGGATCGTGTGGTCGGGCTGGGTGGTGCCGCTCGCGGTTATCGTCCAGGTTGGCGCGTTGCTGGGCTTGTCGAGAACCACCTTCGCCATCACACTCCCCGCAGGTAGCTGGTACCGCATCTGGAAACCATTGGTGGCCGTGGCTGCCGAGAAGTCGATCTGCCCCATATCCAGCACCGCGCCGGCGGGCAGGCAACTGAGCGTGGTGACTCCCGGAGAGCCGGCGACCGGCTGCAAGCAACCCGAGGTTCCGGTCGCCTCCCGAGCGAGTGTCTGGCCGGTGAACGGCACCGGCGCCTGCTCGAAGGCAAGAGTGTCCACTGTCGCCGTATCGCCGGGGTTGATGGCCGACACGGTGAGATAGATCGTATGCACGGTCCCGCCTGTCGGATTCCACGTCCCGGTAATCGGCACCGTTGAGGGTCCGCTGGCGACTATCGGAACCGTGGCGAGCGGTGTCGCGGTCGGTGAATCCAGATGCACTGCGACGACCGCACCGCGCTGGCCGGCAAACCCGCCGGTCAGCGTGACCTTGTCGGGCCCTTTCGCCCCGAAGTCGAACCGGCCGTACTGGATGACCGCTCCGTCCCCGACGGTGAGCACGCTGCCGCCGCTGGACAAGGCATTGGCGCTCACACTCGCCGGCCCCGACTTGGACGCAAAGTTCTCTGCCTCGAACGCCCGATATGGGTTCGGCGTCTGCACGGCCACAGCCACCTGCGCCGGCAGCGAATCATTTTTGCCGTCGGTCGCAACGTAGGTGAACCCGACGCTGGCGCCGACATCACCACCTGCCGGCGGCGTGTAGAGCACGGACTTTCCGTCGGAGGCCACCTTGACGGACCCTGCGGCCGGCTGCGTCACTGACTTGACGCTCAGGGTCGAGTTCGGGATCAGGCTGGAGTCGTTCTGCAACACGTTCAGCGTCGTTGTCCCGAATGGCTGGGCCGACAGGTTGTCGTCCGTCGCGATCGTGACAGTTGTCGCGGCAGCCGTCACATTCTGGAAGGTCAGGCTTCCGGTGGTCAGAACCGGGGTGGCCGTCGCGCCCAGGCTGTTGGTCAGCAAAGACACGTGCAGACCGACCCGATGTCTGCCGTAAACGTTTACGAAGACCGATCCCAGAGCGACTGCCATGGTCGTGGCGCTCCCGGTCGGCGAGATGGGGATTGTCGCGATCACAGACGAGTTGTCCAGGATGACCTGCACCTGGCCCGAACTGTTGCTGGAATAAGTTAACGAGGGCTGGAGGCCCATTGTGAGGGCCTGCGGCTTGAAGTCGACGGTGCCCATATCGAGATACGTGCCCTGAATCAGACAACCTATGGCGATGTGTCCCGCGACGGTGGTGAAGCACCCGGGTGGCCCGGCAGCCAAATCAGTGGTCATCGACGCAAACCACTGGAGGTCGATCTGATTGCCGTCGAACCACGCCAGGCTGACCGGCTGCGAGGCGGAGTTCGTCACGTACAGAACGTGCGGGCCTACCCCCGACCACGTTGCCGGATTGGTCAACGTCGTCCATTGGCCATTGGTGCCGCCCAAGGTGAACGTCGCTACGACCGGACCCGTCGCCGAGTCGGCCCGAACCTGCACGTTCCCCTGGCCGACAGTTCCGGCAGTCGCGTACCGCAGCGTCATGTCCTTCAAGCCAGCCCCGAAGTCGAACCGCCCGTAGGTCACGGTGGCCCCAGGCTGAACGTTGATCGACTTGCCGTCAGGTGCCATAGACACCGAACCTGCATTTGCTGCGGCAAGGTTCTTTGCCTGCACCGGGGCGAACAGGTTGGGCGTGTAGAACGACACCGTGACTGGCACGTCGGAGACTGTGGACGTTCCGTCGGTCACGGCATAGCTGAACGTGACTGAACCCACGTCGCCAGCAGCCGGTGCCGTGTAGATCAGCTTGCTGCCATCCGGGGACACTGCGACCGATCCGGCAGTTGGTTGCGTCACAACCCGGGTGATCGACAGATGACCGTGCACCGTCGACGTGTCGTTGGCCAGCACATTGATGTCGGTGGTGCCAACGGGCTGCACTAGCGCGTTGTCAGGCACGCCTGTGACCGTGGGTGTGACCGTCACTGTCACAGTTGCCGGATTGGCAGAGTACAGAGTGCCATCAGACGCGATGTAGGTGAACGTGTCCGTACCCGAGAACCCTGGGTTCGGCGTATAGGTCAACTTCTCGCCGTTCTGCGTCACAGTCCCGTGTGCAGCCTGGGTGTACGAGCCCACGTGTAGATACTGGTAGATGTCCTCCGCGTCCGTATCGGTGTCATTCTTGAGCACATCGACGGTGACGGGTGTTCCGGCGGGGGTCGACGCGGTGTCGTTATTCGCGATCGGTCGGGCCGTATCGGTGGGGTTGCTTCGGAAGTGACCGATTCGACAGTCGGTGAGGTCGACCGATGGATCAAGTCGATTCATACCGTTGGCGCCAGCATCGGGAACGGTATAGGCCTGAACGACATAGCTTTGGCCAATACCGGCATTGCTCTGATCCTGGACGGTATACGCGTACGGCTGGTACAAGTAGTTGCACTGCGACGGATAGAAGACGTTATGCCCGCTCTTTGTTGTCGGGAATCCGCCGCGCGCGCCAGCAAATTCAGTGCCCTTCGTGACGACATGGGTCCCGGTCGTTGAGGTGTCCTGTCCTCCCCCAACGGAGAATCCGCCGCCTACCTTGGCTGTCACGATTCCGATAGTGGCGCTGAGGTCGACGCTGATACCGCCACTGTTGGTGTACCCCTTCACGTACGATTCGGTTGCCGTCCACGATTGATACACCTCGTATGACGTGCCCGAGTAGTTCGTGTCGCCGCGCCCGATGAGCTGACCCTCGTTCACGGGCGGCAGGTTCGGAAACTGACCAGCAAGCGATGACTGGTCGGTCAGGACCAACTGGGTGTCGGGCAGGACCAACTGGGTGGAGGGCGTCCCAGGAGGTGGTCCATCCGTCATGTTCGTTGTGTCCCAGCGCAATGCTCCGCGCATGTGGATCCAGGACTCGGTCTTGGCGACCGGATTCCACAACTTCGCCTCGTACCACGACGCACCTCCTACCCGTACTGCGAGCGGGTATCGGTCAGGATTGACCGGGACGCTGTCAGTCGCTCCGAACACCTGCACCTCAGATAGCGACAGGGCGCCGGGAGTCTGGCGCTGCACACGCACGACCTGTGCAGTGAGTGGCAAGTGATTCGTCGGATCGAGGAATACCAAAGAGGCCACATGACCGGCGACACCGACGAAGCTCACTGTGGTCGCACATGGGGTCGTGTGCACTACGGCCGGGTAAGAGACGCTTTGAAGGGTATACGCCGCGCTCGCCGCGCGACATGGAGCCCATTTCTGCAAGTCGGAAGGATTTGCCGGGATCTTCGAGGTACCCGGGTCAATTACCGAGACCGTGAAGTCCTGCAAAGCATCAGGACAACCCGAGGACGGGCAGGAGGCGAGATCTCGGTTGTACACGCGCACCACGTTCACCGGCTGTGAGCTGCCCAGATCCGTCTGCCACCATGCATTCGCCTCCGCCGACGTGCTGGCGTAGTTCGCCGGTGTCTCCTCGATCTCACCGTCGATTCCGACCGCGGCACTGTGCGCCGGACTCGAACTGGCCGTCGACGACATACTCGCCGTAGCCCCGGCAAATGTGAGGCTCTGCCAATCCGGCTCGAACGGGACCCACTGCTGAGTTGGCTGCGTCACGCCGCCCGACCCCTGGACATTTGCATACGTCGCATTCCAGTCGTCGGTCCCTTGCGTCTGATGAGTCTGGCTGTTGCCCGGAACCGGGTTGCAGATCGACGATCTCCCCGCGTCACCCGAACTTTGAGCGGAGTGCAGCACGTAGAAGAAGCACTGATCCTCGATAGCACTCGATGTCACAGAATTCGTGCTTGATCGCGAAATTGCAATCTGATTAATCTGGAGCGCCGTGCTTGACTCTGTAGTCTGCGCATGGGTGGAACTGTGCTCATAGTTCAGGCGTGCCGCTGCCTCAAATTTGGCGATGTCGGGTAACGGCGCTTCAATGTTAAGACCGCCGCCAACGTAGCCATTTATGGACGTGCTGCCCTTCGTGGTAATGCCTCCGCCGGACCCATCACTGCTCGCGTGTACCACCTGCAACGCGCTGTAGCCACCGGACTGTGCTTGGATCTGGGGCCAGTACGGCGGGGGCACCATCGCGTTTGAGATCAAGTTCTTGTCGACGGTGAGGCACGCGGGGGTACCGTCCGCAGCGGTCTGGAGATCACCCCAGATGTCGTAGTTGGACCAGTCCGGAAGCGTGAGGTGCACTTCGCCGGCCGACTGCGCGCTGCTGTCGAATTCCGCGATGCTCGAAAGCGGCAGCATGCTATACACGGGAACGAACACCAGGCCGTGAGCTGAGTGCTGCACTTGGAAGCTCGGCGCCGTAACATCTGCGTTCAGCTCTTGGACCCTTATCGCCGCCGGATCGCTCGCGTGACTGAGCGTCTTATACGCCAGCACGATCTCGTTGGTGCCGTCCGCGTTGAGATCCCCGATGGCAAGTGATGACGACGTTGTGGCCGAGGCTACCGGAGAACCCCAATACCCATTTCTGCTGGACAGGTCCGCGCTCCACACGAACACGTCGAAATTGCTGCCCAAACTACTCTGGTTGTCCTGTCCGGTAACCAGCGCGTCATGACCCCCGAGATTTCCCGCTGTCATGCTGAAGGCTCTGGGCGTCCCCGACACGATCCGCTGCTGGGTAGTGGGCACGAACGTTAGATTGTTGGCGTCATAGTTCAGGATCGTGGCGTCGACTGCGCTGCCTGATTCGACTGCCAGCGCGAGCTGCTGCTGGCCGGTGCCATTGAAGTCGCCAGCGGCCAGGTCCAGCTTGGTAGGGACGGTGGACGGTTTTACGGGCACTGAGGCCAGCAGATGGAGGTTCACCAGGGTGATGGGGGCCGCTTGGGTCGTCGCGGGGGCATATTGCATCGCGAATACGCGGACTGTTCCGTCCGACACCATCCATGCCACGACCAACTCGTCCTGGTCCGGGTTGCCGGTCAGCTTCGCCGCCGTTGCCGCGACGAGCGGCCGACTCGCGTCGGCGCTGTTTACCGGCGCAGCCGATCGGCTCGGCGCGAGCGGCCCCGCAGCGCGCCAAGTGGCGATCGGCGTTGGGTTCAGACCACCGCTCCCGTCCGCCTGGTAGATCCTTGACGTGAGCGCTCCAGAGGCATCCACCGAGGTGTAGGCAACCTCATCCAAGGGCTGAGAGGCGGCGCTGATGAAGTGACCCGTCGTCACGATCACCCTTGTCACCACCCCGCTGCTCCCGTCCGGGACAACGACCTGGGTGGAGGTGGAGCCGGCCAAAGTGTGGTGCACGACTACATTGGCGACGCCCCACCTGCCGATGTACGCGCGCACAGTGCTCTCCCCGTGGGCGCCCAATTCGGCACTGGCGATCGACTCGTCATAGACCCCGGTCGCCGGTGAGGCCGGATCGTCGGTTACCCGGCCCAGTGAGGCGAAGCTGGAAGTCGCGAGATGAGTGTGGTCGAAGGCGAATCGGTCGGTCGCAAGTCCAGAGGTCGCGTTGTAGCCGACAACCACATCCCTGGCCGATCCCAAGAGCACGTGCGTCGCCGCTGGCGCTGGCGGGCAGGTTGCTGGCGGGGCGGACGCGGCCGTCTTAGCTCGCGACATCGCCTTTGATGGTGACGGCGCCGGCACCACCGTCTTGGCTGGCGACGCGGCTACTTTCGCCGCCGGCGCCGCAACCGCCGATGGCAGCGCGGCCGCCGGAGAGACGGCAGCCCCAAAAGGACTGAGCAAGCCGGCGGCGACTGCCGCAGTAGCAAGAATCGCGCGAACACGTCGTCTAGCCATCGTGCCTCCATCAAAGGAAAGGACCTTGGGAGGAGGACGGCACGTTCCGCGATCCATTTCATAGAATGTTTCTAAGCGGGCCGAAGCATGTCCGAATTGACGGAATTTGAAATGAAATATGATGCGGCAATCCCGCAACCTGAGACGCGGACCCGACCTTCAGATGGGTCGGGCCGCCAGCGGTCCCGTCCAGGCTGATCTGTGTGTCATAAGGGCCGCGAGGATTGCGCTGCGGCACAAGGGGACACCGGGCGTCCTGGTCCAGCTCGCTGCCCCGTCCGGGACCTCGGCGGTGTCGACGTTGCGACGGGGAAGCGCACGACGGCCCCGCCTGCCATCGACGTGGACACCACGGCATGCGCAGAGCCCCGGCGGGGAACAATCGCCGGGGCCCTGCGGGCTAGGTGGATTCCGCTAACGTGCGGCCGTACCGACTCGCTACTGGCTCAGATGGCGGCGGCGGCGGATCTCGGACGACATCAGCAGCAATGCGCCAGCAAGGCACAAGAGCAGTCCGCCGCCGACCATGAGTGAGTTAGGCCCGCGAGTGACGCCGGCGCGACCAGTGTTGATGGACCCTGGCGAGGATGCGGCTATGCCGTCGATTCCTGACCCTGAACCGGGCGGGGTCGTCACCACCACTTGCGCTTGCGTACTGGACCGTTCCTGCGTCTGAATGGGCGTCGTGACACCCGTAGCCGCGGGCGCGGTGACCGTCTGAGTCACCGTGTGTGTCGCTGTCGCACCCGGGGCCGTCACCGTTTGCCCTGGCGTCGTGACGGTCTGGGTCTGCGTCGGCGGCGTCGCGGTCACCGTCTGACCCGGTCCAGTCACCGTCTGGGTCTGCGTCGGCGGCGTCGCGGTCACTGTCTGACCCGGTCCAGTCACCGTCTGGGTCTGCGTCGGCGGCGTCACCGTTGATGTCACGGTCTGCGTCGGCGGCGTCACCGTTGACGTCACGGTCTGGGTGGGGGGTGTCGGCGTGACCGTCACGGTGTGCGTCGTCGTCACCGTGAGCGTCGGGGTTGGCGTCACCGTTGGTGGCGGCGTCGTCGTCGTCGTTGGTGTCGGGGTTGGCGTCACCGTTGGTGGCGGCGTCGTCGTTGGCGGCGGCGTCGTCGTTGGTGGCGGCGTCGTCGTCGTCGTTGGTGTTGGTGTTGGTGTTGGCGTGGGACATCCCGTGCCGCCGACCGCGGTCGCCAGAGCGAACGTCACCGCGTCACTGACGTTGCTGTCAGGGCTGGTGCCGGCGACGGTGGTTGTGGCGTCGAAGCTGTTGCTGATCGTCGTTCCAGCGGCGGTGCAGGCGGGCGGTGTGACCGTCGTGGTGTAACACACCTGCACCGGGTCGCCCTTGAACAGCAGCACCACCTGGCCGGCGCTGACGGCCGCCGGATTCGAGACTCCGAGAAGGGTTACCTCTGCGGTCAGAGTCGCCGTCGCCCCACTCGTAGGGATGTTGGCAAGGCTCAAACCCGCAGCAGGCAGCGCGACATTCGTGAGGATGGCGGTCCCCGTCGAATCGCGGACGGTGACGGTGGCGCTGGTGTAAGCGCTGGCGGGCAGACCGAGCAATTCAACCTTGTCCCATTGCTTGACGTGTGCGGGTTGCCCATCGCAGTAGTACGCGGCGGGCGTCGTCGTCACATGCCCACCCCCGGTGTCGCAAGATCCTCCGGTCACCGCATTGAATTGATCAAACTTTCCGGCATCGCCGAGGCCCCAGATACAGGTGGGGCTCTGCGGGTCCGCCCTAATCGTGTAGTTCTTCGTGCCCGCGAAGGTCGGGGAGGTGAAACCGGCACATGGTTGGACCTGACCACCCACGGCGGGCAGGGAGAAGTCGAAGCAAAGGTACGTCGAGTTGAGGGACGCATAGTTCACGCGTCCGACGAACACCTTCGTATTCTGGTAGATCAGCGGGACCTGCGTGCCGTGGAAGCCATAGACGTTTCCCGTGAGCGGGAGCGGATACGGGTTCGCGAGTGCAGCCCCGGCAAGATCAAAGCATTTGAGTCCTTCGAACTCGCCGTTGAATAGCAAGGAGTTGACTTCCCAGCAGGCCCCGCGCACATTCCCCGACGCGTCCAAGACGGGCAGGATCCCGGTGACATCAGGCCGATTCACGGTGAACATGTCGGCGATCGGGTACCCGCTACCGCATGGGGCAGGGATCGACGTGTTGTAGCAGGTGCCGTACACCGTCCCGTCGGGTAGAGGGTGCGTAGCCGTGGTGTATCGATGCGACTGAAACACGTAGTTGCCGAAGGTCACGCTGACATCGAGCACTTCGTTGATAGCCGGCGCCGGGACCGGCGCATTCGCCACCGTCAGTGGCGGGTTGCCGCTGCAATTGGAGTCGGACGCCGGATTGAAGCAGTAGGTGTGGTTGTAGGTGTCGGTGTACCAAGCCAATCCATTGGAGTCGAGCTTGCCGTCACCCAGCAGCTGGCCCCAGATGATGTAGCTCGTCGACGCGGAGTTGATCGTCCCTAGCTGGAGAAAGCCGCAGCTCGTCGCCGACGCCAGGTCAGCGCAGAGTATGCCGAGCTGGTTACCCGTCCGCGCAATGCCGATCTGGATGGGGATGTAGAGCCGGTGACCGAAGACGATGCTGCCCGGTTCCTGACTGGGGAGCGCCAGATTGGGTCCCTGACCGAAGG
>JALYIS010000144.1 GCA_030775705.1 Actinomycetota bacterium
AACTCCCGCTGCGCCTGCTCGACCTGCGCGCGGGCCTGGGCCACCCTGGCCTTCGCAGCGGCGGCGGCCTGCGCCGCTTGCTGCTGGCGCTGCAGCGCCAACGCCAGCTGTTGCTCGGCCAGTTGCGCCGCGGCGTCGAGTTCGCGGATGTGACTCTGAATCAGGATGACCCGGCCGCTGAGCTCGCCCACCTGCGCTGCGAGCGCGGTCTTGGCGGCGCCGGCCTGTCCCAGCTGGGTGTCGGTCGGATTCGGCGGCGGCGTGGGGCTCGCCCCCGCGACGGTGAAACCAGCCAGCGAACCGCCCAGGAGGAGGGCGGCGAGCACCGCCACGAGGCGCACACGTCGGGTTCCCGCCTTCGATCCGCGCATCGGCGGCCGCCTCCGAATCCACTAAGCGACTTAGTTGATCGAATGGAGCGTGCCACACCAGACCCATGCGCGCCAACAGTCACACAAGCACCAGAGCCAGCATTCACAGCCAGGAAGGGTGCAAACACCCAATTTCGGACACCTCGGCGCGATGTGAGTGATCAGACCGCATCCGCACGCCCGTACGGACTTGCATTCGACGGCGCGACGGCGTAGACCTGACGGTGTGATCCGTAGATCCGTACGGATATAGCCTTTTGGAGTGCTCATGGATTTCTTCGCTGGTGTCGGGCACGGCTTCGACGAGGCGTTCTTCATGTTCTGGGAGACGCTCTGGGCCTTGGTGTTGGGCTTCGGCCTGTCCGGTGCGGTGCAGGCGTTCGTGTCGCGCACGGAGATGCGCAAAGCCCTCGGTGATCATCGGCCTGCGACGTTGGGCAAGGCGTCGTTCTTTGGCGTGATCAGTTCGTCGTGCTCCTACGCCTCGAGCGCCTTGGCGAAGAGTCTGTTCGCGCGGGGGGCTGATTTCACTGCGGCGATGGTGTTCATGATCGCTTCGACCAACCTGGTCGTGGAGCTGGGGATCGTGTTGTGGCTGCTGATCGGGTGGCAATTTGCGCTGGCCGAGTTCGTCGGCGGGGCGATCATGATCGTGCTGCTCGGTGTGGTGGTGCCGCGGGTGATCCCGCAAGCCTGGATCTCCGATGCGCGTGATCGCCTCGACACCGAAACGGCAGCGCCAGAGGCCGATGCGCCGCACGCCCACCAGCACGCGGGTATGGATATGGATGGCATGGCCAGTGCCGACATTGAGGCCGGCCCACTTCCGCCGCTGCGGCAACGGATCCGCAGCCGCATCGGGTGGGGTGACGCGTCCGGGTACACCATCAGCGACCTGACGATGGTCCGCAAGGAACTGGTGATCGGCTTCGTCGTCGCCGGGTTCCTCGCCGCCCAGGTGCCGAACGGATTTTGGCAGTCGCTGTTCCTGACCGGCCATGGCTTCTGGTCAAGTCTGGAGAACGTGGTTCTCGGGCCATTCCTGGCGATCATCAGCTTCGTCTGCTCGATCGGCAACGTCCCCCTCGCCGCGGCACTGTGGCAGGGTGGCATCAGCTTCGGCGGCGTCGTGTCGTTCGTGTTCGCCGACCTGATCACGCTGCCGCTGCTGTCGATCTACCGCAAATACTTCGGCACGCCGATCACGCTGCGGATCCTCGCGACCTTCTGGGCGACGATGAGCATCGCGGGTCTGGCGGTGGAGTACCTGTTCCGGGCAGTGCGGATCTCCGACCCGGTCCGGCCACGACTGGTGGTGCGTACCGGCTTCGCCTGGAACTACACGAGCGTGCTCAACATCATCGCCCTCGCCGCCTTCGCACTGATCTACTGGCTCTACCGCCACCGCGACACCAGCAGTGGCCGCTACGCCAAAGACCCGGTCTGCGGGATGCAGGTCGAGATCGAACACGCCCCGGCGACCGCGCGTGTCAATGGACAGCATTACTGGTTCTGCTCAGATCACTGTCAACAACGCTTCTCCGCCGACCCGGACCGCCACTCGCGCGTCGACGCCCAGTCAGGCGCTGCGCAGCAACACACCGCAGCGACAACGATCGATCCGGTGTGCGCAATGACCGTCGATCCGAGCACCGCCGAGCACGTCACCGAGCACGACGCCCAGCGGTACTACTTCTGCGGCCCGGGCTGTCGGACAGCCTTCATCGCCGACCCCACCCGCTACCTCGCCAGTGCACCAACCACCGCCGCACGCGGCGCGGGCCACTCATGACCGTGGCCGATCACCCACACCCGATCGACGCCGCGCGCGTCGCCCACGCCCGCTCTCGGCTTCCCAACGCCGAGGATGCCGCCCGGCTCACCGGGCTGCTCAGCCTGATGGCGGACCCCGTCCGGATCAGGTTGATCTATGCCCTCGACATCGTCGAGGAACTCTGCGTCGGTGACCTCGCCTTGGCCCTGGATGTCAGCGAGGACTCAGTCTCTTACGCCCTGCGCCTGCTGCGCACCGCCGGACTGGTGCGAACCCGCAAGGAAGGACGGGTCGTGTTCAACCGGCTCGCCGACGACTTCCCCGCCCCCCTGCGTGATCACTGCCTACGCCAACTCGTCGCCCTCACCCACACCACCGACGCCGCCGAGGACTAGCCATCGGGGCGAAGGGGGACCCATCCCGCCTCGCCGCCACGGTCACACTCCTCGACACCGGCAGTTGCTCGTCCACGCCAGATAGCACCACAGTGCGCGGTGCCGTAGGCCGTAGGTGGCTCTAATCGTGGAGTGGCGCTCCGCTGACGTGATGATCGGCGTGGAAGAGCGCTTCGGTCAGGACCGCGCGCACGTGCCCGCCGCGCAGCCGGTACACAACCCGCTGGCCGCGACGTTGCCCTTCGACCAGACCGGCGAAACGAAGTTTGGATAGGTGCTGGCTGGCCACCGTCGGGCGACAACCTGCCACGGCTGCAAGGCTCGCGACGTCGAGCTCGGCATTGCGTAGTGCCCACAACATCTGCACCCGCGTCGGGTCAGCGAGCAATGCGAACGACATCACTGCCGCGCTGATCTGGTCGGGAGTCAGCTGGTCGGGATGGGTTTCGCTGTCGCGTTGGGTCTTCAGTGTGCCCTTACCTGCCATACGCCAAAGCATAACCCGTTATTGCAAGATATTCGCAGTCATGAAGGTATTGATAAGCTAGGTACGATTGTCACCGGAGCCAAGGCTGGACCACACCCATGACTGACCATCACCAAGACGCCAACGAGCGCGCCCACGCTCGCCCGCAGCCCCATTCACACCCGCACATCGACGGTGGCGGTCAGGCCGAAGACCACCCCGACGATCACGGCCACTCCCACGACCACTCTCACGGACACAGCGCGTCGCCGTGGTCACGCCTGACCCACGCGTTCTCTGAGGTGTTCGGTGGGCATTCCCACGATGCGGCAGACCAGGTCGACGAGGCGCTGGAGGCTGACGCCGACGGCCGCCGCGCTTTGCTGATCAGCCTCGCGATACTGGCGCTCACCGCCGCCGTTCAAGCGGCCGTGGTCGTGTTCTCCGGGTCGATCGCGCTGCTCGGTGACACCTTGCACAACGTCGCCGACGCGCTCACCGCGGTGCCGCTGCTGATCGCGTTCCGCCTCGCCCGCCGCCCACCGACCGCTCGCTACACCTACGGTTACGGACGCGCTGAGGATCTAGGTGGCCTGTTCGTGATCGCGATGATCACCCTGTCCAGTGGGCTGGCCGCCTACGAAGCGATCGATCGGCTGCTCCATCCCCGAACCGTCACTCACCTGTGGGCCGTCGCGGGCGCGGCCGTCGTCGGGTTCTTCGGCAACGAGGTCGTCGCCCGCTATCGGATCAGGGTCGGGCGCCGGATCGGCAGCGCGGCCCTGGTCGCCGACGGGCTACACGCGCGTACCGACGGGTTCACCAGCCTCGCAGTCCTGCTCGGTGCCGGCGGCGTTGCGCTCGGATGGCGCCTCGCCGACCCGATCGTCGGCCTGCTCATCACCGTGGCGATCCTCGGCGTCCTCCGATCGGCCGTGCGACAGGTCGGCGCCCGGTTGATGGATGCCGTCGACCCCGGGCT
This sequence comes from Actinomycetota bacterium, assembly GCA_030775705.1. Classification (GTDB taxonomy): domain Bacteria; phylum Actinomycetota; class Actinomycetes; order Mycobacteriales; family Jatrophihabitantaceae; genus JALYIS01. The sequence continues at coordinate 3,989 of JALYIS010000144.1, forward strand.
GGTCGAGCAGGCCAGCGCAGCAGTCAGCCGCGTCACCGGTACCGGAACGGTGAGGGAGCTCCGCATCCGCTGGATCGGGCACACCCTGCGCGCCGAAGTCGACGTCACCGTCGACCCCACACTGACCGTCGTCCAGGCCCACGAGCTTGCACACCACGCCGAACGCCACCTGCTCGCTGACGTCCGTCGCCTCGCCGCCGCAACAGTCCACACCAGCCCCGAAGGGGCACATACATGATCAACCAGGGGGACCGACAATCGCTTAGGCGCGGTCTAGACGTCGGCGTGAAGGGGCGCGATCACTCTGCGATAACTCAACAGTGACATGTCCACCTGCGACCATCACAGCTGGGCCAAAATCCTCTATGCCATAAGGGATTTTGGAGCTGCAAGATGACCAGGCCGCCGGGCTACCTCAGCTGGGCGACATCGGCACGTCGCTGTCGCCGACAGCGGGATCGATGGCGCTGGACAGGACCACAGCAGCAGCGTGGTGGAGGCTGCCGCTGTCCAGAGCGGCCAGACGACGTAGTTCCACATGCGCGGCATCAGGGGTGTGTCCCTGGCCGATGAGGACCCCGATTGCTTGGTTGATGTCGCTCCACGACTGCAAGCCGTCGAAGCCGTCCCCGGCGACGGGGGTGGTGAGGTGCTGATCGAGAACGACGTCAGACACGTCGAGTCCGAGGGCAAAGCTCAGGTCTGCGGCGAGGTCGACGAACGCGCCTGGCGGCGCGGCGTAGAACACCAGCGTGCTGCCGGCCTGCATGCTCGAGACGGCGGTCAATGCGGTCAAGGGCAGCAGCAGCGAGCTGGCGATCTGCGACGACGCCTCGTCTTTGATGTAGGTCGTGAAGCCAAGTTGGCGTCCGTCCAGGTTGATCGTGATCGCGAGCCCGAGGTAGGAATCCACGGCCCGCTCCAGATCGGCGGTCAGCGTCTGTAGCTGCGTTTCCAGGCCAGCGTCGGGCTCGTCGAGTGCGCGGCTCAGAGCGGTGAGGTCAGTGGCTAATGCTGCGGCGAGATCCACGGCGGATACTCCGGCGTCCCGATCGCTGCCTTGGGTGCCGGGTCCAGAGCTGGGCAGGTCGCCGCAGCCATCGTCTGCACCTTGAGGACGGGTCGAGTCCCGCCTCTACCGTGTCAGGAACCCCACGTTACCCCTAACCGGGCAGACGCAGCTTGAGGGATGCGGGGTGGCTACGTTTCGCGGTGGCGTGCGCGCGCCCGTCGTACCGCCTCGTCGACGACATTCTCCGCGACTGCGTGCAGTTTGCGGTTCTCGCTCTGACTGATCCGGCGCAGCCGGTCAAAGGCCTCCTCCGGCCCACACCCCACGCGCCCCATGACCAGGCCGATCGCATGATCGATGGTGGCCCGATTGGTCAGCGCACTCTGCAACTGGGCCGCCAGGCGCTTGGCCTGCGCCAACACCTGCGCGTTCTGCACCGCAATCGCCGCCGGAACCGCGAATAGCTCCCCGATCAGCGCCGCGTGATCGGTGAACGCGTCACGCTCGTGGGCATACACATTCATCGCCCCGAGCACCCGGCCACCGGTCATCAGCGGAAGCGACAAGGCACTGTGCACCCCCAGGCGGCCCACCTGAGGACCGAAACGCGGCCACTGTGAGTCAGTCTCCAAAGAACCCGAACGCACCGTCCGGGCCTCGGCGGCGGCAGTGATGCAAGGCCCCTGCTCGATGCCGTACTGGACCGCGTCAACCTCAACCACGAACGGGGCGCTGGCCACGATCGTGTCGTGGTGTCCTGCCTCCAGCAACGTCAACCCAGCCCCGTCAGCGCCGGGAATCGCCAACACCGCAAACTCCGCCACCCGAGTCAGCACATCGGTGAGTTCCATCTGTCCCGTCGCCAGCTGAGACAAAGCAGCCAAACTGGCCCGCAGATCATCGTCCTCACCCGCCGCCGATACCTGGATGGCAGCCGTGACCGCAGGCAGTGAGCTGGTCTCAGCTGGGAGTGGGTCCGCGTCAGAAGGCGGGTTCACATTCATGATCGACTCTTCCTCCGCCATCCCGCAACGCTACGTACCGCACACGCTACGCGCAGGGTCCTTCGATTCCGCCGGTCCGGCTTGCTCCTGCCAGCAGGCAGGCCCGAAGAGACATCGCTGTGATCGCCGCGATGGTGCGCGCTCGTGGACGACGAGCAGAGCGAAAGGCACGAGCCGTCCACACCGGGCAGCCAGTCGAGACGCTCCTACTGATCTGTAAGGGCACTGAGTGCACGTTCTAGCGAGATCGGTGCGACACTGGTCGAGTCGAGGTCGCCCTCCTGCGTGAAAATGAACACGCACCGGTCCCGGTGATCAGCTCTGGGGTGCGCCGCGGGCAAGCCGGCGTACTCGTCAGGTCCGGCCCAATGAGCGCCCTCTCAATCCAACCGCTTGACGTGCCACAGTTCAGCGTCAACGTCGATGTCACCGCCCGGGTCTTGGCCGTGTCCGGTGACGTCGACTTGAGCACGGCGCCGATCATGCTGGACCTGGCAAAATCGATGCTGGGCGGGCATCCGGGTGACATCACCATCGATTTCGCCGGCGTGACGTTCATGGACTCACAATGTCTCAACGCCCTCGTGACGATCGACACCATCCAACGCGGGCAGCACGCTGCGCTCCGGCTCGATAATCTCAACGCCCGCCACCGACGTGTCTTCATCGCGGGCGGGCTGTCGGGCATGCTCACATCTCGCCGAGGCAGCCACGGCTGACGGGCGATGTCGTCAGCGGCCGGCCGGCCGGCC
>JALYIS010000145.1 GCA_030775705.1 Actinomycetota bacterium
GCGCGACGCCGGGCACTTCGTGCGATGGGCCAACGGACACAAGCTGACCCGCCTTGAGTTCCAGGCAACCCGCTGGAGCGGGCCTACCAGCACCATCAACACCGAGGCCCGCTGGGAACAAGCCCGAGAACAGAGACCGCGCGCTGCTATGACGCTTTTGACTACACGGTTTGCGTCCGTCTTGCGTCGCGCTCGAGCTGGGTAGCGAATCTGTTCGGCCGGGGCTAGGAGTGCTCGAGCGTGGGCCGCAGGTGTGCGGCGATCGCCGCCGCCAGCTGCGCCGGGACTGCGTTCCCGATCTGCTTGGCGATCTCGATCTTGGTTCCGCACCATAGGAACTCAGTCGGGAATGTCTGGAGCCGGGCAGCCTCACGGTGCGTGATCGGACGGTTCACGCGTTGACCACGCTTCCTTGCCTCCCATTGCGGGTGCAGGTACTGGCCCTTCTCCGGCTTGAAGAACTCCGTGCGAACGGTTAGCGACGGCGCGTCCCATCGCATCCGACCCAACACATCAGTTGTCCCGGTCGGCTTGTCGCGCCAGCACCGCGGTAGGAGCTCATCGGGCAGGTCAAAGCGACCGCCCCCGGGCGGGACGCAGTCGTAGCGCAGGAGTGACCGGGATGTCGGGCGGCGACCCACGTGAAGATCAGGCTCCTTGAAGATCCCCGGTTCGGTAATCTCGTTTCCAACGATGTCGGTGAACGTCGTCCTGGACGCTGGCAGCACCGTGGTCGCGGTCTCCCACGGGATGCCGTCGAAGGCCTCGCGCACGGTGGTCCAGGGAAGCAGTCCCCCGGCTCCGCCCTTCGCGTGAGTTGGCGTGGGCAGTTCGATCGCCCCGACGCGGCTGCCGATGATGATGGTTCGGCGACGGCGCTGCGGCACACCGAAGTCGGCGGCATTGAGTACCCCGGCACGCAGTTCGTAGCCCTTGAGCGGGCCGTCGGTGACCATGTCGACAAGAAGCTCGTACTCGCCGGAAGTCAGGAACCGATCGACGTTCTCGATGACGAAGACCTTCGGCTTCGCGGCGAGGACGACGCGGACGTACTGCTGCCATAGCTTGTTACGGGGGTCGGACGCGTTGCGGTTGCCGAGGTTCGAGAAGCCCTGGCACGGAGGTCCGCCGATTACGACATCAACCTCAGGGATCAGAGATTCGTCGAGATCGGAGATGTCGCCGCAGAAGATGTGGTCACCGAAGTTGGCGGCGAACGTGGCGGCCGCTGCTTGATCCCACTCGACAGCGAGTAACGACTCGTACCCATTTTGGACAAATCCGGCGGTCATTCCGCCGCAGCCGGCGAACAGATCGATCATGCTCAGCTTGGGTGCGCGCTTGGTCCGGGCCACGGTTTGGAGCTTATAGCTGGGCTACGACGTAACTCGGCCGGCGCGCCGCAGGCCGCGAGCAACGGCCTCGGAAACCCCCTGCGCTGCCGCCGTGGCCTCCTCGTGCTCCCACACACGAACGGTTGTCCAGCCCGCCTCCGCGAGCTGGGCGTTGGTGTCAAGGTCTCGCTTCCGGTTGACCTCGAGCTTTGCGGCCCACCACTCACCGTTCACCTTCGGACTCGTGCCGTGGTCTGGGCACCCGTGCCAGAAGCAGCCGTCTACGAATACCGCCACGCGCGCACGGGTGAAGACGATGTCGGCTTGGCGGCGAAGCTGTGGCAGAGGACGTCGATGTATCCGGTATCGCAGGCCCATCGCGTGAAGTGCTGCGCGCAAGTTCAGTTCGGCTCGGGTGTCCCGAGTCCGTTGGCGACGCATGCGTCGACTGACACTTGGCGAGCTTGGTATCGGGGGCGCCTTGGGCACCGCTCAACCCTAAGACTCGCGCGGTACGACTCTCGCCGCGTCGCTGACATCGCTCTCGGCTTGCGCGTCATTCGGCGGGTGTCACTCGCGTTATTTGCTCAGCAACGCGCTCTTCGCGAGTCCGCTCAGCTTGAACGACGCGCCAGCCGGATACGCAACCCCGATCCCTCGGTCGCCTTCGAGGTACTCGATCCAGTGATCGGGTACGCGCTGATCCACAAGGAAGATGGGCTTCGATTTCGGGTCGGCCACCTCGAAGTACCGGTACTCGTAAAGCTGCCCGACGGCTTCTCGTATCGAGTTCGCCCAGGCCCGGCCGAGGATCTTGGCCTCGAATATCACCGGCGGGTCTTCGAGGCCAAGGTCGACCGCCGCGTTGCGCCCGGGTTCAAAGCCGCTGCGGCGCACCCATGCCGCGCAGCTATTCACCAGCGTCTCGTGATCGCGCGAACGGGTCTGGTGCCCGGCCTCAGTGATAGCCCTGTACTTCGTGTCTGCCTTCGCTGCGAAAGGTTTGAGGAACGATCGCGCACTCCGTTCCCCTCTTGGAGGCTGAATTTGGGTCCTCTCCGCGATGGTCTCGCCGAAGATCTTCACAACCATGGCGACTGGAAGCTTGGCGAAGTAGTTCGACATGAACGACAGGCGTGACCGGTCCTGAGTGAACTGAAACGGAAGGTAGAGCGGGCGTCCGTGTGTTGCTTCGAGCTGGTCGCGTATGTCATCCACGTCGTTCGCGATCGCCCGAATCCCCGGTAGCCCGAGCTCGTCTGCGATGGGTTCGAAGTCGTCGAGCGGCGCCACGTACTCCGGCTCGCCCGCCAGAGTATCGAGATCGGCGGGCGCCGACGCGACGCTGCGCCCAACAAACCGGTGTTCGCCGGCGTGCCAGTGCATGATCACGTCGCCCCGACGAACACTCGACACGAGCTCATACCAAGGGTCCGCGCCCCCGTCCCTGTCGGCTTCGGGGCATCGCAGTTCGGTGCCCGTTCCGGGCGCCTTTCGTATCTCGACCCAGTACTTCTCACTTGCGTCGTCCTGCCACCAATAGGTCATCGCTTGATCCCTCCCGCAGACCGTCAGGCCTCGGAGCAAGGGTCAAACAGCCGGTCGGCCTGCCACAGGATCCCCAAGGCATTCAAAGCGTCTGCCACCCATCCCATGCGTGGTTTCACGATCTGGCATGACGGCACCCGTGCTCTCATCCGAAAGGTCGCGGAATTCATTCCGTCATCTCCTTGACGATCCGGTCGAAGTCGGGCAGCACACTGAGCACTCCACGTGCCGCTGCCTGGGCGGCAACTCGTGATGCGTCCTCGTCAGTTACGACACCCTTCTTGACGTCAGTTCGACGCTGCTCGTGCAGGACCAGCAGCGCAACGCCCACGCCGACTGCGTAGCGTTCACGAGCCTGCTCCTTGAACTCTTCGGTGACCTCTGCGGCGCGCGCCTGGACGTAGCTCTTCAGCGGGGAGTACGTCCGGTTGAGAACGATCGTCGGGATGTCTTCAATGACAGCCGCGAGGTCCTTGTATTCTTCGCGCTGCTCGGCGAGATCTTTGCCGGGCACCATGAGGATCTCCCCAACAGTCGCCGCACTCCAGCCGTCCTCGTCCTCGTCCGTACGCCAGATGAGCGCGACTAGATCGCCTTCGCCTGGACCGCTGGTGCCCTTCTTTGAGCCTGCGCCGCCCGCCGGACCATTCGGGTGAGGAGTCAGCTCCGTCACGAGTTCCAACTTGGTTGTCCAGTCGAGCTGGTGTCCGAGCCCACCGGCCGCCTTCGGCCAGGGTGCAATAGTCGCCGTCAGGGCGAAGGTTCCGAGATCCACCGTGTCAGGTACGGCGATGCTGACCCGGACGCGCCCCGCGCGCAGTTCGCCGACCGTGATGTCGTCCGGGCCGATCTCGGGGTGGTCGGACGTGACCTGAAGCTGAGCGCGTCCGTTCTCGCCGAGGAAATCGTCCTTCGCGTTCAGGCGGTAGTACACGCCCTTGGTTCGCCCGACGAGCGCCTCGACATGTTCGGGACCCTCGAAGTGGGTTGGATCGACATACAGATCCTCGGGCGGCGTCGGAGCTGGGGCCTTTCCTCCGCCTTTGGTTCCCGCCGCACCGACGGAGAACCCTTTCATCTTGAGCGCTCGCGCGATTTTTCGCGCGATCTCAAGGGTTGGCCTGCCGTTGTTGTCGCCCGTGATGGCCTCTTTAAGAATCGCCGCATGCGCGTCTTGAAGCGCCGGCCAGTCATCGAGGAAGCTTGCGATCTCACCTTCGAGGCGCATCGCCATCGCGCTCTTGACCAACTGGGCGCGGTCGGCTGTGAACAACTCCGTTCGGATTTCGATCGGCAGGGCATCGCTCTCGACAACAACGAAGATCCGGTCAGCTAGCTTGTTAAGCTTCGTGCGGAGCTTGAACTCCTGGGTGTTCCAATGAGCGTGCACCTGTCCGTTGGACGTGAGGGCCAGCACGTGGCCCTGAGCCACGAAATTTCGCCTGGCACCCTTCTCGCCGCTCTTCGAGAACAGGCGGAACCGCACCGGTAGGTGGTAGGTCCGCGCTCAGTTGGTTGGAGCAGAACGCGGCGTTCACTCGCCTGGGGCGCAACGGTGTCCGCCAGGTCGACGTCACAGGACTGGTGGCGGCGGCGTTCACGCACCGTGACTCCCGTGCCGGGGACCCGGACCTGCACACCCACGTCGCGGTGTCGAACAAGGTCCAGACACTCGACGGGCGCTGGCGTGCCTTGGACGGAAGGGTGGTGTTCAAGGCCGCGGTCGCGGCGTCCGAGCATTACAACACCCACCTGGAAGCCGAACTCCATGCACGCCTGGGTGTCCGGTTCGCCGACCGCGACACCCCAGCAACCCGGCCGGCGGTCGGCTATGCGCCGCGGCACGCCGCAGCCACTCCCCCGCACGTGTCGGGTCTGGCGGCTGAGGCGACGCCCTCGGGGAAGCGAGCGGTCCGCGAGATCGTCGGCGTCGACCCGCGCCTGCTCGCGCTGTGGTCCTCGCGCCGCGCGGATATCGACGAGCGGCGAGCTGAGTTCGCGGCTCAGTTTCAGGCCGAGCACGGGCGGCCACCGACACCGGTGGAGGCGATCGGGCTCGCGCAGACCGCGACCCTGCAAACGCGGCGAGGCAAACACCGGCCATGCTCAGAAGCTCAGCAGCGCACCCAATGGCGACGCGAGGCTGTCGACACGATCGGCGTACGGGCGCTCGACGCGATGGCCCAGGCGATCGGCACCCGCACACCGGGGCCGTCCCCGGTGGTCGATGATGCGGTTGTCGATGCGCTCGCGCAGCGCTCGATCAGCGTCATCGAAGCTAGTCGTGCGAGCTGGCAGCGCTGGCACGTCATCGCCGAAGCCCAACGCCAACTGCGCCCCTACGGTCTGGCACCGGACGCGATCGAGGCGTCGGTGGGTCGTGTGGTTGCTGCCGCGCTCGGCGAGCACTCGATCAGCATCGGCACCACCAGCGATCCCTTGCACGCGCTGACGCCACCTGAGCTGCGCCGGGGCGATGGCAGGAGTGTCTACACCGTCTCCGGTTCTCAGCTCTACACGTCCGCCAGGGTCCTGGGCGCGGAACGTGAGGTCCTCGGTGCGGCCAGCGTGCGTGACGGTGCGGTGGTCACCGACACTGCGATCGGTCTTGCGGTACTCGAGGCAGCGGCCAACGGCGTCACCCTCACCCAGGCTCAGAGCGACATGGTCCGTGAGCTGGCCACCTCCGGTGCCCGGGTGCAGCTCGCGTTGGCTGCGGCGGGCACCGGCAAGACCACCGCGCTGCGTGTGCTCGCCAACGTGTGGGGTGAGGGTGGCGGTGAGGTGATCGGGCTCGCCCCGTCGGCGGCAGCAGCCGCGGTGCTCCGCGATGCGCTCAACACCCCGACCGACACGATCGCGAAATTCCTGCACGACCTCACCGCCGGTGGTGGCGTCGCTGCGCGTATCGGCCGCGCGACGTTGCTGGTGATCGACGAGGCCGGCATGGCCGCCACCACCGACCTCGCCCAAGTTGTCAGCGCCGCCACCAGCGCGGGCGCGAGTGTGCGGTTGATCGGCGATGATCAGCAACTCGCCGCGATCGGCGCCGGCGGAGTGCTGCGCGACATCGCCGAAGAGATCGGTGCCGTGTCGCTGAGTGAGGCGTTGCGGTTCAGTGACCGGGTCGAAGCCGACGCCACCCTCGCGTTGCGCCGCGGTGACCAGGCTGCGCTCGGGTTCTACCTCGACCGGCGACGCGTGCTGGTCGGTGACGAGCACACCGCGCCAGCCGGCGCGTATGCGGCGTGGGCCGCTGACCGTGCCGCCGGACTCGACTCACTTCTGCTGGCCCCGACCCGCGAACGGGTCACCGCGCTCAACGTGCAGGCGCGCGCCGACCGGCTCGCAGCCAGCAGCAGCCCGGCCACTGCCGAGGTCGCGCTCGGTGACGGAACGGTGGCGAGCGCGGGCGATGTCATCCTCACAATCCGCAACGACCGACGCCTGCCGATCACCGCCACCGACTGGGTGAAAAACGGTGACCGGTTCACCATCACCACCGTCCACCCCTCCGGCGCGCTCGACGTCACCCATCACGACACCGGTCGGCGCCTCACGCTGCCCGCCAGCTACGTCGCCCGACACGTCGCCCTTGGCTATGCCTGCACCATCCACACCGCGCAAGGCCGCACCGCCGACACCGCCCACGTCGTGATCGACGGACACGAGAACCGCCAACAGCTCTACGTCGCCATGACCCGCGGCCGGCACGCCAACTACCTCCACGTAGCGCTGCCCGGTGCGGCCGATGAGCACGCCCCGATCCGGCGCGACACGCTGCTGCCCCCTACCGCGCTCGACCTGCTCACCGCAGTCATCCACCGCGACGGCTCCGCACGCTCGGCGACCACCGAACTGCGCGAGCACGCAGACCCGGCCCGCCAACTCCGGCACGCGGTTGCCGCCTACACCGACGCCATCGCGCAATTCCCGACCATCCCTGTCGACCGCCGCACACGTGCGACAGAGCCCCCGCTGCGCTGGCTCCCCCCGATGCCGACGATGACCTCCACCGACCCGTGGAGCACGTACCTGACCGCCCGCGCCGACCAGATCCGCCAGCTCGCCGCCGACATCGCCCAACACTGCACCCGGCACGCGAACAGCGCACACGTGATCGCGATCCGGCGCCGCGACCCGTCCCTGCTCGCCGATGTCGCCGTGTGGACTGCGATCCACGGCAACCAGGCCGAGGCAGAAAGTCTCACCGCCACCGAATCACAGCACCACCAACAGCTTCAGGCCCGGCTACTCCGCATCCAAGGCAACACCGCGAACCCGTTGCTCGCGATCCCCGGACCGGGCCTTCGACCGACACCCACCCACGACCACGACGTTCACCACGACCACGACCGGACGCTCGCCTCCCGCGACATCGAACTCTGACAGGAAGGAGCCGCGACTCGACAACGCGCTGTGCGCGTCACAACGAACCCGATGAGCAAGGACATCTGCTGAACCAGGATCCGGTCACGACAGTGGCCAAGAACGGAGTGCACCGTGTCACCGAAGACCACTCACGTCCGCAAACCAGCAACCGCCACCGACCGACGGCAACGGTTACGCGATGCGCAAGCGGCCGAAGCCCGCGCCCTCACCCAAGTCGGTCTCGCCGACGGTCGAGTAGCGAATGCCACCCGACGACTCACGAACGCCTGCCGCGACCTGGGCGCGGCCCGCCAAGTGCTGTGCTCGATCTCAGGGATCGACCGGGCCGCCACCCTGCTCGGACTCGGACGCGGCGAACTACGCCGCTCCTTGACAACACACCACGACGACGAAGCTGCTGCCCAGCAGACAGCTGCCCACGAGACCGAGGCCGATGAGCGGCCCCCACGTCCCGACGAGCGTCCGCGAGCCGCGGTGCCGACGACAGTGAGCACCGCTTCCACTGGGTCAGATTCGAATGTCTGACCCGGCAACCTCCCCAGGGCGTGCGAACGATGTCGGCCTACTCGGACTCGGTGTCCTTGTCGGTGTCCTCGCAACGATCTGGCTCGGCGCCGAAACGTCGAGTCTGCTGTCCGGCGACCCGACCCCGAGCCTGACCCGCCTCGACATCACCCAACTCCTCCGCAGACCTGGTGACCCCGGAGCGGCGTGGGCCAGCCCTGTCGGTTCAGCGTTCGCGTATTGGGCGATGACCGGCCTGGCAGCACTCGCCCTCATCGCGGCAGTGATTGTGCTGCTGCGGCTGCATCGATCAGGTCATCGCACCGGCAGCGACGCCGCCGGGCTGCCGTCGCGACGGGACATTGCGATCATCGCCGGGGCGAAGTCTCTTGTGTCCCGCAGCGCCGTGCTGCGACCGTCACTATCGGGGGCGACCGCGTCGCAGCTGGGGTTCCGGCTGGGCACCTCGCGCGGCGTCGAATGCTGGTCTTCCGTCGAGGACTCCATGGTGGTCCTCGGCCCACCACGCTCCGGCAAAGGTCTGCACTGCGTGATCCCGATGATCCTCGACGCCCCAGGAGCGGTCATCACCACCAGCACCCGCCCGGACAACCTCGCCGCCACCATCACCGCCCGCGCCCGCACCGGCGCCACCGCCGTCTTCGACCCCGAAGGCCTCGCCGTCGGCGCAGCGTCGCGCGTGCGCTGGTCCCCGATCCGCGGCTGCGAGTCACCGCGCGTCGCGATCGCCCGCGCCACCGCGCTCTGCGCGCAACCCGTCCACGGAGTCGAAGAATCATCCTTCTGGGCACAGCAAGCCCGCACCGCCGTGCGGTGCCTGCTCCACGCCGCCGCCCTCGCCCAGCTGAGCGCACTCGACCTCTGGGGCTGGTCGCTGTCACCCGACATCGCCCAAGACGCCGTGGACATCCTCGCCACCCACCCCGACGCATCCCCGACCTGGGTCACCGCCCTAGACGGGCTCCTGTGCACCGACCCCCGCCAACGCGACTCCGTGTGGGCCGTCGTCGGCAACGTCTTCGCCGCCCTCGCCGACCCGAACGTCCTCGACACCATCACGCCACCACCAGACGAACAGTTCGACCCCGCCACGTTCCTCGCCGATCAGGGCACGCTGTATCTGCTCGGTACCGCCTCCGGCGCATCGGCCACGGCGACGCTGGTGTCGGCGTTCGTCGAAGACATCATCGACACGGCCCGACGCGTCGCCGCCGCGGCACCCCACGCCCGCCTCGACCCACCCCTGAGCGTCATCCTCGACGAAGCCGCGAACGACCCCCTACCCTCACTGCCTGCGTTGATGAGCGAAGGCGGCGGATCCGGGATCAGCACCACCGTCGTCCTGCAGTCCCTGTCCCACGCACGAGCACGCTGGGGCCACGACTACGCAGCCGCGATCTGGGACACCGCCACCACCAAGATCATCCTCGGTGGCCTGGCCAACGCGTCAGACCTACGCGACATCTCCAACCTGATCGGAACCCGCGACCAACAAGCCACCTCATCAACAAGAGGGTCGGACGGGCGAACCTCGACATCCGTATCGACCCACGAGGTACCGATTTTCGACATCGCACGAATCCGCACCCTCGCCTTCGGCACAGCCCTGCTGCTACTGCGAGCCACCCGACCGATCGTGCTCACCCAACAGCCATGGACCGCCCGCAGCGACGCCAAACACATCAAAACCAGCCGCACCAACGTCGAACATCAACTGCGCGCCGCCGCGGCTCAGCTCGGCCCCACGACACCTGATGAAACGTCGCCGCGCACCTCGAGTCAGACCGACGCTCACCCCCGCACACCGGCCGGCCAGCCCCGGCCACTGACGCAACAGCCCTGAACGACATCCAACTCACGGCAGCGACAACAGCCGCTCACGAGGGAGCCCCCGTGTCACAACCGATATCCGCCAACCAACACAACGCTGGTACACAACCGCGGCCGCTCCGACCCGCTCGCGAATCCGACGACCGGTGGCGCCGACCGGCCCGGCAACTACGCACCGTCGACGAACTGTGTGACTGGCTCCAAGTACCCAAACAAACCGTCTACCGCTGGCGAAGCCACGGAGACGGTCCACGAGGATTCCGCATCGGCAAACACGTCCGATTCGAACCAGCCGAAGTCGAACGATGGCTTGCCGATCAACTCGACGCCTAGGTGTCTCGTGTCTTGCATACTCGAACCACCACCAGGGCAGGCCCGTGACGGTCGAGCCCGGATCGTTCGCACCAGTTCAGCCGTCGTCTCAGGCAACCCGAACCGGCGACGCGACGAGCAGACGTGTGACGGCCCGCTGATCCGCGGTGACTTATTTGTCGGGAAGATCACCAGCCCAGTACAGTTGTCCACGTAGCGCCCCAGGACTATTCGAGCTTGCTCGGACTCCTGGGGCATTCGACTTTCTCAAGGTGAATCAGAATCCGTGACTTCGTCCTCAGTTCTCACCGGGCGGCTCGGATGATCCTCATGCCGTTGGGCCGACACATATTTGTGTATGTATTGCTGTACATTTTTGGGTGTTGATTCTGGTACAGTGGCGTCATGTCAATCTCACCGTTGACCCTGGTCCTACCGAGCGGCGACGCCCGCACGGCGTTGCCGGACGCGCTGCGCCGGTTCCGGGTTGAGGGAAGTTCGGCTGAGCCGCTCGTGTTCGGCGCCCACCGCAAGCCCGAGGCCGTCGTCATCCCGTTTGAGCTCTACGCGCAGCTGCTGCCGGTGATCGAGGACTTGGAGATCGCCCGGCTCGTGCATGAGCGCGCGACCGCGGGCGAGTCGGTGCCGCTGGCTGACGTCGCGATCGCGGTAGGCCTCGATCCCACCGACTACCGGTAGTGCCGCGTCGGTCTCTGGCGCTTCGAGCGTTGCCCGGTTTCCAGAACGACGTCGACGCCCTTCCGGATCTCGCTACCCGCAAGATGGCACTCGACATGCTCGTGTTGATTCGCGACGGCAAGGTCCGCGGCAAGCCCCTCGACAGCAGAGTCGTTACCGGAGACCTCGGCGACTGCTACAAGCTGTATTTCGACCCCGACGGGTCCAGTAAGCCGCGCTTCCGGCTGGTGTACCGCTACATCCCGAACGAAGTGACGGCCGTCGCGTTGGAAGCTGTGGCTGTTGGCCGGCGCGCGAGCCTCGACGCATACCGACGCGCGCTGGCCAACCTCGGCCGGACCGCTCCCTATCCCGAGCACTGAGCGACCGGCCGATCCGGCACTCGGGCGAGACGAGCGCTGGTGCTTGCACAAAGTGACGGATCGGATCTAGCCCAGGGACTCGAGTACCTCGGCCGCTCCCGTCTTGCGGATTTTGCGACCGAAGTAGGAATCCTGCGTCATTGAAGGCTTGGCGTGGCCAAGCTGATCAGCGCCCGCACGAGCCGACAAGCCGGCCTCATCCATCAGCGTCGCAACCGTCTTGCGGAACACGTGCGATGTCAGTCCGTCGAACCCAGCCGCGCCGAAAGCCTCACGTAGACCGCGCCGCGTATTGGATGGATCTCGCCATCCGCCGCTGATCGGCGCTGGGAAGACCGGCGTATCCAGGCTCCGCAACCTGGGTTCGAGCTTGAGCTGTCGTTCGCGGATCATGGCAATGCACCAGGAGGGAAGCTCGAGCGTGCGGGCACCTGCAGCTGACTTCGGCGCCAGCTTGAGTATCAGCCCGTCGCCCTTGAGCCGCAGGACCGTTCCATTTACTTCCACCCCGCCAGCCTCTAGATCGATGTCCTTCCAGCACACCCCGCATACTTCACCGATGCGTAGGCCGGTGCCCACCATGAAGCCCACCAAGTCGGGCAGATCCCTATCCTGCGCCTTCTTGTCGTGAAGGAGCCATGCGCGTAAGCGCTTAACCTCCTCGACCGACAGCGACCGCGGAGGGCGCTTCGGTTTGGTCGAGATTCGAGCCACGTCGCGGCAAGGGTTGGAATCCAGCGCATCATGACGGCAGGCCAAACCGCAGACGCCACTGAGCACGCTCTTGGTCTGCTTCGTAATAGCTGCTCCATGCTTGGTCTTGACGACACTCAGATGGCGGTCCACGAGACCGACCGTTAGCTCTCGAATTCTCACGCTGCCAAAGGCCGGAATTACCTGGCGGTCGAGCCGATCGCGGTATGCCTGCAAGGTCGACGGGCTACGTCCCTCATTCTTCAGTGCCAAATACCACTGCTCGGCGACGATCGACAGCATCGTCTCCGGCGTGATCGCATCGCCACTGTCGACCCGAGCCCGGTCCCGAAGCGCCTCAGACAGGGCGCGTTGGGCCGCTCCCTGTGTCTTGCCGTGACGCTCGACATGGCGCGTCTTGCCATCCCAGTCTCGATACAAGGTCCGAGCTTTCCAACCCCCACCATGCCGATACGTACGGATGCGTCCATAGGTCCCGAGACCCAGCGCAGGGCGTCCCACAACTATCCTCCGGAAGTTGATCACCATGATCAACCCCCATTTTAGCCCCACTTAACGATGGTAGCCACAGAAAACGAATGACGAGTTCGGCGAGCGAGAAGCGCCAAAATACCAGCAAATACAAGGTGAATGAGCGCAAACGACCAACGACGAAAGGTGTTGACTCTTAATCAGCGGGTTCGGGGTTCGAGTCCCTGGCGGCGCACAAAACCCTGGCATCCAGGGCCTCTTGATCGTCTAAGCCCGCTTTATCCGCACTTTTCACGTGGCGGCTGGCGGGGTGGTTCCGAGTGTCGGCGACACGGGGATCGAGCGAGACCACTGCCATGTGAGGGCGATCCAGCCGATAGCTGGCTGATCTTGAACCTCGACGGCCAGCGACTCTAGGCACTGTTTGCTGGGCTTCGTAGCGTTCGCTCGCGACGGACATTCATGATCGAAAGCGGCAGTTCCAAGGAACTGCCAAGATGGCGCGCGAGCCTCGACCCCTACTAACGCGCGCTGGCCAACCTCGGGTTGTGTCCCTGCGCGTGGTGTAACTCGTTCGCGTTGAGCTCTGCGTTGTTGTTGACTATGCCGTCTTGGTTGTGGTGGTGTCGATCACCTCCGTGGTGTCGTTCGTGTCGTGCTCGCGGCGGGGT
>JALYIS010000146.1 GCA_030775705.1 Actinomycetota bacterium
TGGGGAAGGTGATGTTCTGGTGCACGCCGGCGTCGCTCCACCACACGCGACCGGTGCTGGGGTCGCTGGACTTCCACGGCTCGATTCCGTGGATCTGGCGGAAGCGGACACGGTCGTCGGTTTCGGCCATGTCGACCAGCGCCGAGGTCCAGCGGTCCGCACCGCTGGTCTCCTTCAGGCGCCAGCGTCCCATGTGGTGCGAGGCGGCAACGACACCGGGCCGGATCCCCTCGGTGACCATCGCCTTGATCACGAAGTATCCGATCTCGGTCTCCACGCGCGCGAGCTCGCCCGTGGCCAGGCCGATGCGCTCGGCGTCCTCGGGGCAGACGAGCAGCGGGTGGGTGTGGGCGAGCTCGTTGAGGTACTTGGCGTTGCCTGAGCGTGTGTGGATCATCGTCGGCAGGCGGTAAGTCGGGAGCAGCACGTATTCGCCCTGCTGGTGATCGATCAGCGAGTGGTGGACGTGGCTGCGGGCGTATGCCGGGGTGGCGAACTCCGGCCAGCCCCACTCGGCGAGCGTCTCCGAGTAGAGCTCGAGCTTCCGCGACGGGCTGTTGAACCCGCGGCGCGCGACACCGTCCACCAGGGTGGCGATGGTGTCTGGGCGCCCGGTGAGCGGCAGGTGCCCGGGGTCGAACGCGAGCTTGGTCACCGTCTGCTCGGCGCCCCTGATCTCGGTCTCGTCGAGGTCGGTGACCGGCGTCTGGTGCTGGGCGTATTCGCTGCCCGGTGGGGAGATCTCGACGCAGCCGTACTTGCGCATGTAGGCCAGCGGCGCGATCCCCTCACCGGCGGCCTTCTCCGGGAGGCCTGGCACGGAGTTCTCGAACATCCAGCGGTAGTACTCCTCGAGGCGGATCTTCTCGCCGGGTCGGTAGGGCGATTCGTAGTACTGGCGGATGCCGAGCGACCCGTCGGGGTCCGCGCGCCAGGACACCTCGATCCAGAACTCGCCCTCCTCCCACACCTCCCCCGGGTTGGCCTGGTAGGTGAACTCGACGGGATGGCCGAGCTTCTCCATCGCCACGCGCCGCACCGGCTGGCGAAACCCGAGCCAGCGCCCGGAATGCGTCTCGTAGGAGTGGGTGTCGTGGCGCTCGGGGCCGTGGCCCATCGGCAGCACGTAATCGGCCCACCATGCCGTCTCAGACCACGTCGGGGTCATCGCGCCATGCAGGGCGACGCGGCTCTCGTCGCGCAGCGCCCGGATCCACGAGTAGCCGTCGGGGAACGTCCACACCGGGTTGAGCACCCGGGTGAACAGCAGCGGCTGATGGGCGCGGCCGTCGAGGAGGTAGTGCGGGTAGAGGATGCTCATCTCGTTGTGCGCGAGCGGATACTCCCGCGGCCAGTTCGTCTCGTTCCACTGCAGGTTGGCGCTCGGCTTGCGCCACGGCGCGGGGATGAACTTGTTCCACGCGTTGGGAGACACGCCGCCCTGGGTGCCGACCGACCCGGTGAGGACGTTCAGCAACCACAGCGCGCGGGTGATCTGCCAGCCGTGGAGGTTGCCGGCGGCGGCGGCGCGCCAGATGTGCGAGCTGAACGCGGGCGCGGCCGCCGCGATCTCCCGCGCGACGGCGACCACGGTGGCAGCGGGGACACCGGTCTCGGCCTCGGCGAACTCCGGGGTGTACTGCGCGTACTCGCCGCGCAGCTCGAGCAGGAAGTTGGCGAACGTGACCTCACTGGTGGGCGCACGGTGCTTGAGGTAGGTGCGCCAGTTAACCCAGTCGCGCACGAACTGATGGTCGACGAGGTCCTCGTCGAGCAGCACCTTGGCCATGGCCAAGAGCAGCGCCCCCTCGCTGCCGGGCCACGTCGGCAGCCAGTAGTCGGCCATCGACGCGGTGTTCGACAGGCGCGGATCGACGACGGCGACCTTCGCGCCGCGGTGCTTACCCTCGATGATCCGCTGCGCGTGCGGGTTGAAGTAGTGCCCGGACTCCAGATGAGCGGAGATCAGCAGCGTGAAGCGCGCATTGGCGTAGTCAGGGGACGGCCGGTCGGTGCCCGACCAGAAGCCGTAGCCGGCCCGGCCGCCCGAGGAGCAGACGTTGGTGTGGGAGTTGTGGCCGTCGCAGCCCCACGTCTCCAGAAACCGGTCGGCGAAGCCGTCCTCGCCGGGACGCCCGACGAAGTACATGACGTCGTTGGGACGGTCGGCGGCGAACGCCTCGTGCATCTTCTCGGCGAACGTGTCGAGGACGTGGTCCCAGCTCACGCGCTCCCAGTCGCCGCCTCCCCGCGGGCCCTTGCGGCGCAGCGGGTAGAGGATCCGCTCCGGGTCGTTGATCTGGTTGATCGTCGCCGGCCCCTTCGCGCAGTTGCGCCCCCGCGATCCGGGGTGGTGGGGGTTGCCCTCGAGCTTGCGGATCTCGAGCGTTTCCTTGTCAACGTAGGCGGTGAGCCCGCACGCCGACTCGCAGTTGAAGCAGACCGTCGGGACGATCATGTACTCGCGCGACACCTTGCGCGGCCACGCCGCCGGGTCGTACTCCGTCCACGAGTCCCACTCCTCGATCGGTGGGTAGGCCTGCAGCAGACGGTCCTTCGGCCCGTACCCGGTGGGGCGACGGGCGCCCTTGCGATCTATTCCTCCGGCCATCTGTTCGCTCCTCTAACTCAGGGGAACGCTCTGGCCCGCGCGGATCCAGGCGTCTTCGTAGAACCAAAGGCCGATCAGCGCCAGCACGCCGCCCGCGGCCAGCAGCCACAGACCGCCGAGGACGAGAAACAGGGCGGCGAGCACCGCCGGGAGCGCCAGACCGACGAGCATC
>JALYIS010000147.1 GCA_030775705.1 Actinomycetota bacterium
GCCCGACCCACTCGCCTCCGCGCGGGACATCCGCGAGACCTTCCGGCGGATGGCGATGAACGACGAGGAGACGGTCGCCCTGATTGCCGGGGGCCACACCTTCGGCAAGACCCACGGTGCGGCGGATCCAGAGCGTTACGTCGGCCCGGAGCCCGAGGGTGCACCGATCGAGGAGCAGGGGCTCGGCTGGCGCAACAGCTACGGGTCCGGCAAGGGTGGGGACACGATCACCAGCGGGCTGGAGGGTGCGTGGACACCAACTCCGACCAGATGGGACAACAGCTACTTCGAGACCCTGTTCGGCTATGAGTGGGAGCCGGTGAAGAGTCCGGCCGGCGCTCACCAGTGGGCCCCGCGCGACGCGGGCGGGGTCGGGACAGTGCCCGATGCCCACGACGCATCCGTGACGCACGCCCCGATGATGGCGACGACGGACATCGCATTACGGGTCGACCCGGTGTACGAGCAGATCTCGAGGCGATTCTTCGACCACCCGCAGGAGCTTGCAGATGCATTCGCCCGTGCCTGGTTCAAGCTGACCCATCGCGACATGGGACCAATCTCCCGCTACCTCGGGCCGCTGGTACCCCAGGAGACCTTGCTGTGGCAGGACCCGATACCCGAGGTCGCCCACGTCCTGGTCGGGTACCAGGACGTGGCGGAGCTCAAAGCCCGGGCTCTGTCCTCGGGACTGTCCGTATCGCAGCTGGTCGCTACCGCATGGGCCTCAGCCTCCACGTTCCGCGGCAGCGACAAGCGGGGCGGAGCCAACGGGGCGCGCATCAGCCTGGACCCGCAGCGAGGATGGGAAGTCAACAACCCCGATGAGCTGGCGATCGTCGTGCGCACGCTGCAGGAGATCCAGACATCGTTCAACGACGCGCAGAGCGGGGGCTGCAGGATCTCGCTCGCCGACCTGATCGTTCTCGGCGGCTGTGCCGCTCTTGAGCGGGCCGCCAAGGACGCCGGTCACGACATCGCGGTCCCGTTCACGCCCGGACGCAACGACGCGTCGCAGGAGCAGACGGATGTGGAATCGTTCGCGGCGCTCGAGCCCACCGCGGACGGCTTTCGCAACTACCTCGGAAAGGGGAACCGGCTGCCGGCGGAGTACCTGCTCGTCGACCGGTCGAACCTGCTTACGCTCAGCGCGCCGGAGATGACCGTCCTCGTCGGCGGACTTCGCGTCCTGGGGGTGACGGCAAAGCAGTCCACGTTGGGGGTGCTCACGTCAACCCCTGAGGTGCTGACCAACGACTTCTTCGTCAACCTGCTCGACCTCGGCACGACGTGGCGGCCGACGACTGAGGAAGCTGACATCTTCGAAGGGCGCGACGCGTCCAGTGGCGAGCTCCGCTGGACCGGCAGCCGCGTCGACCTGGTATTCGGTTCGAACTCCGAGCTCCGCGCGGTCGCCGAGGTCTACGCGAGCGACGATGCGCGGGAGAAGTTCGTCACCGACTTCGTAGCCGCGTGGAACAAGGTGATGAACCTGGATCGGTTCGACCTGGCCTGAGCCTGCGGGCACGCCCTGCCCATCAGATCGTTGCGATGGGCAGGGCTCAGGTGGCCTGCGGCACCGCATCGAACATCGCGGCGATCGGCGCGACATCATCGGGCGACTCCGGATCTGCAGTGACCTGCAGGACGGCATAGGTGCCCTCGCGGATCACCGTCCATTGCACGAACGCGCAGCATTCGCGCTCAGCCGCAGCCAGAATCGTCAGCTCACCGAACGCGGCTTCGCCGAGGGCGAACCGTACCTGGAGTCGATCCCCCTCCCGGTACGCCACCGCGTTCCCTGTCTTCGTCAACAGGCGCCAGCGCCGCAGGCGATCGGGGCCATCGGCTGGGCCCAAGGTGCAGGCCAGCGGCAAGGGCAGGTGTTGGGCTGCATCGGACATGGGACGAGTAGAGATCGGTCGATCGTCGGCGTCAAGACCGCGGGCCCGATTGGGTATCGTCGCGGAGATGACGGCGCTCGTGGATTCGGTCAATGTGGCACGGGTCGGTGTCGCACAGGTAAAGATGGCGCGGGCAACCGCGACCGACGATGATGCGGCGCGGCCTACCGGAATCGGGAAGTCCCCCGTGGACGAGGCGGTCTGGGTCCGCGATCCGGGCGACCGGGCCGCCGGCCTGGGCAGCGGACTCGTCGGCGACTTCATCGGTGACCAGCGGCACCACGGCGGCCATGACCAGGCGGTGTACGCGTTCGCCCGTGAAGACCTGGATCAGTGGCAACGGTTCCTCGGCCGACAGCTCCCCGGTGGATATTTCGGAGAGAACCTCACGACCCGTGGCATCGATGTCAATGCAGCTCTCATCGGTGAGCGGTGGAGGATCGGAGCCACACTCGAACTCCAGGTCGCCTGTCCGCGCATACCGTGCGCGACGTTTCGTGGCTGGGTCGGACACCCGGGCTGGCTCAAGGTCTTCACCCAGGCGAACAGGCCCGGCGCCTATCTACGCGTACTCACACCGGGAAATGTCATGGCGGGGGATCGGATCGAGGTCATCCACCGCCCGAACCACTCGGTGACCGTCGCGCTGGTCTTCCGCGCGACCACCACCGAAGCGGACCTGCTGGACCAACTGCTCCCCGCGGGCGAGGACCTCCAGCAAGAAACGCGGAGCCTGGTCCAGCGGCGACAGACGGCCACCATCGACCCGCCTTCATAGACGATGGCGATCGTGGAGCCGCTGTCGATGAGCCGATGAGGGCCTCACACGCGCCACGGCCGCGACGCCTGGCGCTCGCGTCGCGGCGCTTTCGAGTGGCGCGGATCCGCTGAGTGGGTCATTGTGACCGGCGACGAGTACGTGTTCTAGTGGCTGGGGGTCACAGCGTGGTTACCTCTCGAATCCGCCGGCGGGCGCGCAGCATGAGTGCTGCGGCGATCGCAACCTCGGTCGTCGCAGCGACGCTGGCCGCGTTGTCCTCGTCGGCCGGCGCCTCGGTGGTGTCCACCGCCTACCGGGCCAACGACTACGCCGACGGGCAGGCGATGAGCATCCTGCCGCCGGGAGAGAACGGCCTGGTCAACACCTTCGACCTGGTCAAGTTCGGCCTGGGCATCCGACCGCCGGCAAGCCAGGACCAACTCGCGAAGTACACCAACCTGCTCTACGGCGCCCCGACCCTCACCAACAACACCCTGACGAACTATTACAACGATGCCTCCTTCGGTGTGCCGCCGGCCGATGTGGTGCGTACCGAGGCGCCTGAGCCGGGCGTGACGATCCTGCGCGACACCCACGATGTGCCCCACGTCTATGGCAACAACGACGCCACGATGGCATTCGGCGCGGGATATGCCCAGGCCGAGGACCGGCTGTTCTTGATGGACGTGCTGCGACACTACGGCCATGGTTCGCTCGCGTCGTTCCTCGGGGCCTCGTGTGCGTTCGAGCAGATGGATCACGACCAGCTGCTGCTGGCCCCTTATACCAACGCGCAGGCCACCGCCCAGGTCGACGCACTGCCGCGGGAGTACGGCGCGCAGGGCACGCTTGCGAAGCAGTTGATCTACAGCTACGTCGACGGGGTGAACGCCTACGTCAGCGCAGCACAACTTGACCTCACCAAACAGCCGGTCGACTACGTATCCGCGGTGCCGAGCATCCTGCCGACCCGATGGACGGTCGCCGACGTCGTGTCGATCGCGGGCCTGATCGGAGGGATCTTCGGCCGTGGCGGCGGCTCGGAGGTCGCGAACTCGGCGCTGCTGAAGTACTTGCAGCAGCAGATGGGCGCCACTGCCGGCGCCCAGGCGTTCCACCAGTTCGCCAGCTCGAACGACCCGATCGCACCGACGACCGTCGTCGACAAGTCGTTCCCCTACGAGATCCCGGGGACGATCAACCCGGCCACCACGGCGATTCCGGACACCACGGCTCTCACCGGTGGACCCGTCAATACCGATCCCAACTGCGATCTCACCAAACCCAACCTCTCGGCGCTCGCCATCATCAGCGGTCTCGGCTCGATGCCCGACCACATGAGCAATGCCCTGGTCGTGAATGCCGCCAAGAGTTCCAGTGGCCATCCGATCGCGGTCTTCGGCCCGCAGGTCTCCTACTACACACCACAGATCCTGTCCGAGCTGGACCTGCACTCGCCGGACTACAACGCGGAGGGAGCCTCGTTCCCCGGCACCGGGATCGTCGAACTCGGCCGGGGCGAGGACTACGCCTGGTCGGCCACCTCGGCCGGCAGCGACCTGATCGACCAACGGCTCGAGGTCATCTGTAACCCCAACGGCGGACCTGCGGCGGCGCACGGAACCTACTACCTGTTCAACGGCCGTTGCATCCCTATGGTCGCGGAGCACTTCAATGAATTCGCGCTCCCCAAACCCGGCGGCATTGGGTTTCCCGCCGAGCTCGACCACACGATCTACCTCACCAGTCACGGCGTGATCCAGGGCTGGACCACGGCAGGAGGCAAGCCGGTCGCCGTGGTCAACCAACGCTCGACCTTCAACCACGATGTCGATTCGGTGGTCGGCTTCATCGGCTGGGGCCAGCCTGCCGTGACCCACGACGTGAAGTCGTGGATGCAGAGTGCAGCGAAGATCCTCTACACCTTCAACTGGCTCTATGCCGACGACCGTGACACCGGCTACTTCGTGAGCGGCCTCGACCCGATCCGGCCGTCCAACGTGGACCCCACCCTCCCCACCTGGGGGACCGGTGGTTCGGAGTGGCAGGGCTTCCTCACGCCGGCGCAGCACGTGCAGGAGGTGAATCCGCCGCAGGGCTTCTTCGTCAGCTGGAACAACAAGCCCGCACCTGGGTTCGCGGCTGCCGACAACCAGTTCGGCTATGGCTCGGTATACCGGTCCCAGATGCTGGTCAACCAGCTCACCGCCCAGTTTGCCGCCCATCCGCAGGGGCTGACCCGTGCGAATGTCGTGCAGGCGATGGAGACCGCGGCGTCCCAGGATCTGGACGGCTTGACGGTGCTCGCGCCGTTGCTGCAGTACCTGCAGGGCCGAGCTGAACCCACCGGCGTGCAGACGATGCTCAATCAGCTGTCGGCGTGGCTGGCCGCCGGGTCGCACCGGATCAAATCCGCGGCCGGTGACACGCAGTATGCCCACGCAGCTGCCGTCGCGATCGCCGATGAGCTGGTTCCCAACCTGATCCGCGCGCTGTACGACCCGATACTTGCAGCCGGAGGAATCAGCGGAGTCGCGTCGACGGGGGGCGCCAGCGCAGACGGCTACTCGGTTCTCCCGATGCAGTTCGTCAACACCCCGAACTCAGGTGGGGCGCACCTCGGCAGCGCCTACGACGGAGGATACGAGGGCTACCTGCAGTCGACCCTGCGACAGTTGCTCGGTCAGCATCCGGTCGACGGCTTCGGTCCGCAGATCACTGCCCGAGAGTGCGCCGGAGGACCGGCCACCTGCCACCGGGTGCTCGACCAGATGCTGCTCGCAACTTACGGTGCGCTGCTGACGGCGAACGGATCGTCCGACGTCGCCAGCTGGACGGCATCTTCGCAGTCCAAGGCCGCGAATCAGCCGATGCCGCTGTTCGACGCGATCCACTTCACTGCCCTTGGCATCGTTACGCAGCCAACAATCGACTGGCAGAACCGGCCGACGTTCCAGCAGGTTGTCGAGTTCCCACGCCATCGGGCTCGATGAGGGCAAACCTCGAGGATCAGCGCAGCTGCCCAGGCAGGTTGAACCGGTCGAACGTACCGCTCAGACGCTCGCTGTCCATGGGTTGTTCCGGAAAGCGCAGGTAGGCCTCGGCTTCGGGGGCGTCGGTGGCGCGGACGATGAACGCAGTCACGTCGCTGACGAGGTGCCCGCGCAGGGTCAGTACGTTCAGGGCGAAGGGCAGGTACGCGCCGACTGGTCCGTCCCATGCGTAAAAGGCAAGGGCCGGCTGGGCGTTGGCCCGGGTGAGGACGGTCTTCCAGCGCCACGCGCCGGACAGCGATGTCGTCCTCGCCCAGTCCGCGATCGTGGCTCGAGGCGTATACCAGGTCGTCAGTGGTGGCATCGCGAAGGTCGCGTCGTGAACCAGCAGGGCGGTGAAGGCTTCGACGTCGCAGCGCTCCCACGCCTGCACATAGCGCTCGACGAGCTCGCGCAGCCCAACGTCGCCCAGACTGCGTAACGTGGCCTGCTGAGTCCGTCCGGGCACGCGCTCGGTCACCGTTTCGCGGGCACGTTGTAGGGCGCTGTTGACGGCTGCGACGGTGGTCGCAAGCATCGCGGCAGTTTCCTTGGCGGTGAAACCCAGTACCTCGCGAAGGATCAGCACGGCCCGCTGCTGGGCGCCGACGTGCTGGAGCGCGGCGACGAATGCGAGCTCGATGCCCTCGTGCTGCTCGTAGCTGGCTTCGGGCGTCGCCCGGCCGTGGGGAAGGCCGAGCGATCCGTCCGGATAGGGCTCCAGCCACACCGATTCGGTGATCGGCATACCGGGGGGAGTGAGCGCCTCGGCGGCGGGTCCGAAATCGTGCGGCAGGAATCGCTGGCTCCGCCGCGTGATCTCGGTCAGGCACACATTCGTGGCAATCCGGTACAACCACGAGCGTGCCGAGGCGTTGTCCCGCAAGCCGGCCGCGCCCCGCCAGGCGCGCAGCAGGGTGTCCTGCAGCGCGTCGTCGGCGTCATGCACCGAGCCGAGCATGCGGTAGCAGTGCGCATGCAACTCGGCCCGGTGCCGTTCGACCAATTCCGCGAAGTCGCGGGCCCCCGAACCGGCGTTGGTGGTCAGGGCTGTTCCACCACCATAAGGGTGTGACCCGTCGGGTCCCGGAACCAGAACATCGGAGGGACCGGCTCGCCCATCCGCGACACCTCGGCGTCGACGTCGACCCCGAGCGCCTTGAACTCAGCGTGCGTGGCATCGATGTCATCGGTCGTCAGGGTGATGCCGGTCTCGCTCGGGGTGATCACGCCGTCGGGAGGGGGAGCGAGCGCGATCCCGGCCGTCCCCTGCGGCGGATACACCTCCACCCAACGGTAGGCACCACCGAATGGCATGTCGGTGCGCTTCTCGAAGCCGAGCTTCTCGTAGAACTCGATCGCTCGGTCCTGATCCAGGGTCGGGACGCACACGAGGTTCATCTCGCGGATCCGGGTTGCTGTGTCGGGCATTGGAACCTCCTAGGGTTGGGATGACACCACCTATGACTCGCCGCGCCGCGCAAACTCATCGCTGCGCAGCACGATCTCGCGCCGCGCCGCACAATCTTGTCACTAGGCCTCCGGGGCCGGTCCGTGTTCAACACGTGGTGGAATGAATGTCATGGCCGACGTGGTGCTGGTGGAGGACGACGAGGCGATCGGTCACGCCTTGGAGCTGGCGCTGGCAGAGGCACGTCATCGCGTGCGGTGGTGCCGGGATGGCGAATCGGCGCTGGCTGCCTGCGCCGCGTCGGATCCGGTCGACCTGGTCGTTCTTGATCTGGGTTTGCCGGACATGGACGGCGTGGACGTATGCCGCGCGGTGCGAACGCGGCGACCTGACGCGGTCATTGTCATCCTCACCGCCAAGGACGCCGAGATCGACGTGGTCGTCGGCCTGGAGGCAGGCGCCGACGACTACCTGGCGAAGCCGATTCGGTCGACGGAGTTGCTGGCGCGCCTACGGGCGCACCTGCGGCGTAGCGAGCCCCGCGAATCCGAGCCGGACAAGCAGCTGCTCGGCCCTCTCGTCGTCGACGAGTTGACCCGCCGTGCGGTACTGGGTGGCGTCGAAGTGGTCCTGCGGGCCAAGGAGTTCGATCTGCTCGGCCGGCTAGCGCGTGAGCCTGGTGTCGCGCTGCGTCGCTCGACCCTGATGGCCGACGTATGGGACGACCATTGGCAGGGTTCGACCAAGACGCTCGACGTTCACGTGGCTGCGCTGCGGCGGGCACTGGATCGTTGCGCGGCGCAGGCGGGCGTTACGCCTCCTGTCATCGACACACTTCGAGGCTTCGGGTACCGCCTGGCCAGCTGGAGCTGACTCACAGTCGTCGGATAGTCCGCAGGGGCCGATATCCAGCGATCCGCACGGCGGCGACGGTCACTGCCGCCAGGCAAGCCGCGATGAGCGCGGCCAGGGTCAGCAGGTAGAACCACGGGACGCTGACGGTGGCTGGCGGCGGGTCGAACACGCCGGTCAGGACCTTGATCAGCACATGCGTCAGATAGGACCCGAGGACGATGCCACCGATGGCTCCGGTGACCCCGACGAGCATCGTCTCCCCGGCCACGGCAGCCCGCATATGCCTGGGTCGGGCGCCGAGCGCGTTCATGATGGCCAGACTGCGCCGCCGATCGGCCAGCCCCAACGCGAGGACCAGGCTGCCCGCGGCGCCCGCCAGGACAAGGGCGAAGCCGAGCTCAACACGGCTGAGCCCGGCGAGATCGACAGAGGTCAGGCTCGAACCCACCGCACCACGCGTGACGCTGAGGTCGCTCACCCCGACAGCCGGTCCGACGAGGGTTCGCACACGCGCAGCGACAGCGGCGCTGCCCGTGCCCTTGGTGCTGATGAGGAACGTCTGCACGGCCGCGGAGTGGGTCTGCTGCGCGACATAGTTCGCGTTTGCGACGAAGAAGCTGTCCTTCGGCGCGGTGGGAAACTCCGACACGACCCCGACGTAGTGGAACGCAACTGCGACCAATTGATGGGTCAGTGCGTTGACCAGCCGTAGGTTGACGACATCGCCGAGGTTCAGCTGATAGTCCTTGACGGTCTCCGAACTCACCAGAATCGAGTCCGGTCTCGCCTGCAAGGTGCGCATGAGAGTGGCTGCACTCGCACCGACGAAGTAGGTGTCCTGGAGCGCGGTAACGGACCGGATCGAGCCCGGCTGCACCCCGTACAGGTCCTGCAGGTCGGTGCCGACGTAGGCGAAGCGGTGTTGGAGCGGTTCCACACGTGAGACACCCGGAACCCTCGCCAACTGAGTGGCGAACCCGGGTCCGACAGTGGCGCCCGGTGATTGGGTCACGGTGACATCTGCGCCGTTGGTGAGCTGTGCGTCCGCCTCTGCCTGCGCTCGGTAGGTCGCGTTGAAGGTGGCGGTGGAGATCGCAAACGCGATCGCCAGCGCCAGCACGGTGGCAGCCTTCACCAGCGGACGCCGCTGGCGGGACATGCTTGCGCCAAACACCGGGGCTAGCCGTCCGGCGAAGGGGCGCAGCAGGACCGTGGTGATCCGCCGGCCGCGACCCAGGAGCAGGTCGACGAGTCGCCAGACGAACAGGCCCGCGCCGAGCCAGAGCAGCGCAGGCCCGGCAAGCGCCCAGTACGAGACCGAGATGGTGGCCACGCCCTCTGGCGCGAGGACCAGTTGGTAGCCGTTGCGGCTTGTGGCGTTGATGACGAGTCCGGCGCCCACAAGTGCCGCTACGTCGAGCCCGTAGCGAGCCCACAGCGGGTACCGACGGGTGGTGATGTCCTGCCGTCCGGCGGCGATCGTGTGTTCGCGGACATCTCGTCGAGCCGGAGCGAGGACGGCCACTGCGGTGACGACGAGTCCGACGGCGACCGCGAGACCGGCCCAGAACAGCGCGGATCCGGTGGTTGCGCCGAAGCTGCTGGAGCCGAAGGCGAGCTGCCCGACGATCAGGGACGCTCCGAGTCCGACAGCACAGCCGAGGGCGCCGGTGACTGCGGCCTCGACAGAGACCAATCGCAACAGCTGGCGTTGGGAGGCACCACGGATGCGCAGCAGAGCCTGCTCTGCCCGGCGACGCCGGGCCCCGGCAGCCGCGACGGTCGCGGTGAGCAGGCCGGCCAGCACGGCGCCCGGCAGCCCCAGGAAGAGGAACAGCGCCTGGGCGTAGGCGGCGTCGCCGCGCGCACCGTCCAGTGCTGCTGCGAGGTTGTTGCCGACGATCGCGGTACCGGTGCTTCGTGCCTCGAGGTTGTGCGCGGCCGCGATCGTGGCGCTGTACGCGGCGGCGGGGTCCGAGGGCAGCGCGTGGCCGAGCCGGGCGTGGATCTGCGTGGTGACGAGGTCCGCACGGCCCACGGCAATGGGAGCTGAGAGCGACTGCCACTGCGGGTAGGGCAGGAGTACCACGTTGTCCGGCGGTGCGGAGGGCTGGGCGCCGGCCGGGGCGCCGACCGTCTGGAACAGCGAGTTGGCCTGCGGCAGATCGACGACACCTGAGACCGTGACGGTCACCGGCGCAACTCCCGCACCTTCGATCGTGATGCGTGAGCCAGGGACGGCGTGCAGGTTGGAGGCCGTCTGCTGGGCTACGAGGACACCGGTTCCGTCGCCCGTCAGGGTGCGGATCTCGGACGGAAACGTGGCCCGATAGGCGTCCGGGAGACCGAGGACGACTGCGGAACCGGTGCTCTGCGTGGTTCCGCCGGTGGTGGCGCTCAGGCCGGGTACGTGCGCGAATCCCACCGTCTGGCTGGCCTGCACATTGGGTGATTTCGCCACGAGCGCCGCGACGCTTTGCGGATCTGCGCCCGCACCAACCTGGACCTGCCAATCGACGCTCACGGAGCGAATGGCGCGAGCGGTCATGCTCGATTTGGCCTGCGCGAGGAAGGTACCGAGGCTGGCCAGCAGCGCGACGGCGATCGCCACACCGACCGCGGCGCCCATAAGCCGAGCCGGCTGACGCCGCAGGATCGCTGGCAGCCAGATCCGGATCACGAGGCAGCCCCGTCAGACATCGGTTCCCATTGATGCGCGGGCTGCTGCACGGGTGTCGCCGAAGTAGCCGGGGTGGGGGTAGTGGCCGGATGCACGCGTCCGTCCTGCACGGGCCACAACGTGCTCAGGCGCGACCCGATCGCCGGGTCATGGGTCGCAACGACGAGTGCCGCACCGATTCGGTCACTGGCCTCAACCAGGACGTCGGCCACGTGTGCCGCGGTGTCACGATCAAGCTGGCTCGTAGGCTCGTCAGCCAGGATGAGGGGCGGTTGCGCGGCCAGGACACGCGCGATCACGACTCGTTGCGCCTGCCCGCCGGAGAGCTCTTGCGGTAAATCGTCGCGCAGCGCGTCCAGCTCAAGCAGGTCCAGCGCACCGCGAGCCCGTTCGCGGGACTCCGCCGGGGCCACGTCGATCAGCAGCATCGACAGTTCGACGTTCTCAAGGACGGTCAGGCTCGGAATGAGTGTCGGCGCCTGGAACACCAGTCCAACTCGGTGCGCCCCGTCGCGCGGGTGCCCGCCTAGCGCCGGCCAGCTGATCTGGCCCACCGTGGGTTGCTCCAGCCCGGCGAGGAGGTGCAGCAGGGTCGACTTACCAGACCCGGACGGTCCGATGATCGCGATCCGATCACCCCGCGCCACGCTGCAGTTCGCGTCGTACACCGCGACGACGGCCTGCTCACCGGTGCCGTAGGTCCGGCCCACTCCGTCACATAGCGCCAGGATGGAGTCGGGGGCGGACGTCACTGCAGCGCTCCATCCGCGAGCGTGATCACGCGGTCGGCGGCGTGCGCGACGGCGGCGCTGTGACTCGCGACCAGGAGAGCGGTCCCGTTGTGCGCGCGGCGTACCAATGAGGCGAGGACCTGAGCCTCAGTCGTAGAGTCGAGTTCGCCGGTCGGTTCGTCGGCGAGTAGCACGGGCGGGTTGTTGGCCAAGGCGACTGCCAGCCCGGCACGCACGGATTCACCGCCCGACAGCGTCTCCGGGCGCGCCTGCGCTCGATGGGAGAGCCCCAGTTCGGCGACTAGGTCATCGCCGGGCTGCTCGTCGCGCACGCCGCCCAGGCGTCTGGCCAGCGCGATGTTCTGCATGATCGTGAGATGATCGAGCAGGTTCCCGTTCTGTGTCAGGACACCGACAAGCTTGGCGCGCAGACTCGCGCGCTGTGCCTCCGGACGCCGGGTCATTCGGACTCCGTCGATACGCACGGTGCCGCCGTCGGGTTCGTCCAGACCGGCAATGCACGCCAGCAGGGTGGACTTGCCCGAACCGGACGGGCCGACGACAGCGACGAACTCCCCGCGCGCGACGCTGATCGAGACGCCGCGCAGTGCCTGGGTCTCCTCGTCCCCGGAGTGAAAGAACCGGTGTAGTGAGGTGGCCTCGAGTGCTGGCGGTTCGTGCCGGGTGCGTTCAGCCTCGCGGGTGTGCGCCGTAGGTTCCATCAGTTGGTCCACGTGAAGGAGTCCGTGACCTTGCGCCAAGGATCGACGTTGTCCGAACCGACTGGCGCCGACAGGGTCAGCGTGACCAAGCGCCCAGCGCGCCAGAAGGCGTACCGCTCGATCGCCTCGACAGCGACCTTGCCCGTCACTGTGTTGACTGCGGAGTACGCCTGATAAGTGATCAGAACTGCGCTGCCGGCCTTTCGCTGCACCGTGCTGATTCGGCCGGCGACGAAGCCCGGCGATGCGGACTTGATCGCTGGGACATCGACGGCCGCCGCGGACGCGACGGTGGGCGCCTGGGGGGACGGGTTCGCATCGACGGTGACGCTGTTGTACTTGTCGGAAAAGATGGTGGAGGTCCCAGATGAGGATCGTGCCCAGCCCTCCGGGGTAGTCACGGTGAAGCCCGAGCCCTGATAGGCGACATACGCTTGGCTATCAGGGATATCGCCCGCTGGGTTTACCTCGATCGCCGCGGGTGCGGATGCCTTCACCGATGGGGGGCCGATCGACGTAGTCGCCGCCGACCCCCCAGCGGTGCCGCTTGTGGTGGCAGGGGTTCCGCTTGTGGTGGCAGCGGTCGGCGAACCGCTGCCCGCCCCGCAACCGGCGAGAATCATCAGGGCGCCCAGGGCGGAGACGAATGCGGCTGGCAGGTACGAGGACCTCGTTCGCGTGCTCGACATGATCTCTCCCGATCGGTGACGGCCCGCATGCACGCCTCTGCGCTACTGCAACGCCGATTCCGACGCTAGGGCCGAGCGGGCAAAGCGACAGGTCGTCTTTGGTTAGCGCACGGCAAAATATGGTCTCCAGCTACTTCTGCTGCTGTGGCGCCGGTACCCCACTGCCACACTTGCGCTCACTATCGGCGCGCAATAGGGCTGCGCAGCGCAGGGTGCGTTGCGGGACGGGAGGCCAGGTGCGCAGGCGAATCACTCTCCTCGCTGCGGCGACGGCGCTGTTGGCGGTGGTGCTGTTGGCCGTTCCCCTTGCGGTAGTTGCCGCGCACGGCTACGTCAACGACGAACGCCTGGAACTCCAGCGCGCCGCGGCCACGGCAGCGGCCGCCATCCGTGGCGACCGCCCGCAAGTCAGCGCCTTGAAGATCGATCGCAGCGAGATCTCCGCGAGTGTCTACGACAGCTCAGGCACCCTGCTCGACGGGGCCGGCCCGAAACGCGGCGGCGCGCTGGTGACGTCGGCGGTGGCGGGGACCGAAGCGACCGAGACGACGGGCGCCGGAATCTCGGTGGCGGCGCCAGTGTCCGACGGGGATCGGGTGACCTCAGTCGTGGTGTTGCGGGCCAACGTCAGCGCCGCCCACCATCGGACCCTGATCGCTTCGCTGATCCTCGCGGCGATCGGCGCGAGCGCGGTACTCGTCGCGGCGATCGGTGCGACAGTGGTCGCCCGACGGCTGGCCGCTCCGATCGATCGGCTGCGGGTAGGCGCACACCTGATGGGCGGGGGGGATCTAGATACCCGGGTGGCCATGTCGGGCATTGCCGAGTTCGATGTGCTGGCCGCAACCCTCAACGAGTCGGCGGCCCGCATCCAGAACATGATCGGACGCGAACGAAGCCTGTCGGCGGAGGTCTCCCACCAACTTCGGACACCGGTGACCGGGCTACGTCTAGAGCTCGAAGCGCTTGCGCAGTCCCACCCGGATGACGCGAGGATCGGCTCAGCGCTTCAGTCCGTCGACAGGTTATCGGCCACGATCTCCGACATCATCGCCCTTGCTCGCGATCTTCCGCTGCGCCAGGAGTCCTCGGTCGCGCAATTGCTGACCGACGTGGAGCAAAGATGGCGTGGCTTGCTGGCCGACGCCACCCGGCCGCTGCGTGTGAGCTCCGAGCCCGATCTGCCTGCGATCATCGCGCTGTCGAGCGCCGCGGCTGCCCAGATCCTGGACATCCTGATCGACAACGCGCGTGCCCATGGCCGCGGCGCCATCAGCGTGCACGCCCGCTCGCTCGGGACTGCCATCGCCATCGACGTCACCGACGAGGGCCAGGGAGTGACTCGCGCGCCGCACGAATTGTTCGGCG
This sequence comes from Actinomycetota bacterium, assembly GCA_030775705.1. Classification (GTDB taxonomy): domain Bacteria; phylum Actinomycetota; class Actinomycetes; order Mycobacteriales; family Jatrophihabitantaceae; genus JALYIS01. Next base: position 14,153 of record JALYIS010000147.1, read on the forward strand.
AGCGCGATGGCACGCGGGCGGGAGGAATTGGCCTGCCGTTTGCGCGCAAGCTGGCTCAGGCCGAGAGTGCCCGGCTCATCCTGACGGCGGTCGCGCCGCCGACGTTCTCGCTCGTCGCCGACAGCGTCGACGCCCAGAGCGCGGTGACCGAGCGCTGACGCCGTCGACGCGGAGTTCATCGGTACGGCTTGGGCGTGGAGCCGGGTCAGCCTGGCACGGAATTCTTGCGACCCACTAGATGGAAGACGCGACTCATTTGGCGGTAGGGATCACGGCGACTGGCTTCGAGCTCTACTGCGGCCGTCGCCTCGACCTGCTTCGAATCGCTCGGATCCAACTTGGCTCCGCTGAACTCAAGCCAGTCGGTGAACAGCCATACCCCGTACCACTGCAGTGCGTCCACGCCACCGTCGCGCAGGAGCCCGCTGAGTTCCTCGACTGTGTCGGCTCGGGCCGCAACTCCCAGCACCCCAAGCTCACTTCTGGCGTCGAACGAGGCCAGAGCGTCGCCCCATCGCCGTTCCAAGGCCGGGCGCACTGCCATCGCCCTGGCGTTGCCGGTCATGATGGAGACCAGCCCGCCGGCGGCGGCGCACTGACACAGCTGTGTCACCACCGGCTCCGGCCGCTCGAGGTACCCGAGCACGCCATGGCACAAGACGGCGGCGAAGCGGCTGCCGTTCACTGCCTCGTCGGCATCCTCTCCGTCAGCCTGCACCAGAGTCACTCGACCCTGGGCGTGGGAGGGCAACCGCTCCAGTCGCTCACGCGCCTTGTCCAGCATCGCCAACGATGGATCGAGCAACGTCACGTCGTAACCGGCTTGGGCCAGCGGAAACGATTGATGACCAGCGCCTGCGCCGACATCGAGCACGGGCGCTGGTGGCGGTGGCAAGTGCTCGAGCAGCTGTTGGTGCATCACATACGTGCGCACCCGCCCCTTTACCGAGGCGTATGCCTCATCGACAAACTGGTCCGCCAAGCCCGCCCACGTGTCGTCGACCACGCCGCCACCATACAAGTTAGTAGTTAGTAACTAGTAACCTAGTGCGTGTGGCCGCCCGAATGAGTGGATCCGAACGACGGTCCCAGGTGTTGGGGATTGCAGCGCGCGAGTTCGCGAACCACGGACTTCACGGTGCGTCGATAGACTCCATCGCCCGCGATGCAGGGATCAGCCAGGCCTACGTCTTCCGGCTGTTCGGGACCAAGAAGGCACTCTTCCTGGAGTTGGTCGGCGCCGCCTTCGATCGCTTCAGCGATGCCATGGCACAGGCCGCCGACGGCGTATGCGGGCTCGGCGCGCTGGCCCGGATGGGAGCCCAGTACTACGAATCGTTGGCCGAGCGCACCACGCTGTTGTTGCAGCTGCAAGGCTTCGCGGCGTGCGCCGATAGTGACGTCCGCGATCTGGTCCGCACGCGTCTCGCCCGGATGTGGGACACCGTTTCCGACAACGCAGGGCTGGACCCGGTGACGGTGAAGTCATTCCTCGCGTTTGGCATGCTGCTGAACAACGTCGCCGCCGTCGATGTCGGTGACCTGGATGAGCCCTGGGCAAATGGGGTGCGCACTCGCATCCACGCCGGCCTGTTTGAGCACATCACCGCCGAGACCAACCGGTGAACCCGCCCCGTGGACCCGTTCGCCGGTAGGCGACGCGACTCGCTGCCGCCATGCCGGCCGGTCGAAAATCGGGTGCGTGCCACGGTGTCGTGGTGTGTCATCACGTTATGCCGATCGTGTTGGGCACGCCGGGAGCAGCCGGCCTGAGCGAGCCTGTGGGCGCGCTGCGGGAGTGGCAGCACGACGGGGCGCCGATGCAACTGCATCCGGGCGACCTGGGCTGGTTCTGCCGGTTCGGTACAGCCGCGACGGCCTCGGCGGTCCGGACCTGGAGCCGGAACGGCCAGATCCTCGCCGTCGGGCTGCTGGACGGCCCCGCGCTGTTGCGGCTGACGATGGCACCGGATGCTCAGCGGGACGAGGAGCTGGCGCGGCGGCTGGTTGTGGATGTGACCGAGCCGGGGCATGGCGTACTTCCCGACGGGAAGGTAAATATCGAAGCGCCGAGGGGCGCACTGATCCAAGATCTGCTGCTCGAGGAAGGCTGGCATGCCGATGAGCCATGGACACCGCTACGCCGCGACCTCACGCACGCGGTGAGCGATCCGGGCCGGCGTATCGAGGTGACCGGGCCGAAGCAGGCGCACGTGCGGGCCGCAGTGCAGCGGGCGTCGTTCGACCTGTCGACGTTCACGGCGCAGGGCTGGCATTCGATGGCGGCCGGTCTGCCGTACGCCGATGCACGGTGTCTGGTCGCCCACGACGACCAGGGCCACGCGGTGGCGGCGGTGACGGTGTGGTCGGCAGGCCCGGGCAGGCCCGGGTTGGTCGAGCCGATGGGCGTGCACCGCGAGCACCGTGGTCTCGGCCACGGCAAGGCGATCACCCTCGCGGCAGCGGCCGCACTCCACGAGCTCGGCTCCGCGAGCGCGATCGTCTGCACCCCGAGCGACAACGTCGGGGCCGTGGCCACCTACAAGTCAGCCGGGTTCCTGCAACTCCCTGAGATTCATGACCTTTACCGAGACGCCTAGCGGCTTCGGTGCCTTGTCGAAACGCCACCCGGGCGACGGTGCGTGGTACGGCCGCAACGGCATGCGGATGTGGTTCACCGAGACGTACCGGGCTCTCCCGTCTACTCCACTCGAGGACGCCGGCACGGTTTGTGTCCTACCGTGGAGGTCGTGCAGTTCAGTCGCGATCTGCGTGAGGCTCTGGCCTCAGGACGCATCACGGTGTCGTTCAGACTGTGGCAGCGGCCGCAGGTCAAGGTGGCGGGCCGGTATGCGGTCGGGTCGGCGCGGATCGAGATCGACGCGATGGAGATGATGCCGTTTCGCGCGGTCACGGCCGAGGATGTGCGGCGGTCGGGCGAACGGGATCGGGAATCGCTTCGTGCGCGGGCGGCCCATGCTGGTCCGATCGGCGAGGACACCTTGCTCTACCGGGTGGAGTTCCACCTCGTCAACGATGCTCGTCCTGATCAGCATGTCCCAGGGGTTACACCCCGAAGTACAGTCACCGGCCGCCCATCGACCACCGCCGGGCGCGCCGTGTGACGCAGTCATGCCGGTCATGGAAATCGCGGCCATCACCGCATCCTTTGACATGACCCCGAACCTCCGCTGAGGGGTTCAGGGACACAGCAGGTCTGGACAGCTCGCAGCGTGTCCGAGGGGAAATTTCACCGACAAATTTTGTGTCCGAGGGGGGACTTGAACCCCCACGCCCTGTAAAGGGCACTAGCACCTCAAGCTAGCGCGTCTGCCATTCCGCCACCCGGACGAGTGCCCAGCGAGTCTAGCCCACGCACTCGGTCGGTCCGGCACGCGAGACGCGTCGAGCCGTCCTGGGCGCTGGCGCCCGCGGGCCTATCGTCCTGCGCGGACTGGTAGGACTGACGCATGAGCGCTGACACCGAACCGATCGTCGCAGCCCAGGATGAAGTCGTCGAACTGCTCGGCGACCTGATCCGTATCAACACCTCCAATCCGACCCACACCGAACGTCCGGCCGCCGAATGGGTGGCGGCGAAGCTGGACGAGGTCGGCATCGAGTCGCAGATCATCGAGGCCGCTCCGGGGCGGGCCTCGACGATCGCTCGAATCGCGGGTGAGGATTCCAGCCGGGCCCCGCTACTGATCCACGGCCATCTGGACGTCGTGCCGGCTGAGGCCAGCGAATGGACCGTGGATCCGTTCGGCGGCGAGGTCCGCGACGGCTACGTGTGGGGGAGGGGCGCTGTGGACATGAAGGATATGGACGCCATGGTCCTCGCGCTCGTGCGCAACTGGGCCCGATCCGGGCGCAAGCCCCCGCGCGACATCGTGTTGGCCTTCGTATCGGACGAGGAGGCTGGGGGCCGTCAAGGCGCGCACTATTTGGTGGACCACCATCGCGACCTGTTTGCCGATTGCACCGAGGCGATCAGCGAGGTGGGCGGCTTCAGTGTCTCCCTCGACGCCGCCACCCGGCTTTACATGATCCAGACTGCGGAGAAGGGCATGAACTGGCTGCGCCTGAAGGCCAGCGGGCCCCCCGGGCACGGGTCGATGGTGCACGAGGACAACGCGGTCACCAGGCTCGCCGCGGCGGTCTCTCGGATCGGCGCACACGAATTCCCCGTGGTCATCACCGACACCGTGCGGGCCTTGGTCGAGGCCGTGGCGAGCGTCACCGGGCTAGATCTCGACCCGGACGACCCTGACGACTGGGTGCCGAAGCTGGGAGGCACGGCCCGCATGCTGGGAGCGGTCATCCGCAACACCGCGAACCCCACCATGCTGGAGGCCGGCTACAAGGCGAACGTGATCCCGTCCGCCGCCTACGCGACCATCGACTCACGCTTCCTCCCCGGGCAGCAGGACGCCTTGAACGCCGCCCTGGACAAGCTCATCGGAGACGACATCGAACGCGAGACCATCGTGAGCGATATCGCCCTTGAGACGACGTTCGACGGGGCCTTGGTCGACGCGATGTCCGAGGCGATCCGGGCTGAGGATCCGAACGGTCACCCCGTGCCCTACCTGATGAGTGGTGGCACCGATGCGAAGTCGTTCTCCACCCTGGGCATGCGGTGCTTCGGCTTCTCGCCGCTGTTGCTGCCCGCGGATCTCGATTTCATGTCCCTGTTCCACGGCATCGACGAACGAGTCCCGGTCGAAGGGCTGCGGTTCGGCGTACGGGTGCTCGACCGGCTTCTGCGGGCCTGCTGACGGTTGCTCGTGGCTGATCCGTCGTCGGTCCACCGTGCGAGGCTGCGCTGATGCTGCTCCATGACGTTGCTACCGCCTCCGCCGACGTTGGCGCCACGTCCTCACGCCTGACCAAAACGACTCGTATCGCCGAGCTGCTCCGTACAGCGGGTGCTGCCGAGGTGCCCATTGTCGTGTCCTGGCTCTCCGGTGACCTGACGCAGCGCCAGATCGGGGTGGGCTGGGCCGCCCTACGATCCTTGCCGCAGCCCGCGCCTGCGAGCAGCCTCACCGTGGCGGCGGTTGACGAGACGTTCGACGCCATCGGTTCGACGAGTGGCGTGGGCTCAAAGGCTCGCCGAACCGGCCTGATCGGTGGGCTGTTCGCAACGGCCACCGACGTCGAGCAGGTGTTCCTGCGCAGGCTGCTCAGCGGCGATCTGCGGCAGGGCGCGCTGGCAGGTGTTACGGCTGACGCAGTCGCGAAGGCCGCCGGGGTACCCGCGGCGGAGGTGCGGCGGGCGGCCATGATCGCGGGCAACCTCCCTGGCGTCGCCGCTGCCGCCATGTCGGGCGGTTCCGCTGCGCTGTCCGCGTTCACCCTGCGCGTCGGTCATCCAATCAGTCCGATGCTCGCGCAGACAGCCGCGTCGATGACCGCTGCGCTGCAGCGTCTGGGCGGTTCGGCGATCGTCGAAGCCAAGCTGGACGGGGCGCGCATCCAGATCCACCGCGCCGGCGCGGAGGTAGCGATCTTCACCCGCACCCTCGACGATGTGACCGACCGCCTTCCGGAGGTGGTGCGAGCCGTCCTGGACCTGCCGGTCACCGACCTAGTGGCCGATGCCGAGGCGATCGCGTTGCGCACCGATGGGCGGCCGGCTCCGTTTCAGGTGACGGCGGCGCGTTTCGGGCGCAGCGTGGACGTCCATACCGCGGCCCAGGAGCAGCCACTCACCGCGTTCTTGTTCGATCTGCTCCACCTCGATGGCAGCGACCTGCTGGACCTGCCGGCCGAGCAGCGGGTCTACGCACTCGACACGATCGTCACGTCCTCGTCGCGGATTCCGCGCTTGATCACCGAGGATCTTGACGCTGCGGAGCGGTTCATGGCGGCGACCCTCGCGGCGGGCCATGAGGGCGTGATGGTCAAATCTCCGACGTCGCCCTACGAAGCCGGCCGTCGCGGTGCCGGCTGGTTGAAGGTCAAGCCAGTGCACACGCTCGACCTGGTCGTCCTGGCCGTCGAGTGGGGTTCGGGCAGACGTAGCGGCAAGTTGTCCAACATTCATCTCGGCGCTCGCGAGGCAGCCACTGGTGGGTTCGTGATGCTGGGGAAAACATTCAAGGGCATGACGGACCAGATGCTGGAGTGGCAGACTGCGCGGTTCACGGAGCTGGCCGATGGCCCGACGGACGGCTGGGTGGTCCGGCTGCGACCACAGCAAGTAGTGGAGATCGCGTTTGACGGAGTGCAGCGGTCCTCGCGGTATCCGGGTGGGCTCGCGCTGCGATTTGCCCGCGTGGTCCGCTATCGCGATGACAAGCCACCGGAGGAGGCGGACACGATCGAAGCGGTCCGGGCCTTACACGTCGAATAGCGCAGCCAGCCGAGTCAGACGTTAGGCGGCGCGATCATCGACAGCACCATCGAGTGACGCGAGGGTGTCGAGCACGACCTTGCGCACGCAGACCACTCCTGGCCGGTTGGATTCAAGCAGCGGTCTAGGCGCCTCGGGTCATCATCGGCCACGCGCCGAGCGCACTCCATCCGACTATCCAGGCGAGGATGACCAGAACCGCCGTCGTCGACCGGCCTGGCGGGCGCCAGGAGAGTGTGCTTGCGAGCAGCAGCCGCGCGACACCGCGTTGCATCGTGGCCACCTACTTGGTGGACAGGTCGCGGCGCAAAGCGATCAGCTCAGACGTCAGCATCTCGATCTGACGTGACAGCTTGGCAGTCGCGTCCTCCTCAGCGGCTCGGACTCGGGCAATCAGCCACGAGGCGATCGCTGCCGTCACCACTCCGATTAGCGCTATGCCGGACAGCATCAGACCGACCGCAACGAGACGCCCGTCCCTCGTTACCGGATAACGATCCCCATAGCCGACGGTGGTCACGGTCGTGAACGCCCACCACAGCGCGTTGCCGAACGTCTCGATGTTGGCCCCGGGCCGTCCCCGCTCAGCATCAAGCTCGGCGAGAGAGGCGACGAAGACGATAAGACCGGCTGCGCCGCCGACATAGATCCCGATTCGGCCATGCAGCCTGCCCGACGCTGTGCGGTTCATCGCCCGGATCAGCGCAACCAGTCGCAACAGACGCAGGGGTCGCAAGATGGGCAGAGCGATCGAGGCCAGGTCGAGGATGTGATGCCAGACGAAGGACCAGCGCCGATCGGCGAGCACCAGCCGGCCGGCGTAGTCGATCGCGAAGCACGCCCATGCCGCGTAGACCACAAAATCGCAGAGTCTGTGCACCCTGTGACTGAGCGAAACATCCAGGATCGACCACGCATATGCAGCAAGAAATAGCGCCGCAACCCCAGCCAGCGGCCACTCTGTCCGACGCTCCCACGCGTCCAATCTCGTCTCCGACATGCCGCTCTCCCGTCGCTCTGCGCCAACACCGTGGCGTGATGCTTGCACGAGTCGCAGGTGTCGAACCGAGCTCCTGGAGCACTACGGCGTGTCGATTCCGCTGGGCATGGTCCGGCCGGCCCGACTCGTCAGACGTTGAGGCCCGGCAGCGGGACGAGCAGACCGTTGCCTCGCTTGCGCTTGAGCAGCACCCGCCGCGTGCCGTCGACGTATCGCTGGACCCGCGCCAGCTCCCAGCCGCCGAACTCGGCATGCAGCGAGAGCTGCGCGGCGGCGGTCGGTCGATTGACGTCCGCGGGGATCCGCAGTGGCGCGTACTCCCAGTCGGGATCGTCACCGCCGCTGGCTGCACCCGCGTCCATGCCGCTATTGAACGCCTTTGCCCTGCCACTGACCAATCTGAGCCCGCGATGGCGACGGGTTCAGCCGCCGAATCTCATCCTGAAGTCACCGAGAGCCAGCGACAACAGTGGACGGCGCCCGGCCAGAAATGCCAACGGGCCGGTGGTCTCGGCGCGCAGCCGCTCCCGGGCGACGCCGACCCGGGCGCGCGTGCGCACGGGGCTTTGTTTCGCGGCGCCATGCAACCACTGCACGACAGTGAAGGAGACCGGCCACCGCCCTGGCAGCCAGCGGACCCGGCCAAGTTCGGCGTCGGCGAGCGGTCCGACCTCGTCGCGAGCCGCACGCCGTTGGCCGGATGTCTCGAAGGTCGCCAGCTCCTTCGGAATGCCCCAGAGCGCCCTACCTCCGGCCAGGGAGGTGGGGCTGTCCACCCATATGTGGCTGATCGTGGGCATGAGCCGCCACCCCCTACGGACGAGCACGGTCGACATCAGTTCCTCGTAGGCAAGCACACCTGAGGATTCGTAACTGACCCACGCGGTGCCGACGACCCCGTAGCGCCCGATGCGCACCGGGTGGCACCCGGGGGGCAGGTCCACCGGGATATCGGTGAGGGGCACCGCGAAAACAGATGTGCGCAACTGCCCGTGCAGCACCCACGGCTCCGGCGGGTAGTCCGGCGCCGCCCCACCCGGATCCGGACTGGTGATCTCGCTCATCGAGAGACCACCGACGACGATGCGAGGACGGTGGCGATTAGCCGTTGGGCGCGCTGCCCGCGCGTCGCGGCGTCGGTGGCAAATAGCGGCAGCGCAGCGTCGAGGCCAGGTTCGAACGGCGCCATCGCCAGGTGGGGGAGAAGCAGGATCAGCATGGCGAGTAGAGCGTCGACATCGGTGTCGGCGCGCAGCTCACCGGCACGGATCCCTTCGGCGATCATGGGCCGCAGCGCGAGCGTGTACAGCCGATGCACCGGCTCCCGAATCGCCTGGCGGACCTGCGGGTCGAGCTCGAGATTTGTCGCCGCGGTGACCGAGCGTTCGAGTGGGTGGTCGGCCATGTACGACATCCACGCCTGCACCAGGCGGGTGAAGTAGTCGACGAACGATTCGCCGGCCTGCGGTCCGGAAAGGTGAGGGCTCATCGCCGAGTAGATCGTCAGGGAGGTCTGCTCGGCGACGTGTGCGAAAAAGTCGAACTTGTCGTTGAAGTATTGGAACAGCGATCCCTTGGCGACGCCGGCCTCGCGCGCGATCACGTTCAGGCTGCCACCGGAGTACCCCCGGCTGCCGAATTCGGCCATGGCGGCGTGCAGCACCCTCTCGCGCCGCTGCGCATCGAGGTTGTCCCAGGTCGGGCGAGGCATCGGCGTCCCTTCCGGCTCGTGGCCAGCTTCGCTATAGTCAAATATGACCACCCGGTCATGTTACTCCACCGACAGATTGAGGTCCCGGTGACCGTCCAAGTCGAAGCCGCCGAAACGCACGCGCGCCACCTCCGACCGGAGAAGGTCTGCATCGTGGGTGCCGGCTCCTCGGGTATCGCCGCTGCCCAGGTTCTCACCGCGCGGGGGATCGCGTTCGACTGTTTCGAGGCGGGATCGCAGGTCGGCGGGAACTGGCGCTACCTGAACGACAACGGGATGTCCTCGGCCTACCGGTCGCTGCATATCAACACCTCGCGCCAGATCATGGAGTACAAGTCCTTCCCGATGTCGCACGAGTACCCGACCTACCCCGACCATCGCCAGATCGCCCGGTACTTCGATTCCTACGTCGACCACTTCGGCTTCCGGGATCGCATCCAGTTCGGCACCGCGGTGAGCGCCGTTGAGCCGACCGGTGACGGCTGCTGGACAGTCACCACCCGCCGCGGTGCGGACGAAGCCGTCATCACGCGCTACTCGGCGGTCATCGTTGCCAACGGCCATCACTGGGATGCCCGGATGCCTGAGCCCGCCTTTGCGGGCAGCGAGACCTTCACCGGCACCCAGACCCACTCGCATCACTACAAGACGTTCGACGCCTACGAGGGCAAGCGGGTGCTCGTGCTCGGCATCGGAAACTCCGCCTGCGACATCGCCGTCGAGACCTCGAAGGTCTCGGCGAGGACCTTCCTGGCGATGCGCCGCGGGGCGCACGTGGTACCCAAGTACATCTTCGGGATTCCGACCGACCATCTGACGACGTCGCCGTTTGCGCGCGCGCCGTTCCACTGGATGCGCCGGGCGAGCCTGAACGCCATCCTCTGGATGTCGCGCGGCAAGGTCACCAAGTACGGGCTGCCCAAACCCGACCACAAGCTGCTCTCGGCGCACCCGACGATCTCCGACGACCTGCTGACCCGACTTGGTCACGGCGACATCAGCGTCAAGCCGAACATCGCCCGCCTCGACGGGGACACGGTGCACTTCGTCGACGGATCGGTGGAGCAGATCGATTCGATCGTCTACTGCACCGGCTACAAGATAACCTTCCCGTTCTTCGACGAGGATTTCATGGCTGCTCACGACAACGAGGTCTCGCTCTTCCACCGGGTCGTCGACCCCGCACATCCCGGCCTGTACTTCGTCGGTCTGGTGCAGCCTCTCGGCGCAATCATGCCGCTGGCAGAGGCACAGTCCGAGTGGGTCGCCGACCTGCTCGACGGCACGGCCACGCTTCCGAGCGACCAGCAGATGCGCACCGAGATCAACCGCTACCACCGCTCACAGCGCAAGCGCTACGTAGCGTCCAAGCGGCACACGATCCAGGTCGACTTCCTCGACCACCTTGCCGAGATCAAGCGGGAGCGCGCGGCCGGGCGCCGCCGCAATGGCCAGTCCCGACAGGTGACCGACCGCGACTCCGTTTCCGCCTGACCCGAGCCCCTGCGGATGTTCGTGGCTAGCTCGCACGCAGCGTCGCCAGCATCCCATCCCCACGGAATAGCAGGTCGCTGAGGAGCGCGAGGCCAACACGGGCGCGGACTGGTCACAAACCAGTCCAGATC
>JALYIS010000148.1 GCA_030775705.1 Actinomycetota bacterium
GCTCGATGGCGCGCCGGTACAGCGACAGCGTGGAGCCGGGGTCGGCCTCCTGCGCCGCCGCCGTCAGCGGCGCCCAGTCGCCGGGCATCGGCAGCCAGGTGGCGGCCGTGTCGCTGAAACCGTACGGCGGTGCCGCGCCCGACCACGGCATCGGGACACGCTCGCCGTCTCGGCCGCGATCTGTGTGCCCGCTGCGTTCCCAGGTCGGATCTTGCAGCGCGTTGTCCGGAAGGGCCACGTTCGGCAGCCCCAACTCGTCGCCGTTGTAGAGATACACCGCGCCGGGCAGGGAGAGCTGGACGAGCGCAGCCGCCCTGGCCCGCGCCAGCCCTCGGGCGCCGCCGCCGTAGCGGGTGACCGGCCGGTCGACGTCGTGATTGGCGAGCACCCAGGTACACGGCGCGCCCACCTCGGCCATCGTCTCCAGCGACCTGCGGATCGAATCGGCGAAGGATGCGATTCCCCACGGCGCCTCGGTGAGTTCGAAGTTGAAGGTGAGGTTGAGCTCGTCGGGCCGGACGTAGCGCGCCAGCCGTCTCGGGTCGGCCACCCATGCCTCACCCACGGCCATTCGTTCACCGGGGTAGCTGTCCAGAACGCGGCGAAACATCCGATGAAATTCGTGCACGCCCTCCTGGTCCCAGCGTGGATCACCGCCCGACGGCATGGTCGAACCCGACCCCAGCACGGCCAGGGCCTGCCCATCCATGTCGCCCAGCTCGGCGGGCTTGGCCATGGCATGGGCGACGTCGATCCGAAAACCATCGACGCCGCGGTCGAGCCAGAACCGCAGGATCCGTTGGAACTCCTCGGGAACCTCCGGATTCGACCAGTCGAGGTCGGGCTGCTCGGGGGCGAAGATGTGCATGTACCACTCGCCCGGCTCGCCGGTCCGCGGGTCCGCGACGCGGGTCCAGGCCGGCCCGCCGAATTGGGACGGCCAGTTGTTGGGTGGTAGCTCGCCGCGCTCTCCGCGACCCGCACGGAAGATGAACCGGCGACGTTCAGCACTGCCGGGCTGCGCGCTCAGTGCCGCTCGGAACCATTCATGTGCTACCGACAGGTGGTTCGGCACGATGTCGATCGTGACCCGCATGTCGCGGGCGTGCACATCGGCGACCAGGCCATCGAAGTCCTCAAGCGTGCCGAACAGCGGGTCGACATCGCATGGATCACTGACGTCGTAGCCGCCATCGGCCATCGGCGATCTATAGAACGGTGAGAGCCACAGTGCGTGAACCCCCAACGCCTGCAGATACCCCAAGCGTGACCGCAGGCCGGGCAGGTCACCGGTACCGTCGCCGTCGCTGTCGGCGAAGCTTCTCGGATACACCTGATAGAAGAGGGCGTTCGCCCACCACGGCTGTGTCATTCGGCGACGTCGCCCGTCGAGTCCGCAACGTTGCGCATCGAGTCTGCCGCCGTCACGAGGTAGTCCCACAGCGTCTGCGCGTAGACGGGGGGCAGGTCCAGGGACGCGAGCGCCGCCCCCATGTGCCCGAGCCAGGCGTCTCGTTCGGCAATCCCGATCGCGAACGGAGCGTGGCGCATCCGCAGTCTCGGGTGTCCTCGCTGGTCGGAGTAGGTGGTCGGACCGCCCCAGTACTGCACCAGGAACAGGTGCAAACGATCCCGGGCCGGCCCGAGATCGGCCTCCGGGTAGAGCGGGCGCAGAACGGGGTCCTGTGCAACCCCGGCGTAGAAGCGTTCCACGAGCAGGCGAAACGTCTTCTCCCCGCCGACCGCTTCGAAGAATGTGTCGGCCCGTGCGCCGGAAGCGGGCGTCGGATCGGGGAGGGACTGAGACGGCACGCCCACCATTCTCCATGCTGTAAGCCCTAGCGTTCCACGGCGCCGCTACGGTCTAGTGATGACGACTGATTTCGACGTGATCGTGCTCGGCCTCGGGCCGGGCGGCGAGGAGGCCGCCGGGAGCCTTGCCGAAGCTGGCCGAGGTGTGCTCGGGCTGGACTCTGGGCTCGTCGGGGGTGAATGCCCCTACTACGGATGCATCCCCTCCAAAATGATCCTGCGTGGCGCCGAACTGCTGGGCGAGGCACGCCGGGTCGGCTCGGTGGCCGGGCGTGCCGACGTCGAACCCGACTTCGCGCCGGTGGCCGCGCGCATCCGTGACGAGGCCACCGACAACTGGGACGACACGGTCGCCGTCGACCGACTGCGCGGCAAGGGCGCCACGGTGATCCGCACGGCTGGGCGCCTGGTCGGCCGCGCTGAGGACGGCCAGCTGCTCCTTGTTGCCGACGGAGTCACCTACCAAGCCCCACGTGTCGTGATCGCAACCGGCACCGCTCCGGCGGTACCGCCCATCGACGGACTCGCGCAGCTGCGCGCCACCGGCAGCGGGCCTGACGGGCCGGTGTGGACCAACCGCGAGGCGGTCAAGGTGACGACGGTGCCACCCTCGCTGGTCGTGCTCGGCGGCGGAGCGATCGGCTGCGAGCTCGCCCAGGGGTTCGCGCGCTTCGGCAGCTCGGTCACCATCGTCGAAGCGGCGCCGCGCCTGCTCATGCCCGAGGAGCCAGATGCATCGGCGACTATCGCGCAGGTGTTCCGGCGCGAGGGGATTGACGTTCGAGTGGGCGTCGGGGCCAGCTCCGTAGGACCCGGCGGTGACGGGGTCGAGGTGACCTTGGCCGACGGGTCCGTCGTGACCGGTCAGAAATTGCTCGTTGCCGCCGGCCGCCGACCCAACCTGCACGACATCGGTCTGGAGACGATCGGCCTGGATCCTGCGGCTCGGGCGCTCACCGTTGATGACCGCATGCGGGTGCTCGATGCCGAGGATCCGGTGGCGGGCGTGTACGCCCTCGGTGATATCACCGGGCGCGGGGCGTTCACCCATGTCGCGGTGTGGCAGGCGCGCGCACTCGTGAGCCAGTGGCTCGAGCGTGATGAGCCGTTCGGCGGCTATCACGGGCTGGCGTGGGCGACGTTCACCGACCCAGAGGTGGGGCGGGTAGGCATGACCGAACAGCAGGCGCGCGACAACGGTCTGCGGGTCCGCACCGGCGGGGAGCCGATCCCGTCCAGCTCCCGGGGCTGGATCCACGGACCTGGCAATGACGGCTTCGTGAAGATCGTGGAGGATGCCGATCGCGGTGTGCTGGTCGGCGCGACGGTCGTCGCGCCCTACGGCGGGGAGCTGCTCGGCCTGCTCACGCTCGCCGTGCATGCCCAGGTACCGGTGACCGAGCTGGCAAGCATGCACTACGCATTTCCGACGCTGCACCGGGCCGTGCTCGACGCGGTGCGCGCGCTCGGCTGATCCAGCGATCAAGGCCCTGGGGCCGGCGCCGGTCCTGGTTCCGGCGCGGGCCCCGGTTCCGGGGTGGGCCCGACGTCGGGCAGGTTCGACTCGATGTTCATCCGGGCCAGTCGCTCGCGGATGCGTCGACGCAACTCACGGGCAACCCTCCACTGCTCCAGCGGGCGCACCCGCACCACCAGCCGGATCACGGTCTCCTCCCGGGTCAACAGCTCCACTCCTTGGACCTCGGGATCACCGAGCATCACCTCGGCCCAGGCCTGCTCGGTCTTCATCTGCTCAGCGACGGCGAGCATCGCCTGCGAGGCCGCAGTGATGTCCGCGCTGGCGTCGATGGGCACGTCCAGCACCACCTGCGCGAAGCCCTGGCTCTTGTTACCTACCCGGACCACCTCGCCGTTTCGCACGTACCAGACGGTCCCGTTGACGTCGCGCAGTCGGGTGGTCCTCAGTCCGACCCCCTCGACCGTGCCGGTGGCCTTTTCGAAGTCGATGACGTCCCCGACGCCGTACTGATCCTCGAGCATCATGAACATGCCGGAGAGGAAGTCCTTGACGATGTTCTGGGCACCGAAGCCGAGTGCCACGCCGACGATCGAGGTGCCGGCAATGAATGGCGCCAGATTGATGCCAAGTTCGCTGAGGACCAGCAGCGCGGCAATCACCACGATCGTCAGCGACGCGGCGTACTTGAGCACCGAGCCGATCGTGGCTGCCCGCTGGTTGCGACGCTCAGAGAGCAGTCCGGTCGATTCGAGCAGCGCGCTGTGCTCGGCCCGCTCCTTGAACGGGCGAAGTATCCGCGGGACCTCGCCGACGTGCACCGGGCGCACGACCCTGTTGATCAGGCGGTGCGCCACGGCGCGCAGCAGGAACGCGACCACCACGATAACGACGATGCGGATCGGAATCTCGATGATCCAGCGGCTGTGTTCGTGGACGTACTTGGGCAGCGTCAGGCTCACGTTCACTAAGCCTGCCAGAGTGGCCCCGGATGTGCGGAGCTTGCGTTCGTCATGTTCACTTATATCGGGCGGAGGTGAGCCGGGTGTCCGGGGCATTGGTTCTCAATGCGACGTACGAGCCCCTGTGCGTCGTGCCACTGCGGCGCGCCGTGGTACTCGTCCTGGCGGAGAAGGCAATCATCGTCGAGGCCGGCGATGAGGTGATGCGCTCCGCGCGGACCTCGATCCCGGTCCCAACCGTCGTGAGGCTGTCGCACTTCGTGCGCGTGCCCTACCGCCGCGAGGTGCCGCTGACGCGTCGGGCCGTCCTCGATCGTGACGCTCACCAGTGTGTCTACTGCTGTGCACGCGCCGACACGATCGACCATGTCCGCCCGCGCTCGCGCGGGGGCACGCACGTGTGGACGAACGTCGTCGCCGCATGCGCCCGCTGCAATCACCGCAAGGGTGACCGACTGCTCGGCGAACTCGGATGGCATCTGCCCGTAGCGCCCGTCCAGCCACCGGCGACGGTGGCTGTTGTCATGGGATGGGCCAAACGGGACCCGGCGTGGCAGCGTTACCTGGCCTGGAGCGGGACGCCCGAGGAGAGCATCGTCGCGGTCTAGGTTTGCCCCTATGAGTGATCTGCATGAGCTGTGCGCCCTCGACGCGGCCGCTGCGGTGCGCCGGGGTGAGGTGAGCCCGGTCGAGCTGGTCGAACACGCACTCGAACGCATCGACCGACTCGACGAACAGGTCGGCGCCTTCGTCACGGTCACCGCCGAGGACGCCCGGCGCCAGGCACGCCAAGCGGAGCGGGCTCTGCTCGACGCCCCCGACCGCGCGAGCTTGGCGCCCCTGCTCGGGGTGCCCACCGCGATCAAGGATCTGAACCTCACCGCAGGTATTGCCACCAAGTTCGGTTCGCGGGCCACCGCCGATTTCGTGCCCACGGTCGATGACCACGTCGTCACCCTGCTGCGCGCGGCCGGCACGATAAGCGTGGGCAAGACCGCGGCCCCGGAGTTCGGCCTGCCGTGTTACACCGAGACCGATATCGGGCCTCCGGCACGCACTCCTTGGGACACGACCCGGCTCGCCGGTGGCTCCAGTGGCGGTGCGGGCGCCGCGGTGGCGAGCGGCTTCGTCCCATTCGCCCAGGGCAGTGACGGCGGCGGTTCGATCCGCATCCCGGCAAGCGTGTGCGGCCTCGTAGGCCTCAAGACGTCCCGGGGCCGCGTGTCCAGGGGACCACTGGACATCGACTCGACGAGGCTGTCTGTGCTCGGCCCGCTGACTCGAACGGTGCGCGATGCCGCGGCGTTCCTGGATGCCGTCGCCATCCCACAGCCCGGCGACCCTGACCCGCTGGCGCGCCTGCCCGTCGACGAGTCCTTCCTCGGCTGGTGCGATCGTGATCCCGGCCGACTACGCATTGGGCGCTATCTCGATTCGCCGATGGAGTCCGAGGTCGACCCGCAGATTCGCGATGCCTGGGAGCAGGCCAGCTCGTTGCTGTCGAGAATGGGGCACGACGTCGTCGACGTACCGGCGCCCATCCCGGTCGAGGCGATCGCCACCTTCGAGACGGTGTGGACGGTCTCCGCGGCGTCGATCGCGGTCGACCCGGCACGCGAGCAGATGCTTCGGCCGCTGACGACCTATCTGCGGACACGCGGCCGTGCGGTGAGCGGGGCGCAGTATGCCGCCGCGCTGGGCATGCTCAACGTCTACGCGCGTAACGCCATCGCGTCGACGGCACACCTGGATGCCGTGCTGACCCCCACGCTCGCGCTCCTGCCACGCCCGATTGGGTGGTTCATCGGCGACGGCTCGCCAACGGGAGCGGCGGCCGACTTCGAGCGCCAGAAACGCTTCACCCCCTACACGGCGATCTACAACATGACCGGCCAGCCGGCCATCTCGCTGCCGCTGTTCCATAGCACCGAGGGGCTGCCCATCGGTGTAATGCTGGTGGGCCGCCCGGCCGGTGACGCCGCGCTGCTGGCGCTCGCTTCGCAGCTCGAGTCGGCGTTGCCGTGGGTCGATCGGCGACCGGCGATCTGGAGCGCCTGAGCGGGGCCAATCCCGACCGCCGCCGCAGCCAAGGCGATTGCTACCTTCTTGGCATGACGATCGTGCAGACAGTGCTGGTTTTCATCGGCATTCCGGCGGCAGTCATCCTCGCCCTCACCTTCGCGGTGTACGGGAAGTCGATGCTGCACCAGCCGAACCGCTACCGTCCCGGCCGTCCGTGGAACTACGAGCCCGCATGGTTTGTCCCCCACCCCGATGCCGTCCTGTCGGTCGCCTCGACGCACAAGCAGATCGCTGGATCGACGAGAAGCACAGCGGTCGGGGGTGCCAGCGGTGAGTGGTGAGGTCCAGGTCCGGGGTCAGCAGATCCAACACGGCCCGGTCGGCCACGATATCGGGGCACATGGTTTCACCTCCCGGCAACTGACGCGCCTCGACGAGGCGCTCACGCTGTCCAGTCGCGAGTCCGGCGTGCTGTTCTCGGTCTATGTCGGACAGCTGCAAGCGCCGACC
>JALYIS010000149.1 GCA_030775705.1 Actinomycetota bacterium
GCCATGTACTGCTCGCTGCTCGCCGCCGGTCAGCGGGCCAGAGGCGAGGTGGACCGGGCGCTGCTGGAGGCGCTCGGTGCGGACTATGCCGCAGAGACCGGGGCGCCGTTGGAGGCAGCGGATCTAGCCACGCCATGGCGCCGGTTGTTGTGGCCCTTCGCGATGGCTCACCCCGAGGTGGTGGTCCGGCGGCGGCTGGCCTATGCACCCGGTGGGCGACGGTTCGAGCTGGATGTCTACCACCACCGCGACCTCCCGCGAGGCAGGCCGGTGCTTTTGCAGGTGCACGGCGGCGCGTGGATCATCGGCAATAAGGACCAGCAAGGCATTCCGCTGATGATGCAGATGGCAGCCGCCGGATGGGTGTGCGTCGCGATCAACTACCCACTCTCACCGCGGTCGAAGTGGCCCGCACATCTGGTGGCGGTCAAACGCGCCGTGGCATGGATCCGGGAGCACATCGGCGAATACGGTGGCGATCCGGCGTTCATCGCGGTGACCGGGGGCTCGGCCGGCGGCCATCTGGCCGCGATGGCGGCGCTCACCGCCGGCGACACCACGCTGCAGCCCGGATTCGAGGAGGTCGATACCAGCGTCCAGGCCTGTGTGCCGCACTACGGCGTCTATGACTTCACCGACGAGAGCGGCCAACCGTTCGCGACCGCACGCCTGGACTCACTGATCCGTCGCTGGATCATGGCGCCCGATGCGGTGTACCCGGACGACTACCGCGCCGCCTCCCCGATCTCGCGCATCGGTGACGTCGTCCCGCCATTCTTCGTCGTCCACGGATCGACCGACACCCTGGTCCCGGTGCTCGAGGCGCGCGTCTTCGTCGACAAGCTGCGTTCGGCGAGCAGCAATCCCGTCGCGTACGCCGAACTCCACGGCGCGCAGCATGCGTTCGACGTGTTCCCCTCGGTTCGGAGCGCACACGTGGTGCGCGGCGTGCAGCAGTTCCTGGAGTGGACTTATGCACGGGCGAGCGCGAGCTCACCCCCCGGCACGCCGACGGCCTCAGGCCCGGGGTAGGCCCAGGATGCGCTCGGCGGCCAGTGTCAGCAGAACCTGGCTCGTCCCTCCGGCGATCGTGAGACATCGGGTGTTGAGGAAAAGGCGTAGCTCGTCGGTGTCGGCGAGCGCCTCATGGCCGAGCATTTCCAGGGCGAACTCGGCGACTGACTGGCGGTGACGGACGCCAACGAGCTTGCGGACACTCGACTCGGCATCGGAGTCCTTGCCGCTGAGCCGTCCTAGCGCCGCCCGGAGTTCGAGTAGTGATCCGGACAGGCCTTCACCGATCAGCGCGCCGAGGCGATCGCTGATGACGGCGTCGCGCGCGAGACCGGCCCGCGCGGCGCTGTCGACCAGGTGTTCCACCGCCTCCCCCAGGCTCGAACCTCCACTCATCGCGATGCGCTCGTTGACGAGCGTCGTGCGCGCCAGCGCCCAGCCCTCGTCGACCCGGCCGACCACCATCGCATCCGGGACGAACACCCGGTCGAGAAACACCTCGTTGAACAGCGCATCGCCGGTTATCTCGCGCAGCGGGCGAATGTCGAGGCCCGCGCTGCGCATGTCGACCAGGAAGTAGCTAATCCCCTTGTGCTTAGGCGCGTCCCGGTTCGTGCGAGCCAGGCAGATTCCCCAGTCGGCGCGCTGAGCCACCGACGTCCAGACCTTCTGGCCGGTCAGGCGCCAGCCGCCATCGACGCGCTCGGCACGTGTGCGCAGCGCCGCCAGGTCCGCTCCGGCGCCGGGTTCACTGAAGAGCTGGCACCCGACCAGATCGCCGCGCAATGTCGCCGGCACGAACTGCTCGACCTGCTCCGGCGTGCCGTGCTTGAGGATCGTCGGGACGGCCCAGGCGCCGACCACCAGGTCGGGTCGGGTTATGCCGGCGCGCGCAAGCTCCTGGTCGATGATCACCTGGAGCTCCGCGCCGGCGTCCAGGCCGTACGGTGCGGGCCAATGCGGGGCCAGATATCCGGCCGTCGCGAGTGCGGATCGCTGCTCGGTTGCCGTCAACGCGGCGATCGCGGCAACAGTGTCGCGCACCGCAGCCGCCTGTGCAGCCGCCCCCGACCCCAGATCGATGTGCAGCTCACGCCTGGCGCCGCCCAGTGTCAGCTCGGTCGCGCGGCGGCGCCAGAGGGAGCCGCCGCCCATCAACTGGCGAGTCGCGACGGCCCGACGCAGATACAGATGCGCATCGTGCTCCCAGGTGAAGCCGATGCCGCCGAGCACTTGGATGCAGTCCTTCGCCGTCTGGACCGCGGAGTCCAGGGCAGTCGCGGCGGCGACCGCCGCGGCGAGAGGGAGTTGCCGGGAATCGCCGGCGGCCGCCGCACAGTCCCAGGCGACCGCAGTGGCGACCTCGGCCCGGCACAGCATCTCGGCACACAGGTGCTTGATGGCCTGGAAGCTGCCGATCGGCTTACCGAACTGCTCGCGAACCTTCGCATAGTCGACTGCTGTGCGCAGACACCACGCAGACACCCCCGATGCCTCTGCCGCCGCCAGCACCGCGAGCAGGTCGGTGACCAGGTCGGTGGACACATCGTCGAGCCGGCGGTCGGCGGCCACCCTCACTTCGTCGAAGTCGACTCGCGCGAGCGACCTGGAGAAGTCTGCAGCGGGCAGGTCACGGACAGACACCCCGGCTGATTCGGCATCGACGAGCACCCAGCTGTGATCGCTGTCGACGATGACCGGGACCAGCAATAAACAACGCGGGTCGGCGCCGAGGACCAGTCGCGCCGACCCGGTAACGATCAGCCCGCTATCGGTCGCCTTCGCACGGATCGTGCTAGGCCCGATGGCGATGGCAGCGGTGGCCGTCCCCGATCCGAGTGCGGCGAGCAGCGTTGTTGTGCCGGGGGACGGGGATCGGCCTAGCAGGACAGAGACCAGTGCTGTGGTGACGAGCGGGCCGGGCACGAGCGCCTCCGCCGCCGCCTCGACGGCTACCGCAAGATCAGCCACCGATCCTCCGGCGCCACCGGATGCCTGCGGTACCGCGATGGAGAAGATCCCCAACTCGGCCAGTTCGTGCCAGTGTTTGCGCCAGGCGTCGGTCGCCGATTCCTGGGCGCGGGTGGTTGCAATCGGGTTCGCGCGGCGCGCCCAGTGCCGCACCGCCGCAGCCACAGCGCGCTGGTCGTCGGTGGTCGAGATAGGCAAAGCAACTCCTGGACACTGGGCGAAATCGCTGCGGCGATCGAGCCAATCTAGAACGTGTTCTATTCACTCGCAGACAACCTCATCCGTCAAGTGCCTGCGGTGTTGCTACCGTAGCGTAACGGAACTGAAACAGGTTTCCATTGCGTCGGTGCTAATCTCGACTAGTTCGATGACCACATTGTCGGCCGACGACGGGAACGCTTTCGATGACTGCCTCAGCCCGCGCGCGAGGAAACGGGACCACCGCCGGCAGCGCGCTATCTCCTGAGGAACTCGGGTCCTCAGCGCAGCGCGACCGCCGCAAGCGGATCCTGGACGCCACCCTGGCCCTCGCCTCGAAGGGTGGGTACGACGCGGTCCAGATGCGAACCGTCGCCGAGCGGGCCGACGTGGCCCTGGGCACCCTGTACCGCTACTTCCCGTCCAAGATCCACCTCCTCGTCTCCGCGATGGCGCGCGAACTCGAACGTGTTCAGGAGCGCACCGACCGAGTCGTGATCCCCGGCGACGCGCCGTTCGACCGGCTGATGTTCATCCTGTCCCGCATCACGAAGGCGATGCAGCGCGACCCCCAGTTGACCGAAGCCATGACCCGGGCCTTCATGTTTGCCGATGCCTCGGCCGCCGCCGAGGTCGACACGGTCGGTCGGCTCATGGACGCGATGTTCGCCCGGGCGATGGCCGACGGCGAGCCGAACGAGGAACAGCTCGCGATCGCGCGTGTCATCAGCGACGTGTGGCTGTCGAACCTCGTTGCCTGGGTGACCCGGCGCGCATCGGCCAACGATGTCGCCAACCGCCTGGAGTTGACGATCGGGCTGTTGCTCGGCCACAAGCTGGCCTCCGACGCCTTCTGATC
>JALYIS010000150.1 GCA_030775705.1 Actinomycetota bacterium
CACCAGGTCGGCGTCGGCGGCGCGGATGGCGGCGTCGGCAGTGCGCGCCGCGGCGAACACCGCACGCTTGACCGATCGCAGGCAGCGTTCGCCCTGCCCGTCGAGCGCGGCGCGCACCATTGCGTTCTCAGCTTCTGCGATCAGTGGTGACAGCCGCGCACGATCTCGGTCTGAACGCGGGTCGAGAACCGACATCATGGCGGCTCGGTCAGGCAGCACGGCCATCCCGGCATAGGTGGCGGCCGCGGCGAACACGGAGGTCGTCTCGCCTAGCGGGGTGCCCTCCGCGGGACAGCAGTCCCTTGCACACCACGCCGACCGCCATCGCCCGTCATGCACCAGAAGCATGTCCAGCACGGTGAGACCTGCCTCAGCAGCTGCGGCACGCAGGACCCCCACTACCTGCAAGCTCGAGCAGTCGGAGGAGCCGACACGATATGCCGCGTCCGTCGGCAGGTATATAGCGCCAACCAGCTCGGTCACCCCCGCCCTCGTGCTTGCCTGCATGGCGTCGGCGAGCACGTCAGGTCTGGCCAGATCCGACAGGCTGACCCGGACCGTGACGACGAGCTGCGACGCGCGCAGACCGACGAGAACGAGACTGTCCGCGGGATGGAACCCGAGCAGGTAGGGCACCGCATGGAGCAGATCGTCCGGGCCGGCGACTCGCAGCTCAACGCCGTGACTCCCGAGACCCTCAGCATTCGTCCTCGACATGCGATCAGCGTCATGCCACCCGAACTGTTGCGACCTACCACTGTGGCGACGGTGGACGGCAAGGCCGGCTGTGGACGCAACAACGGGTTTCAGCACAGGCTCGTGCTATATCGCGGGCTCGACAGATCGCCCGGGTGGTCAGTGCAGAGCGCCGGCCCGCCATAGTGCAGCAGCGGCGATGAGGTCGACGGCAACCCGTTCGTTACGCGCGGCGAGTTCGATTTCACGCGGACCCAACGAACCACTTTGTGCGAGCTCACGACGGCCGGTGGCCAGGACCCGAAACAGGGACGCTGCTCGCTCGAGGGCGACTCCGAAGTCGCCGCCGTAGGCGCCGGCCAGCACCGCATCGGCCAGTCCGCGCACGGCGTCCACGTCTGCAAAATCGGGCATGCCGGCAACAACCGCGTCCGCCGCGGCGAACGCCTCCCCCGCGCGCCACATGCGGGCGACCTCCTCGGGATTCGTCTGGCACCACTGCCGCAGGAGATACAGCGCCCACAACGCACCTGGCAGGCTCACCGGATCAGCGTCACGCCACAACGCGGCGAGTGTGTCCAACCCGACACGATCGGCCAGCGCGACGAACCGCTCGCCATCGGCGCCGGTACGGGCGGCTTGGACAACGACCTCCGCGGTCGTCGCCGCGAGCTCGGCACGCGTGCCAGCCTCGACGCTGGACCTGTCGTCGATGACGGCCGTCAGGTCGTCATCGAGCGAGGGTCGGTGCGGTCGCGCAGCGCGGTCAGGCAAGGGCGCACACCTTCCTTGGCAGGTTCATCCTGTCCACAATACGGGCGGTATCGCGCAACCGCGGGCAGCGCGGAATCTCGGCGGGCCTCGCGCGCCGGGCACCGCGCGCCGGTACAATTGGAGTTGGCGTCGGTCCGATCCATGGCCCCCGGTCCCACATTCGCCGCCACGAGCGGCCTTCCGCCGAGAGGCGACCTGGCGGGCCGACGCCATGACCATTGGTCAATGGGGTATGAACCGAGGGTGAGCGGCGACGGCAACGGATGGGTGATCTGCGCCCTGGGGCATCGACACTGGGGACGTTTCGGAGCTGCCGGCCTGCTCATCACCGACGGGTCCCGGGTGATCCTCCAGCACCGGTCTGTCTGGACGCACGAGGGCGGCACGTGGGCCTTGCCGGGCGGTGCCCGAGACAGCCACGAAAACGCGGTGAGTGCGGCGCTGCGGGAGGCCGCCGAGGAGACCGCGCTCGATCCTAGGGCAGTACAGGCAGTCGGTAGTTGGAGCGATGATCACGGCGGCTGGTCGTATACGACGGTGCTTGCTCAGGCAGTCGCCGAAATCCACCCGCATGCGGCCAACGCCGAAAGTATTGACATCAGATGGTGGCCCATCGGCGAGGTCGCGGATCTGACGCTGCACTCCGGCTTTGCCGCTGCGTGGCCGACGCTTCGCGCCCTGCTCGAGTCATGACTCGACGTTCGAGATCCAATCTCCGGTTCCTGCTGCCGCCAAGTGAGGCGAAGGCGACCGGTGGCCGGGGCCGGCCGCTGCGGGCAACGCTTCGCGCGACGCCTATCGAGCACGCCCGCGAGCCGGTCCTGCGCGACGTCGCGCTGCTTGCCGCCGGGGATCGGGCGGCAGCTGCCGCGGCGTTGCATCTACCGCCGGCCTGTGCCGCCGCGGCACTCGCAGCCAACTGCGCGGTTCTCGACAGCGCGACCATGCCGGCGCTGCGCCGCTACACCGGGGTCGTCTACGAAGGGTTGGGGTTCCGCAGCCTGACCCCAGGGCAGCAGTCACTGGCCGGACGGAGTGTGCTCATCTTCTCCGGTCTGTTCGGAATCGTGCGTGGCGACGATCCGGTGCCGAATTATCGGGTCCCCGCCAACGCCAACCTGCCCCATATCGGACTCGCCCGAACCTACTGGCGCCACGCGCTCGCCGAGATCGTGCCGCCGTTGCTCGGCGCTGGCGTGGTCATCGACCTGCGGTCGGCCGACTACGCGGCGGTGTGGCGCCCCACACCGGATCTTCTGGATCGGGTGATCAGCGTCCGCGTGCTCTCCAAGCGCCCGACCGGGCGGTACGCAGTGGTGAGCTATGCGAGCAAGCTCGCCAAAGGCAAGCTTTGCCGTGAACTCATCAGGCAGAGCGAATCGGGCGCGCCAATTGCCAGCAGGCAGGACATCGCCGAGGCCTGGCGACGCTGCGGCGCAACGTCGAGCCCTTCCAGCGACCTGCGCACTCCCGGCCATATCGATCTGTTCGCCTCGGACTGAGATGAGACTTTTAGCACTCCACGCAACAGTCGCGACGACCGCCCCGACTGCAGGGTGTGCCGGTCGGTGGGTGAGTATGACCGCATGCGACTCGACCACCTCAGCTACGCGGCTGGTCCGGAAGGCCTCGCCGCATGTGTGCAACGCCTCGGCGCGAGGCTCGGTGCCGGCTTCACCGACGGCGGGCTGCATCCCTCGTTCGGTACGCGCAACTTCGTTCTCGCGCTGGCAAGTGGCTGTTACCTCGAGGTAGTCGAAGCCCTTGACCATCCCGCAGCCGACCGCGCCCCGTTCGGGCGAGCGGTTCGCGACCGCTCGGAGGCGGGCGGTGGCTGGCTTGGATGGGCAGTGCGGGTCGAGGACATCGCTGCCGTCGAACGACGCCTCGGCCGCTCGGCAGCCGACGGCCACCGACGCCGCCCCGACGGTTTCGATCTGCGTTGGAAGCAGATCGGCGTCAACGCGGTTTTCACCGATCCGGCGCTGCCCTTCTTCGTGCACTGGCTCACCGACGATGCCCACCACCCATCAGCGCCAGGATCGGATCTGCGGCTCAGCGGACTGGACATCGCAGGGGATGCCGAACGGATCGACACCTATCTCGGGACGCCGTCCCGCCAACCGCTCGACGGCATCGATGTCCACTGGTCAGCACCGGTGGACAACGATGCGGGTGTGCTCGCCGCGGTGTTCAGCACCGCGTCCGGCGATGTCAGGCTCGACTGAGCGGGGTCACCCAACTCTTGACGTCGCCGCCTGGCTCATCGAGCAATGCGGCTGCGGACGCCTCGCCGCCGGGCGCCTCGGATCGGCGCGCGGCGAGCACTGACCCGGCAAGGATCAGCGGGAACCCGATCGCCATCCCGGCAGTGAAACGCTCCCCCAGCAGCGCGATCCCGAACAGCACCGCCACCGCAGGGTTGACGTAGGTGATCACGGTCGCCCGTGCAGGCCCGATCTCGTTGATGAGGGCGAAGAACACGACGAAGGCCAGCGCTGTGCACACCAGGGCGAGCACAAGGATCGACTCCACCGTTTCGGCCTTGAGCCGCGCCGGTGGGCGTGCAATGGCATAGGGAAGATAGCCAATCGCGCACAACAGCAGCGACGCGCACACGACAGCAATGCTGGGTAGGTCCGACAGCCGCTTAGCCATGATGGCGGGCGCGACGGCGTAGCCGACAACCACGACCAGCATCTCGGCGAGGGGGCCGGCTCGCAGCTGCCCCAGATCCAGCCCGACCAGCATCGCCACGCCGGCGACGCCCAACAGCAGTCCGACCAGGCGTGCCGGTCCCACGCGATCATGAGCGCCGGCCGCTCGGGCAACGACAACCCCTACCAGTGGCACGGCGGCGACCAGGAGCCCCGACAGCGAGCTGGACAGCTGCTTCTCCGCCGTCCCCAGTAGCAGCCAGGGGATCGCGAGCTCGATGGCGGTGAAGGCGACCAGCGCCCGCCAGCGTCTGAGCACCGGACCGAAGCCTCCCCTGGCGAGTGCGACTGGGAGCAGGACGAGGCCCCCGACCGCGGTGCGGGCGAACACCAGTGTGCCTGGCGTCAGGTCGCGGACCGCTATCCGGATAAGCAGGTACGGGATCCCCCAGATCACGCACATCACGCTGAACAGGACCCAACTGCGCCTAGTCATGGAGCTCCGTTCCGTGAGCCAAGAAGTCATCGTGAAATCTACGGCCCCGGTAGGACATAGTCCGTAGGAAGATTTCCCTATCCCTTCACGGCATAGTGGTCCTCGTGCACAACGTCGCCCTTACCTGGCAGCAGGCCGGCTGGCTCACTGCGGCGTTGGCGCTCGCCTCGCTGGCACTGCCCTACGTGCGCGCCGGATGGTCGCGAGCGACGTTACCTTTCATCCGCGAGGCCTCTGTCATCAGTGGTCTCTACGCGCTCTGGCAGCTCGCCGGGTCGTTGTCCGTGCTCGGCACGACCGGAGCGTTCTCACGGGCGAGGTGGATCGTGCGCGTCGAGCACGATGCCGGCCTGCCGTCGGAAGCTCGCTTTCAGCACCTGGTCACGCACCATCCACTGGTCGTCCAAGCCTGCAACCTGTACTACGCGACCATGCACTTCGGTGTCCTGTTCGCGTTCCTGCTGTGGGCCTTCTTGCGACATCGCGACGCCTACCGACGGGCACGGGCAACCCTCGTCCTGCTCACGCTGACGTGTCTGCTCATCCAACTCGTACCGGTCGCTCCCCCGCGGCTGCTGCCCGGCTTCATCGACACGGCGTCCCAGTACGGGCAGTCGGTGTATAGCCTGGGGCTCGCGCCCGACCAGCTCTCCGCGATGCCCTCGGTTCATGTCGGGTGGGCCGTCCTGGTGGCCTGGACCGTGATCCGGGCGAGCACGAGCCGATGGCGCTGGCTTGCAGTTGTACATCCTCTCGCGACCGTGTTCGTCGTCACCGCGACGGCCAACCACTTCTGGCTGGACGGCGTTGTTGCCATCGCGTTGTTGGTGGCCTGCATGGTCCTCCAGCGGGTGGCGCGGGATGCCCTCCTGGAGGCTGCTGGTCACGCGTCGATATCGCGCTGGCGGCGCCCGGTCCCGCCCCCGGAGTCGATCAGCGCGCCCCGGGAGGTCCTAGCCGCGTCTGCGACCTCGGATTGAGCACCGGACGGCCCCTGCGGCGCCCCACCGAACGTAGGCTGGCGTGCATGACATCTCGACTTGAGGGAACCGTCGCGCTGGTGACCGGTGCGAGTAGCGGCATCGGTGAGGCAACGGCCCAACAACTCGCGGCGGAGGGGGCCGCAGTCGTGGTCCTGGCGCGCCGCGCGGATCGGCTGCAGGCCCTCGCCGACCGGATCACCAGCGATGGTGGGCGCGTTCTTACGATCGAGGCCGACGTCACCCTGGAGTCGCAGGTGAACTCGGCCGTCGATCGCGCCGCCTCCGAGTTCGGGCGCCTCGACACTGTGGTGGCAAACGCCGGTCTGATGTTGTTGGGCCCGCTCGCGGACGCCGACACCGACGAATGGCGGCAGATGATCGAGCTCAACGTGCTTGGCCTGATGTACACCGCTCACGCGGCTTTGCCTCATCTGCTCAGTTGTGCCGGGCGGGAGCCGCGCCGAGTCGCTGACCTCGTCCTGGTCAGCAGTGTCGCCGGTCGCGTGGCACGCGCCGGCAGCGGTGCCTACAACGCCACCAAGCACGCGGTGGGGGCCTTCGGCGAGGCGCTGCGACAAGAGGTGACCGAACGTCATGTGCGTGTGAGCCTGGTCGAACCAGGGGCCGTGGACACCGAGCTCGCGGGCCACAATCGACCGGAAATCCAGGCGGGCATGCGCGCGCGATTCGGCGACATCCAGCGATTGGCCGCAACGGACATCTCGGACGCGATCACCTACATCGTCACCCGGCCGCGCCACACTGCCATCAACGAGATGCTCATCCGTCCCACTCAGCAGGTGGGATGAGTTCCCCTTCGGACCGAGTTGACATCAGGGTCGCCGACGCCGCGCACGGCACGATCTACCCGTGGCTCACAGCCAGCCTGATCCCCCGACCAATCGCGTGGGTCTCTACGTTGTCCGCGGATGGCATCCCCAACCTGGCACCGCACTCGTTCACGACGGTCGCGGGCATTGATCCGCCCACACTGTGTTTCGTGTCCATCGGTCACAAGGACACACTCGCCAACGTCCGAGCGACCGGCGAATTTGTGCTCAACATCGGCAACGCGGCCACACTGCTGGCGATGAACGACTCAGCCACCAACTTCCCCGCTCACATCAACGAGTTCGACGCCGCGGGCTTGGCGGCGGCGCCGAGCGCCGTCGTGGCCCCACCACGCGTGGCGCGCGCGCCGATCAGCTTCGAGTGCAGGGTCACTGGCGAACACGAGATCGGCGAGAGCGTGATGGTCTTCGGCGAAGTACTTCATATCAGCGCGGCCCGCTCGGTGCTCGCTGCCGACGGCTTGCCCGACGCCCTCGCCGTCTCACCGCTTGCGCGGCTAGGGCGCGCGGAGTGGTCGACCCTCGGTGAGGTGATCTCCCTGGACAGAATCAGATATGACGACTGGGTGAGCGGCCAGCGCAGCGGATGACGACGTTCCGGTCGCCCGGAGCCTCACGGGGCGGGCGGCACGATCTGTGCTCGGGGCAATGTGGGCGTCGGCGAACCGGCGGTCGGCAGGCACGTGCGGCAGAACTCCTCGCCGAATGCGTTGAGATGGATGCTGCGGTGGACGATGCGCGGCCAGCGCCCTCCCCTGCTCATGGCCTCGGCGACCTTCGGTTGCGCCTCGATCAACTGATAGCGCTGCGGATTGACGACCTCCTCCTTCGAGAACTCCAGCAGACCGAGTCGGAACAAGTTGGTCAGATAAGGATGAATCCGGTCGACGTTGCGACAACCGGCGTGCTCGGCGATCATGTTCAGGCCATTGGCAACGAGAACGGAGCCGATGCCCATCGGCCGGTTCGTACGCACGTCAAGGGAGGGCTGCGGACCCTCGAGATACAGGAAACGGAGAATGCGCGCTTCGTCCGGGGTGATCTCGGTGAGGATGCTCGCGAATGCCGGATGGGTGTCCTCGATGACGTGCACGTCGTTGGAGCGCCGCAGCAGGTCAGATCCCCGCAGCTGTAGATCACCGGTGGTCGCCCCAGAGGTGACGATGCTTTCGGGAACGCCGTGCGCGTCGGTGGCCTCCTGCAGACCTAATGCGTGCCACGCCGCCGATCGCAGATCATTGGCAATTCCCTGGATCATCTCCGGCGCAGACTCCGCACTTGCTGCATGGCGCAACACGGCGGCGGAACCCGCCACTGCCGACGTGACCGTCCAGGACGCCAGCCGCCATGACGACGCCGCGGCGATCCGTAGAAGCTGCGGACCGGTGCGCAAGACGCCGAGATCGGGAAGGGCCGGCGTCAAGGGCAACGCGAGCTCCTTCTTCTCCGGGAGCGCCTCGTCTGGACCACTGCGCATTGTCATACTCCGAAGATCGCCAGATGGATGAAGCCCGCCAACAAGCCGAGCGCCCCGCCGTGCACGAACAGCAGCCACTCGTCCTGCTTGATCGCCGACCGGAGCATCTCAACGAAATCATCCGGGCCCATCGACCTCATCTGTCCCGCGATGAAGGCGTAGATCCGATTCCCCTGCTGCCGGTTGAAGTCCGGCTCGGCGAACGCGACCGGCGCGAAACTCGTCGCTTCACTGGCGAGCGAGTCTCGAATCTTGTCGTAGCGTCCGCCGATGGCCAGACGTAGGGCTGCTCGGGCCGGACCGACCGCATCGTCGACCGCGGGCCGCAGCGTGTCGGCGAGCATCTGCATCGTCCGGTCGCTGCGCGGTCCGGTCAGCAGTTCGTCGCCGATGTTCTGCAGCGTGATCACATTGTCGGCGATGAGGCGGGCGTACATTTCCGTAATCTCGGGTTGCCGCTTGATCAGCAGGCCTTGGCGCCACGGCACCCACGTCCTCGGGAAGACCGGTTCGAAGATCATCGCGATGCCGATGTAATTCACCAGCCAGCCGATGATTACGCCGCCGACCGGCAGCACCCACCAGTGCGGGTAGAGGTGCAGCACCCCCACCAGCAAGAAGCCCATCGGGAATCCGAAGTAGAACCCGAAGTTCTGCATGAACCGGAGTTCCTTGCGGCCCATCGTGATGAACAGTTCATTGAGCAATTCAGGATGTGCGACGAAGTACCGGATCACCATCAGCTTGGCGTCGATGAGCTGGTCGACGTTCTCGCCGATATCGTCGGTGATGCGTCGGATGACGCGCGGCAGTTGCTGGCGGACCCGGGCGTGCACCGCATCTCGCACAAGCGGCGGCAGGTCATGCCACAGCTGGGGGTACTCACGGTCCATGATCTGTTCGACGACGTCGCGGATCTCGAATACGGCGACCCGGCCGAGATGTTCGGCGATCTTGTCAGGCTCGAGCTCACGATAGAAGTCACCGATGTTGCCGAGTTTGGCCAGCCCCTTGTCCACGGCGATGCTTGCCATCTTGTCGGCTCGCGAGGGAACGATGCCCTGCCACCCCAGGCCACCGTCGTAGCGGATCAGCGGTAGCACCTGGACCCGCCGGGGCAGGATCGGGAAGAGCACCTTCAACCCAGGGACGTGTATCCCGTGGAATCCGATCGGCTTGAACAGCATCAGGACGCCGGTCCAGTTGGTGACATAGCCGATGACGCCGGTGAACAGCGGCACACTGATCAGATCGACCAGCAGCTTGTGGTTCATGCACCCATCCCCGGACACCTGCGGCCACTGATCGAGCCAGGACGCGACCGACGCCCCCACGCCGACACATCATCGTGAATCAGGACGTTCCCCGTCCACTCAGAACCGGTCGGGCCGAGCGACGGCGGACGGATCGTCGCCCGGATGAGCGACGGCGATGTCCGCGATCACTCAGCGGCGACTGCCCCCCACGATCGCATCCTTTCAGCTACAACCGCTCGTGCTGCCACATCCCTCGCATACGAAGCAGCTGCCTGCCGGACGCATCTTGGTGCCGCAGTTCATGCAGAGCGGGGCGTCAGCCGATGTCCCGGTGATGGCCTCGAGCAGCTCCGTGGAACTGCGCACACTGCTCGGTAAGGTGACGGCGGTCTCCGCAAGGAGCTCGTCGTCGACGTCGGCAGGAGCCTTGGTGACCGGGGCTGACTGGGCCAGACTGACCACATCCAGATCTTCCTGTTCGGACTCGTCGTCACCCGAGGTGTAGGAGCCGGTGTCGAGCTGGCGAGTGCGCTCCTCGGCCGAGTGGATGCCCAGGGCGGACCGGGTGTCGTAGGGCAGGTAGTCCAGTGCCAGGCGCCGGAATATGTAGTCCAGGATGGACTGCGCCATGCGGATGTCGGGATCGTCGGTGAGGCCGGCCGGCTCGAACCGCATGTTGGTGAACTTCTGTACGTAGGTCTCGAGCGGGACTCCATACTGCAGGGCGATGGAGATCGCGATGGAGAAGGCATCCATTACTCCGGCCAGCGTTGAACCTTGCTTGCCGAGCTTCAGAAAGACCTCGCCGAGGCCGTCGTCAGGATACGAACCCGCCGTCATGTATCCCTCGGCGCCGCCGACGGCAAATGAGGTCGTGCGGGAGGGGCGAGCCTTTGGCAGGCGCGTGCGAGTGGGACGATACTCGACGATCTTCTCGATCTCGGCGCTGGCGCCAGTGTTGTCGCCCTTGCCTACGGACAGCGGTTGACCGACCTTGCAGTTGTCCCGGTAAACCGCGAGCGCCTTCAGGCCCAGCTTCCATCCCTGGTAGTAGACCTCCTCGATGTCTTCGACCGTCGCCGTCTCGGGAAGGTTCACCGTCTTCGAAATCGCGCCTGACAGGAACGGCTGAGCCGCCGCCATCATCCGCACATGACCCATGGGCCTGATAGCACGAGCGCCCATCGCGCAGTCGAATACCTCGTAGTGCTCAGTCCGCAGACCCGGGGCGTCGATGACGTGACCGTGTTCGGCGATGTATTCGACGATCGCCTCGACCTGCTCCTCTGGATAGTTCAGTGCCCGCAAGGCTCGTGGCACGGTCTGGTTGACGATCTGCATGGAGCCGCCGCCGACCAGCTTCTTGAACTTCACCAGGGCCAGGTCGGGCTCGATGCCGGTTGTGTCGCAATCCATCATCAGGCCGATCGTGCCCGTTGGGGCAAGAACGGAGGCCTGCGCATTGCGCCATCCGTTCTGCTCGCCCAGCCTGTTTCCGGCCGCCCACTCCTGCGTCGCAAGTGCGAAGATCGCGCGGTCGATGTCGTGCAACGGGCGCGCCGAATCGTTGGCTGCCGCGTGGTTGCGCATCACTCGCGCATGCGCTGCCGCGTTGCGGGCAAAACCTTCATATGGCCCGACGACGCCGGCCAGCTCAGCGGAACGGCGATAGGACGTCGCCGTCATCAGTGACGTGATCGCGCCAGCCAGTGCGCGCCCGCCGTCTGAGTCGTAGGCGAGGCCGGACGCCATCAGCAGGGCTCCGAGGTTGGCATAGCCGATCCCGAGCTGCCGGTAGGCGCGGGTGTTCACGCCGATCGCCTCGGTCGGGAAATCGGCGAAGCAGATCGAGATATCCATCGCGGTGATGATGATCTCCACTGCCTTCACGAACCTCGTCGCATCGAATGAGTTGTCCTCGCCGAGGAACTTCATCAGGTTGAGCGATGCGAGGTTGCACGAGGTGTTATCGAGGCTCATGTACTCCGAACACGGGTTCGACGCGGTGATTCGACCGGTCTCCGGATTGGTATGCCAGTCATTGATCGTGTCGTCGTACTGAATGCCGGGATCGGCACAGGCCCATGCCGCTTGGGCAACCTTGCGGAACAGCTCCTTCGCACCGACCGTCTCGATGACTTCGTGGGTACTGCGGGCTCGCAGTCCGAAGTCAGCGCTATCCTCGACCGCCCGCATGAATTCGTCGGTGACCCGGACCGAGTTGTTGGCGTTCTGATACTGGACGCTGGTGATGTCGAGACCGCCGAGATCCATGTCGAAGCCGGCGTCGCGCAAGACCCGGATCTTCTCCTCCTCGCGCGCCTTCGTCTGGACGAACTCCTCGATGTCGGGGTGATCGATGTCGAGAACGACCATCTTGGCCGCGCGGCGGGTCGCCCCGCCCGACTTGATGGTCCCGGCCGACGCGTCCGCGCCACGCATGAAGCTGACAGGGCCCGATGCGGTCCCCCCGGAGGACAGCAGTTCCTTCGAGGAGCGGATCCGCGAGAGGTTCAGCCCTGCGCCCGACCCACCCTTGAATATCAGGCCCTCTTCGCGATACCAGTTCAGGATCGAGTCCATCGTGTCGTCGACGGCCAGGATGAAGCATGCGCTCACCTGCTGAGGCGAGCTGGTACCGACGTTGAACCACACCGGCGAGTTGAAGCTGAACACCTGATGCAACAGCATCCAGGTCAACTCGTGTTCGAACACGATGGCGGCCTGGATCGAGGCGAAGTAGCCGTTCTCCTCTCCGGCCGCGCGGTACTTGTGCACCACCCGATCGATCAGCTGACGCAACGACCACTCACGGCTGTCACTGCCGACCGCGCCGCGAAAGTACTTCGTGGTGACGATGTTGGCGGCGTTGATCGACCAGAAGTCCGGGAACTCGACGCCGCGTTGCTCGAAGTTGACCGAACCGTCGCGCCAGTTCGTCATCACCACATCGCGTCGCTCCCAGGTCACCTCGTCGTAGGGGTGCACGCCAGATGCCGTGTACACCCGATCCATAGTGAGCCCATTCGGCGCAGACGCCGGCTGCGGGTGAGCGGAGGTGCGTTGCGCAGATCCTGTGGCGCTGGCGTGAGCGGCGGTCTTGCTGCCTGCTTCTGTCATCTGGATTGTTTCCTTCCGTGCTGGGCGTCGCGGCAACCCGGGAATCGTTGGGCTCTTCGGAATCAGGTCTTATCTGTCATGGCGTGGGTGGCCGGTGGGCACTGACGCGGACCACGGGCTCGCGACGCCGGAATGGCGACCTCAGGGGCCGTGGTTTCGGTGTTCGGTCCGCAGGTCGGCGATGGCCTTCTCGAAGTCGTCGATCGAACTGAATGCCTGGTAAACACTGGCGAAACGAAGGTAGGCGACCTCGTCCAGGTCACGGAGTGGGCCTAAGATCGAGAGCCCGACCTCATCGGAGGGAACCTCTGCCGCACCCGTAGCACGAATCGTGTCCTCCACCGTCTGCGCCAGCTGCGCGAGGGCGTCCTCATCGACTGGCCGGCCCTGACAGGCGCGACGGACCCCGCTGACGACCTTCTGCCGGCTGAAGGGCTCGGTAACCCCGCTGCGCTTGATGACAGCCAAGGCGGCTTCCTCGACGGTCGTGAATCGTCGGCCGCACTCAGGACACGAGCGTCGGCGACGGATCACCTGTCCTTCGTCATGCTCACGGGAGTCGACGACACGCGAGTCGGGATGGCGACAGTACGGACAACGCATCGCGCTTACCCCTTCTTCGAGATCGCCGACGGCCTACCACACCCCAGGGTGTGGACAACCTTGTCCATAACCTGTGGACACCTTGTGGACGTGGAACCCCAACTTGTGGATGACTTACAGCAGTGTAACTACTATATGTAGGGGTGAACGGTAAACCCGAGATCGATGTTCCGCAAGGGGCAATTCTTGGCGGCCGGGCGTTCGGCAACGTCACCGTTCAGCGAGTGCGGATGACCTGCCCGCTTTCCAGATCGACACTGCTGAGGTGATTGATGCGCTGTAGATCGGCAATCTCGGCCAACGGGTCGCGATCAGGCGCAGTTCTGGTGGCGATCGACCAGAGGGTGTCACCGGTGTGGACTGTCACCGTGGCCGGCGCCGGGGCACTCGCGTGGCCGCGTGGCGCGGACATCGATGCGATCGCAAACAACGCGACGGCGAGCGTGGCAACCAGCAGTCCGACGGCCACGAGCCCGCGATGGGTGAGACGCAGCGGTGAGGCAACAGCCGCCTCTGGCGGGGGAAGGAGGGCGATGATCGTGGCATCCGGACGCTCGAGCTGGCGGGCCCGCGTCGGAATGAACACGACCGGGGCAAATTCGGTGGCTACAGACATCGGGACTCCTCGTGTGACACACTCGAACAGACATTCGATAGAACGTTCATTCGAATGTGTACCAGCAGGGTCCGACAATTTCCATAATTCTGCGGCGTGTCTTCGAACAGATGTTTGAACTGACCGCCCGCACCGACTAACGTCGGGCGCAGCCCAACCGCATTCACGAACCCGGAGGCATCGGTGCCCCAGCCCAAGCAATCGGCCAGCTCGACACCCGCTGGCAGTGCGATCCGACCGCCCGCCAGCGGCCACGCGCCGCGGTCGTCGGACGCCTCGGAGATCCCGGGGAGCGGGGACGCAGAGCGGACCACGCGGACCGAGCAGAGTTCACGCCGTCGCGGGCGACCGAAGGTGACCGAGCTGCCGAACGCCACCACGGGGCTGACCCGACGCCAGCAGGCGATTCTCGACGTCATCCGCGACTCGGTCGCTCGTCGAGGTTACCCACCGAGCATTCGGGAGATCTGTGAG
>JALYIS010000151.1 GCA_030775705.1 Actinomycetota bacterium
ATCGAGAGGAATGTGACTTCGTGGGCCTGACGCTGCTCGAATTCGTCGCGCTGTTCGTCACCGTGATGTTCTTGAGCTACGTCGTTATGATCTTGCTGCCCTTCTTGCGGCGGCCGCGCACGACACTGGGTGACCCGGGCGACTTCGACTGGCATTTCTTCATCCCTGCGCGGGATGAGGAAGCGGTCATCGTGCAGACGATGTCGCGGACCTTGCACGATTTCCCCGCCGCCCATCTCTGGGTCATCGACGATGCGAGTGAGGACAACACCGCAGGGCTGGTGCAGGCGTTCGCGGCCCACGACAGCCATGTGCACCTGGTGCGCCGCGTACTGCCTGAGGCGCGAACCGGCAAGGGCCACGCGCTCAACAGCGCATACCAGGCCCTGGACGCCTGGCTCCCGCTCGGGGCCGACCGTACCCGCACGATTGTCGTCGTCATCGACGCCGACGGCAGGCTGTCGCCGGACGCGCTGTGCTACGTGAGCTCACCGTCGGTGTTCGGTAACGCGAAGATCGGCGCTGCCCAGATCGCAGTGCGGATGGAGAACCGCGACGACCTGGGGCGGGTGGCCACCGTCTCGCGCGCTGGTCGACGATTCTCCAAGTTCCTCGTCCGAATGCAGGACCTCGAGTTCATGACGTCGATGTCGGCGATGCAACTGCTGCGCGAGCGCACCGGGTCGGTCGGCATGGGGGGCAACGGGCAGTTCAGCCGGCTCACCGCCCTGGACGAAATCGCACGCCGTTACGAGTCCCCGTGGCACGGCGCGCTGCTCGAGGACTACGAACTTGGCCTGCACATCCTGCTCGTCGGCTATGGGAACCGTTTCGTCTACGACACCTGGGTCGAGCAGGAGGGCCTGGTGTCCTTCCGCCGCTTCGTCGCCCAGCGGGCCCGGTGGACCCAGGGCACGATGCAGTGCTCGACCTACATCGGCGAGATCATCCGTTGCCCCAATCTCTCCAACGCCGGGGTGGTGGAGTCCTGCTACTTCCTGATCACTCCCTGGCTCCAGGTGGTCGGCGTCGTACTCTGGCCGGCGCTGCTTGGGTTGACCGTCTTCCGTGCCGTCAACTACACCGCAGGGCCGGCTGCATTCGTCAGCCAGTTCTGGCCGGTGGCCGGGATCGCGGTCCTCTTCGGCGCGATGCCATTCATCATGTGGGGACCGGTATATCGCCGCATGACCGAGCACGACATGAGCCGGACCAGATCCGTCGTCCTCGGCCTGGGCAACGCGGTGTACCTGCTTTACACCTACGTGTCCACGGCACGCGCACTGGGCCGGTTCGTCATGGGCCGGCGGAACTGGGTCAAGACTCGGCGCAACGCCGAGGAGGTCGTGCGCGGGGCCGTGGCGAGCAATGTCTAGCCCGCAGCCGTTCACCGCGGACTCGGTGCTCAAGCACGGGCGGTCGCTGCCGCCGCTCACGTACCAGCTGCCGGCCTGGGAGCCCACCAGCCAGTTGCGCCCGCGTTCGCGCACCCAGTTCATGGCTGGACTCGCGATGTTCGCCGCAGCTCTCTGGCTGGCCTTCGAGGATGCGAAGTTCCGGCACTTCGAGGCGCGAATCGCGACTCCGGTCACGGCGCTCATCACCGGCCGCAAGGGCGCTGTGACCTCGCGCGACACCGTCTACTTCGCCCTAGGTACCCGGCGGGCGTTCGGACTGATCATCACCAATGAGTGCACCTCGGCGCTGTTGCTGATCCCGTTGCTGGTGATGATGGGCGCCTTCACGATGTTCAGCCGGCTGCCGTTGCGCAGGCAGCTGGTCGCTCTCGCCGTCGGCGCGGGGCTGATGATGCTGGTCAACGTCCTGCGCGTCTGCGGCATCTGCTGGTCGACCTGGCGCTTCGGTATCAACCCGGGCTACAAGTACAGCCACGTGTTCGTCGGTTCAGCGATGTCGCTGATCGGATTCGTCGGCGCGATGCTGGCTGCGCTGTGGGTACTGGTCCGGACCGAGCGGATGCGCCAGGTCGTGTCGATTTCGCGAGCGTGGTGGGTGTCCAAGGCGCCCGCGTCGCATCGGCGCCCGGGTCACCACCCCGCGCCGCCGATCGTGGTGGCGTCGGTGAGTGGCGCCAACGACCGGACGCGCCCGATGCATCGGCATGGGCGCCGCCGAGCCTCGCGCCACTGAGCGAACGGCCGATCAGCCTCTTACCTGATACCGTGTGTATCACATACCGTGGCTACCGGAGGTAACCCCAGCAATGGCTGCAGCCCGTCCCGCCTGGAGTGACGACGACATCGAGGCGTTCCGCGACCTCGCGCACACCTTCTTCGAGAAGGAGTGCGCCCCGCACGAGGAGCGCTGGGGAGAACAGCAGCACGTCGACCGTGAGGTCTGGCTCAAGGCAGGCGAACTGGGCCTGTTGTGCCCGTCGATTCCCGCAGAGTACGGGGGCGGGGGTGGCACGTTCGCCCACGAGGCGGTGATGGCCGAGGAGCAGGTGCGCACGGGCGCCGGGAGCCTGGGCACCGCCGTCCACTCGACGATCGTCGCCCACTACATCTACGCCTACGGGACAGAGGATCAGAAGCAGCGCTGGCTGCCCAAGCTCGCGTCGGGGGAATTCGTCGGCGCCGTCGCGATGTCGGAGCCGAGCACCGGCTCGGACCTGCAGAACGTCAAGACCAGGGCCATCAGGAACGGCGACGAGTACGTGATCGACGGCTCGAAGACGTTCATCTCGAACGGACTGCTCGCCGAGCTGATCATCGTCGTGACCAAGACCGATCCGGACAATGCTGCGTCGGGCATCTCCCTCGTGGTGGTCGAGACCGAGGGGCTGGCTGGCTTCGCCCGGGGACGGGTGCTCAAGAAGATCGGCCAGCACGGTCAGGACACCGCCGAGCTCTTCTTCGACGCGGTGCGGGTGCCGAGCGCGAACCTGCTCGGGGACACCGAAGGGCAGGGCTTCATCCAGCTGATGAATCAGTTGCCTCAGGAGAGGCTGATCCTCGCCGTCGCGGCGGCCACGGCGATCGAGGCGGCACTGGCCGAGACCGTGAAGTACACCAAGGACCGACACGTCTTCGGCAAGCCGATCGCCAGCTTCCAGAACACGAAGTTCAAGCTCGCCGAGGTCGCGACGACGGCGCTGATCGGTCGCGTGTTCATCGACGACTGCATCGCCAAGCACCTGCGCGCGGAGCTGGACATCCCGACCGCATCGATGGCCAAGTACTGGCTGACCGAACAGCAGTGCGACGTCGCCGACGAGTGCCTGCAGCTGTTCGGCGGCTATGGATATATGGCTGAGTACCCGATATCGCGGATGTTCACCGACTCCCGTGTTCAGAAGATCTACGGCGGCACCAACGAGATCATGAAGGAAATCATCTCGCGGTTCCTGTGACCGGTCCCTTGCCCGTCCAGGGTCCAAAACTGTAACGTGTTCTCATTCTGCCGTTTCGGCAGGCCGAGTTGCTTCGTGCAGTATCTCTTCGGGACGGTGTCATGTGACCGCTCAGCTCACCCCGGACGTAGATCCCGGTGCTCCCAGTGGTCCCGGGGCAACGCCGAGCGCCCAGACCTTCGACCTGACGAACCCGGCAAACGGAGAGGTGGTCGGTACCTACCCGGTGCACACCGCCGAACAGGTGCAGGCGATCGTCGCGAAGGCGCGCGCGGCGCAGACCTGGTGGGCCGAACTCGGCTTCGCGGGACGCAAGAAGCGGATTGCGCGCTGGACCTCGTACCTGGCTCAGCACATCGACGAGATCTGCGAGCTGGGTAACCGCGAGACGGCCAAGCCCCAAGGTGACGTGCTCTTCGAGTTGCTTGCCTCACTCGAGGACCTGAAGTGGGCGGCCGCGAACGCCGAGCGGGTGCTCAAGCAACGCAAGGTCCGCCCGGGGTTGGCGATGCTGAACTTCGACGCGCGGGTCGAGTACCTGCCGCTGGGCGTCGTCGGGGTCATCGCGCCGTGGAACGCGCCGCTCTACACGGTGTTCTGCGGGCTGGCCTACGCAATGGCCGCCGGCAACGCCGCGGTCGTGAAGCCGAGTGAGTTCAGTGTGGCGACCGGTGTATACGCCGTCGAGTCGTTCTATCAGGCCAATCCCGACGCACCGGCCGGACTGGTCGCGTGGGTGAGTGGGTTCGGCGAAACAGGTTCGGCGCTGTGCACCTCCGGCGTCGACAAGCTCGCCTTCACCGGCTCCGTCCCGACCGGGCGCCGGGTGATGCAGGCATGCGCGCAGAACCTCGTGCCGGTGCTGTTGGAACTCGGCGGCAAGGACGCGACGATCGTTGCGCCGGATGCGGATCTCGATGCTGCGGCGAAGGCGGTGGTGTGGGGGAGCATGTGGAATGCAGGCCAGGCGTGTGTGGGCGTCGAGCGCGTCTACGTCGACAAGAGTGTGCGCGATCCGTTCCTCGCCAAAGTCAAGGAGAACGCCCTGCTGGTCAGGGTCGGGCAGGATCCGACCGACAGCTACGGGCCGATGACGTTGCCCGCCCAGATCGACATCATCCGACGGCACGTCACCGACGCCCTGGACCGCGGCGCCACGGCCCTCGTCGGTGGACTCGAGTCGATCAAGCCCCCCTACGTGCATCCGATCGTGCTGGTGGATGTGCCGGAGGAGTCCAGCGCCGTCCAGGAGGAGACCTTCGGACCCGTCGTCGTCATCAACACGGTCGACGACGTCGAACAGGCGATTCAACGGTCCAACGCGACTCGCTTCGGCCTCGGTTCGTCCGTCTTCTCCAAGGGCCGGGGCCGCGAGATCGCCGCGCGGATGAGCGCGGGCGGAACGACGATCAACTCTGTGCTCACCTTCGTGGGTATCCCGGCACTACCGTTCGGCGGCGTGGGTGACAGTGGGTTCGGGCGCTTCCACGGCGAGGACGGACTGCGTGAGTTCACCCGACCGAAGGCGACCACGAACAAGAAGTTCAACATGGGCAAGGACATGCAGTCGTTCCCCCGCCAGGCCGACGCATACAAGATCATCAGCAAGGTTGTCCGGTTCAAGTTCTCGCGCAAGCACAAGTAGGCGTGTCCGTACCAATGCTCACCGCCGTACCAATGCTCACCGCCGCGCCAATCCATAGCCGGGACCGCAAGTGACTGGCAGTATCGGGTGATGGCCACCCAACCACGATCATTGACGGGCAAGGTCGTCGTCATCACCGGCGGCGCGCGCGGAATCGGCTACGCCACCGCCGCCGCGCTCATCGACGCTGGCGCTAGGGTCGCCATCGGCGATCTGGACGAGGACCTGACGACACGCGCGGCGAAGGACCTCGGCGGTAACACCTTGGGGCTGCGGCTGGACGTCACCGATCATCCAGGGTTCGCGGCGATTCTCGATGAGGTCGAGCGCGAACTCGGCCCCATCGATGTCCTTGTCAACAATGCCGGGATCATGCCCCTGGCGCTGCTCGACGAGGAGAGCGAGGACACCACCGCCCGCCAGATCGCGATCAACCTGGCCGCCGTGATCTTCGGCACCCGCCAGGCGATGCAGCGCATGAAACCGAGAGGTTGCGGCCATATCGTGAACGTCGCTTCGGTGGCGGGCAAGATCGGCGCCCCCGGTGGCGCAACTTACTGCGCCACCAAGCACGGTGTGGTCGGTCTGTGTGAGGCGGTGTACTACGAGCTTCGCGGCAGCGGTGTCGACATCAGCTGCGTGATGCCGACGATCGTGACCACCGAGCTCGCGGCAGGCTTGAAGCAGACCCGGCTCAGCTCACAGGTGAAGCCCGAAGATGTGGCGCAGGCAATCGTCGCTGCGTTGCGCAAACCCCGGCTCGAAGTGTTCGTGCCGAAGCAGCTGGGCACCCTCAACAAGATCGTGCGTACGCTGCCACGCGGGGCTGGTGACTGGATCGCGCGCAAGGGCGGCGCCGATCAGTTGCTGGCGTCTGCGGTGCACTCGACTGAGCGCGCGGAGTACGAACGTCGTGCGGCCGCCAGCGCCCCAAGCGCCGAACACTGATCGGAAACGCGATGGCACGCCCTGCACGTCGGCTCACCGGCAAGGTCGTGTTGATCACTGGCGGCGCCCGCGGCATCGGCCGCGCCACGGCTGCTGCATTGGTGGCCGAGGGCGCGGGGGTCGTGATCGGGGACCTCGACGAAGCCCTCACTGCTCGGGTGGCCGCCGAGCTCGGGCCGGACGTACTGGGGCTCGGGCTCGACGTGACCGATCACCGAGCCTTCAGCGCGACCATGGACTCGGTCGAGCGTGACGTCGGACCTATCGACGTGCTGATCAACAACGCCGGGATCATGCCCGTGGTTCGCTTCGAGGACGAGACGCCGGAGACCACCGCGCGACAGCTTGCGGTGAACTTCATGGCGTCAAGTCACGGGACGCGGGAGGCGATCGCGCGCATGAGACCCCGGCGCTCGGGTCACATCGTCAACGTCGCGTCGATGGCTGGCGTGATTCCCACGCCGGGAGCCGCTACCTATTGCGCGACCAAGCACGCCCTGGTCGGTCTCACCGAGTCGGTCTGGTGGGAGCTGCGCGGCACCGGCGTCGAGATCAGCTGTGTACTGCCCGCGCTGGTCAAGACCGAGCTGGCAGACGGGATACGCCAGACCCGCGCCTCGCGGGCGATCGGCCCGGAGGTGGTGGCGACCGAGATCGTGAAGGCGCTCAAACGGCCCAGGCTCGCTGTCTATGTACCCAGGCAGATGGGGGCAATCACCAAATGGACCGGGCTGTTGCCGAGGCGCGTGGGCGAGAAGATCATGACCGCGACGGGGTCTGACCACCTGCTCAGCGACGCGATTGACGCTGGTGGCAGAGCCGCCTACGAGATGCGCGCAGCCGCGAGCGCGCCGGGCTGGGACGCGCGGGCAAGTGCGGACGTACCCGCATCCGGGTCTCTGGCGAG
Source organism: Actinomycetota bacterium (assembly GCA_030775705.1). GTDB lineage: Bacteria > Actinomycetota > Actinomycetes > Mycobacteriales > Jatrophihabitantaceae > JALYIS01. The sequence continues at coordinate 6,874 of JALYIS010000151.1, forward strand.
CGACCCCTGACCGGCTGACGCGCCGCATTTTGGTTGGCCTCGATGCCGTCCGGTAGAGTCTGACGACGGCCCTGCCAATACGCCAGGTGGGGTCGTTCCCTTGGGGTATGGGGTAATTGGCAGCCCAACTGATTCTGGTTCAGTTAGTCTAGGTTCGAGTCCTGGTACCCCAGCGCAGTACTGATCGTTTCTGGGGCCCCATCGTCTAGTGGCCCAGGACGCCGCCCTCTCAAGGCGGTAGCACGGGTTCGAATCCCGTTGGGGCTACACCCCTACACCTCCCGGATTCCGGGGGGTGTAGTTCATTTTAGAGATGTTGGAAGCAGCCCAATTTTCGTCTCGGGCAACGCTCGGGCAACAGCAGCTTGAGCCGCGAGGCTGCGAGCGGCGTCCAGAGCGTCGGCGACCTCGTCGAGCTGATCGGCGAACAAGTGGCCGTAAAGGTCCAGAGTCATCGTCGCTGACTTGTGTCCGAGCATCGTCTGAACGACCTTCACGTTCGCGCCGGATGCGATCGCCAGAGACGCCGCTGTGTGTCTGAGCTTGTGCGGCGTCAGCCCTGGAGCGCCGACACGTGTCGCCGCAGCGGTCAACGCTGCGCCTTGGAACATCTGCGATCGGAGCGGGCCGCCCTTGACGCCTGTGAAGACAAGATCCGCTGGCTGCTTACCCGATACGTGCTGAGCGAGCTTTTCGATGAGGAATCGGGGGATCGGCACCTCTCGCCGGTCGTGACCCTTCGGGGCACCCCACGTGGCGACGCCTCGGACGAGCGTGACCGACTCGACTATCGACGCTCGACGGCGCAGGAAGTTGATCCGGCCGACGCGAAGCGCAGCCATCTCGCCCCATCGGACGCCCGTGTAGGCAAGGAAGAGGACGACAAGGCCGTACGATTTCGCAGCCTCTCGGTCGGCTTCGCAGGCCCGTGACCCAGTCTCGTACGGGTGGCTCACCTCCTCAGCCAACAGTCCGACCTGGTCGTGACTCAGATAGACATGTTCTGCTTGCGCGCTACGCGGGACGTGCACCCCGACGGCGGGGTTTCGGGCGAGGCGGCCGTCCTTCACAGCGAGCGACAGCACCATCGAGAACACCCGGTGCACTTTGCATACGGTCGCGGGAGAGCGACGCCGGGACAGGTCAGAAACCCATCCCTGGACGTCTGCGTGGGAGACCTCGGCTAACCGGACATTGCGCCATCGAGGCTCGATGTGTGCGCGAACGATGCCGGCGTAGCGCTCGTGCGTCGACGGCTTGAGGTGCGCCTGCCCGTCGAGCCACCGCTTGGACCATTCACCAACAGTAAGGCGGGACAACATGGGATCGATGTAGGCGCCGGTCAGCTTTGAGTTCTCCACGGTGGTCAGGAATCGTTCGGCGTCGATCTTGCGCGCGAATGTCTTGTTCCGCTGCTTACCGTCCGGCGCCCGATAGTGCGCCCGCCAGATCAGCTTGCCGTCTCGTTCGCGCCTTTCGATGCTTGCCATGTTGCTCCCGTTGCCTTCGGTTCGGCGGTGTCGCCTGCGCGGCCGCAGTGAGGTCAGGCTAACCCCGCACTGTGACTCTGATCGGACCCGGTGATTCGGGGTCAAAATCCGGGCAATTTTCTACCTCCGACGGGCGCTCGCGCAGCACGCTGGAGGCCTCGTGTTTGCTGGGCTACGGTCGTGTTGATACCGGTGTGACAATGTGGATCGCGATGGTGGTTTGCGGACTTCGTGCGGACTAGGTGCGGGCCGACGAATATCAAATGGCGGGGCTAGCTGATCGTGAGACGGATTCGGACGTGCCTGACCTTCGCCGTCGGGCGGGCGAGCCAGGCGTCCGCGACCGCCGCTCGGATCGTTGATTGGACGCCGCCCGCCCGCGACGACCCTGGCTCGCCATCGCGGGTCGTGCCTAAGCGCCAGGCGATTGCGGTCATCTTGGTCAGGCTCATCGAGGCGTCCAGGCGTAGTACGTGGGCCGAGCAGTCACGCAAAAGTCGCACTCACATGCCGATGAGCGTGTGCGCGAGCCACTCTGTTCCGGCACTGGCAAGGCATCATTCGTGAGTGGCCACCCCCAGTTTGCAGGACGTAATACCGGGCCTTTATCCGCGCCTCTGGCCCGTCGAGCGCCGGATGGCTGATCGATCGTTTGATCGGATGATGTCAGGACGGATGTCGGTCGCGGCTCAGCACAAGCCAAGTTATGCCGCCGACCCTGTGCGGCACACTGCGCAATTGGCGACCACCTACGCGGCTTACCGCGTCGTTGGAGTCTCTTATGTTTTGATCTTCGTTGGCATACTTCTCCTCTTCGCCAACGCGGCGACCGCACGAATCTTCGGTGGATTGCTGCTGGCATCCGGTGCCGTCCTGACCGCCACCGTGATGAGACGTATGAGCATGGAGAATCGGTACTTCAAAGAGGGTCCGCGCTGAGAGGACCGATGCTAGAGGCGCGCTCATGCCGCATTGGATGTACGGATCCGTCGAGATGAGTGCGATGGTTTCAGGTCACCTCTTTGGTGTTCTGTGTGATGATTTCGAAGGTGTACGAGTACGTCGGACCGCCCCTGACCCGGACCTCGCTTGAGGCGTTGCTTAACGAGCTCGGCGTGCAGGCACGCGCGTATTCGTTATACGGCGCGCACCTACCAGAGTCGATCGTCATAGATCACCGACCGTCCGGCTGGTTTGTGTTCTACACCGAGCGGGGAGACGAGTCGGGAGTACGAACGCACCCGGTCGAGGCCGACGCATGTCTGGACCTACTTGGGCGCGTGACCTCGGAAGACCACAACTTCTTCGAGATGGTCGCGGGCCCCGCGCTGCCTGAGATCGCTGACGCCGCCTTCGATGAATGGCTCGCACAGCGTTCGCTCACCCGTCACGATCTTGGCTTGCAGGAGTGGAAGTCCCAGGACTCTGCGTGGGTAGCTGGTCAGCCGTACTACCGACGATATTGGGTCCGTGCCGCGTCGGTCAGGCGTCGACTGGCGACATAAGCAGCTGTATCAACATCGGCACGAACGTCCGCACCTGCCGCTGGTCGGGCGAGCGGCAGGTGCCCTCAATTGCCGCGATGAGGTACGACCGGAACTGACGATGACCGCGGTATGTTCGTTGAGGATCACGTCGTCGAAGGAAGTGAGCGGAGCATGCACGCCAGCGCCCCACCGTTCATTCGATCTAGCGACGGGTTCGGGGATGGCGGTTGGCCGCGACGGATACTTGA
>JALYIS010000152.1 GCA_030775705.1 Actinomycetota bacterium
CGCGGTACCAGGGCGACTGGGCGTCCACGCCGAGACCGAGTTCGCCGGCGGTTCGCGCCGCCTGCTGCGCTGCGCTGGCGTCAGCCAGGTCAGCAATCACGATGCTGTGCCACGGGGTAAGCCGTAGTCCCCGCGTTCCCGAGAGCCCGGCGACGAGCAGAGCCTGGTCGACCGTCAGCCTGCCCAGCGGAGCGAGCACGACGAGTGCCTGGCGCCCGTTTGGCTGCTCGATGACACCCACCGGCTCCGCAGTCCGATATTGCGGGCCGATGCGCTCACCGCCGGCGGCTCTCAGCCCCGCACGCGCGGTGACCGCCGCGATACCCCCCGCCAGTTCGGCGATCCGCCAAGCGTGGGACCCCTGCTCGCTCCGAATCTCCAGGAAGGCCTCGGCCAGGCGCAGCGCGGTCGCGACAGCCTCCCCAGCCGGTATCCGGTTCGCCGCGATGAGCACGGCATCGTGCACACAGGTCATCGTGATGTCGGCACCGAGGTCGGCGACGTCACCCCGGCCGTCGTCAACGGCGAACAGAAAGCGCCCAGGCAATGCCGCCAACCCGGGCCGCGCGCACAGTTCGCGGTCGAGGTCGCGCACAAGCTGTTCGACACCGATCCACGCGTCGTTGCCACCGCGCGGGCCGGACGGCACCAGCCGGTCGACACCGGCCAACGGCGACGCGACGATGTTGCGCACCCGCTCGTGGGTGGCCGAAGGCAGCAAGCCGGCCAGGGCGAGGCGCTCCCCCAGGGGCACCGTGTCCCCGGGTGCCAGTCCTCGCAACTGAACGTTGCCTCTAGAGGTGAGCTCTAGTCGTCCGTCACCCAGATCGTCCGCGGCCAGCGCCAGCGCGCGCAGCGCGCCGCCCGATAGCTGGCCACCTGCCAGGCGCACCCGCACAAGGAGGCCATCGGCCGCCTCGTGAACCGTCAGGGCCCCCGGGCAGGTGTCGGCGCCCTCGCGCCTTACGGTTCCGGGAGTTGACACGTCCGGATCGTACGTGGCTCCCCAGGCACTCTCATATGCCACCGGTCGCACACTGCGCCCTCCATCCCCTCCTGCTACTCGGCGGACTCCGCCCGGCCACCGAGGGGCGGGCGGGATGTGCGAGGCTGGGCGTGAGACAAATGCGGCCCCGGGTCCAGGAAGCTGGTGTGAGTCCAGCGCGGTCCCGCCACTGTGACCGGTCTCGCTCGGCCGGGGGCCGTGGCGCGGCCGCGAGCCAGACACTGCCCGGTGGCCGCTCGCTACTAACCGGGGCGCGGATCCCGCGAGAGGCTGGCCGTCCAGTGATCCTGCTGCTGTCCACGTCTGACACCGATCTGCTCTCCGCGCGCGCCAGCGGTGCAGATTTCCAGCTGGCGAATCCCGCACGCACCGACCTCGACGAATTACCAGGACTCCTCGACGACGCCGACATCGTGGTCGTGCGGATCCTGGGTGGGAGCCGGGCGTGGGAGCAGGGACTGTCGGCCGTGCTGGCCAGCGGCGTCGCGACCGTCGTGCTCGGCGGCGAGCAGGCCCCGGACGCTGAGCTGATGGAGCTCTCGACGGTCCCTGGCGGGGTGGTAGCCGAGGCACACGCATACCTGGCCTACGGCGGCGCGGACAATCTAGCGCAGTTGCACAACTTCCTCAGCGACGCTGTCCTGCTCACCGGTCACGGGTTCCAGGCACCGGTGCCGACGCCTTCGTGGGGCCTGCTCGAGCGCCCCGAGCGCCCCTTGGACGCGGGCGTGCCCACCGTGGCGGTCCTGTACTACCGGGCCCATCAGGTCGCCGGCAACACCTCGTTCGTGCATACCCTGGCCGACGCGATCGAGGCCGCGGGTGGTCGCGCGCTGCCGGTGTTCTGCTCGTCGTTGCGCTCTGCCGAGCCCGCTTTGCTTGCCGTCCTCGCCCGGGCCGACGCGCTCGTGGTCACTGTGCTGGCGGCCGGCGGATCGCTGCCGGCGGCGGCCAGCGGCGGCGGCAACGACGAAGACTGGGATGTCGGCGCACTCGCCGACCTCGACGTGCCGATCCTGCAGGGCCTGTGCCTGACCTCGACGCGGGCGGACTGGGAGACCAGTGACGAGGGGTTGAGCCCTCTGGACGCAGCGACACAGGTGGCCATCCCCGAGTTCGACGGCCGGCTCATCACGGTGCCGTTCTCGTTCAAGGAGATTGGCCCGGACGGCCTGATCGCCTACGTGGCCGACGGCGAGCGCGCGGCGCGGGTCGCCGCTATCGCAGTGAACCACGCACGCCTGCGGCACATCTCGCCCGCCGATCGGCGCATCGTGGTCATGCTCTCCGCGTACCCGACGAAGCACTCGCGCATCGGTAACGCGGTCGGCCTCGACACTCCGGCTTCGACGGTGCGACTGCTGGCCGCGCTGGGCGAGGCGGGTTACGACATCGGCGACTTCCCGGGTGTGCAGGCCCAGGATGGCGATGCGCTCATCCACGCCCTGATCGCGGCCGGCGGCCAGGACGAGAACTGGCTCACCGAGGCTCAACTTGCCGGCAACCCGGTGCGGATCCGCGCGAGTGACTACGGCACCTGGTTCGCCACACTTCCCCTTGATCTGCGTGCAAGTGTGCAGCGGCATTGGGGGCCGCCGCCGGGCGAGCTGTTCGTCGACCGCTCCCGGCATCCGGGCGGCGAGATCGTGCTGGCCGCGCTGCGTTCGGGAAATGTCACCGTGATGGTCCAGCCACCGCGAGGTTTCGGGCAGAATCCGATCGCGATCTACCACGACCCGGACCTGCCGCCGAGCCATCACTACCTGGCCGCCTACCACTGGCTGCGCGACCGCGAACACGGCTTCGGCGCGCACGCGATGGTCCATGTCGGCAAGCACGGCAACCTCGAGTGGTTGCCTGGCAAGACCGCCGGGCTGTCCGCGTCCTGCGCTGCCGACGCGGCGATCGGTGACCTGCCGTTGGTCTACCCGTTCCTGGTGAACGACCCGGGCGAGGGCACCCAGGCCAAGCGCCGCGTGCACGCGACCCTGGTCGATCACCTGGTGCCGCCGATGGCCCGGGCGGAGAGCTACGGCGACGTGGCACGCCTGGAGCAGCTGCTCGACGAGCACGCCCAGATCGCGTCGATGGATCCGGGCAAGCTACCGGCCGTGCGCGCCCAGATCTGGACGTTGATCCAGGCAGCCAAGCTCGACCACGACCTCGGCGTGGACGACCGGCCGCACGATGCCGAGTTCGACGAGTTCATCCTGCATCTGGACGGCTGGCTCTGCGAGATCAAGGACGCGCAGATCCGCGACGGCCTGCACATCCTGGGGCAAGCGCCGAGCGGGGACGCACGCGTCAACCTGGTGCTCGCGGTGCTGCGGGCGCGCCAGATGTGGGCCGGCGAGGCGCAGGCGCTCCCGGGCCTGCGCGAGGCGTTAGGG
>JALYIS010000153.1 GCA_030775705.1 Actinomycetota bacterium
ATGCCGGTTTCGTCATTCCGAGTCTTGGTGTCCTGGTCGATCATGACCACCAGGGGCTCGGCATCGGCCGGGCCTTGACCGCCCACGCCATCGCCCGAGCCCGGGAGATCGGCTGCCCGGCCGTGCGCCTCTCGGTGTACGAGAGCAATCCGGTGGCCCTCGCCCTGTATCAATCACTCGGCTTTGTGCACCAAAGCGCTGAGCCGACGTGCCCAGGAGCCGACGGCAGGATCGTGATGATCCGAGCGTTCGTCCGGCCCGCCGGATGACCGAACGCTGGCTTCCCGTCGCCGTACCCGCCCTCGTCGGGCGAGAGCGCGAATACGTCCTCGATTGCCTGGACACCACGTGGATCTCGTCGGCCGGCCCCTACGTCGAGCGCTTCGAGGCCGCATTTGCCGAGTTCTGCGGTGTCCGACACGCAATCGGCTGCTGCAACGGGACCGCGGCGGTGCACCTCGCGCTGATGGCGCATGGCGTCGCTGCCGGGGATGAGGTGATCGTTCCCACGCTCACGTATGTCGCCAGCGCCAATCCGGTGGTCCAGTGCGGTGCGCGCCCGGTGTTCGTCGATGCCGAACCAGAAACGTGGAACATGGACCCGGCGCAGATCGAGGCCGCCATCACCTCACGCACTCGAGGAATCGTCGCCGTGCATCTCTACGGACACCCCACCGACATGGATCCGGTGCTGGAAATCGCCGAGCGGCACCGCCTGTGGGTGATCGAGGATGCCGCCGAGGCACACGGTGCCCGCTACCGCGGGCGCATCGCCGGGTCGATGGGGTCAGTCGGCACGTTCTCGTTCTACGGCAACAAGATCATCACCACCGGGGAGGGCGGCATGGTGGTCTGCGACGACGATCAGCTCGCCGCACGCATACGACAGCTCCGCGGCCAGGGGCAGGACCCAGAGCGGCGGTACTGGTTCCCGATCCTGGGCTTCAACTACCGCCTGACGAACGTCGCGGCCGCGATCGGGCTGGCTCAGATCGAACGGATCGACTGGCACCTCGAGCGCCGTCGGGAAATAGCCCGCTGGTACCGGGAGGAACTCGAGGGAGTGCCCGGGCTGACCATCTCACCTGAGCTTCCGTGGGCCCGCAGCGCGTTCTGGCTCACCTCCGCTCTGCTGGATCCGGAGCGATTCGGCGAGCGGGACGCTGTGATGGCAGCCCTCGCCTCGGACGGAATAGACACCCGGCCGTTTTTCTACCCTCTGCACACGCTGCCGATGTACCGCGACCTTCGACCAGGCTGCCGGTTTCCCGTCGCCGAACGCCTGGCCGAGTGTGGACTCCACCTTCCGTCAGGGGCGACCCTGACCCACAGCGACGTCGCGTATGTCGCGGGTCGGCTGCGTGAGCTGACCCGGTGAGCGGGCTCAGCGGCCGAGCTGAGCCGCGATCTCCGCCAGCGTCGGCGCGCCCGCGTCCCGAGATGACGGGATCAGTTGTGTGCCGGTCGGCCACTCGATCCCCACCTCGGGGTCGTCGTAGCGAAACCCTCCCTCGCGGCGGGGGTCGTAGTACTGGCTCACCTTGTACACGACGTCCGCCAGATCACTCAGCACGCAGAACCCGTGGGCGAAACCGTCGGGGCAATAGAGCTGCCGGTGCTCGGAATCATCGAGGATGAATCCCTCCCAACGGCCGAACTGCGGCGAGCGCGGTCGGATGTCGACCACGACGTCGAAGATCGCACCGCGGGCACAGCGCACGAGCTTCGCCTGACCCGGTTGGAAGTGCATGCCTCGCAAGACCCCGGCGCTTGACCGCGACTGGTTGTCCTGCACCCAATCGCAGTCGATCCCGCGGGTGGTCAGCTCGCTTTGGCGAAAACTCTCCAGAAAGAACCCGCGCTCGTCGCCGTGGACGGCCGGCGCCAGCAGGAGCGGCCCGTTCAATTTGGTCGGCAGGCTGCGCATCGAGGCTGCCGGATCGTAGCCAGATCCGGGCTCCTGCTGTCCCGCGGCTCGTTTCCGGCAGACTCGCGCACGTGCGCATCCTCATCACCGGCGGGGCCGGCTTCATCGGCGCTACGACGGCGATCGGCCTACGGGCGCGGCATCCCGATTGGGATGTGGTGGCACTCGACAACCTGCACCGCCGGGGAAGTGAGCTGAATCTGCCGCGCCTGCGCGAGGCCGGGGTGCAGTTCGCGGCCGGCGACGTCCGCGAGCTCGACGACCTCCTCGCCGTGGGGGCCATCGACGCGATGGTCGAGTGCTCGGCCGAGCCGTCGGTGCTGGCCGGGACCGACGGGAGCCCCGACTACCTGATCCGATCGAACCTGTTCGGTGCCTACAACTGTCTGGAGCTCGTGCGCCGCCACCGGGCGCAGATCGTGTTTCTCTCCACCAGCCGGGTCTACCCGGTCGCCGGCTTGCGCGGCTTGGCGCTGCGTGAGACCGACACCCGCTTCGAGCTGGCTGACGTCCAGGTGCTGCCTGGCGCCGGTCCGGATGGGATCTCCGAGGCGTTTCCGCTGGCCGGCTCCCGAACGCTGTACGGCACGACGAAGCTGGCCGCCGAGTTGCTCATCGAGGAGTACCGCGAGGCCTACGGGATTCGGACGGCGATCAACCGCTGCGGGGTCATCGCCGGTCCGTGGCAGATGGGCAAGGTCGATCAGGGAGTGTTCACGTACTGGATGCTGGCGCACCACCTGGGGCGTCCGCTGCGCTACATCGGCTTCGGCGGGAGCGGCCGCCAGGTCCGAGACCTGCTGCACGTCGAGGACCTGGTC
>JALYIS010000154.1 GCA_030775705.1 Actinomycetota bacterium
GCCCTGCAGCATGCGGCGGCAATCGGAGTGCCGGCAGGGTCGCCGTTTGGCTCCCTCGACACCGTGCGCGCGATCCCCGGCGGTGTCAGGGTGGGCGGCTGGGCCATCGATCCGAACACGACGGCCCCGATCAAGGTGGCGCTCTATAGCGACGGGACCTACCTCGTCACCGCAGTCGCGAGCTCCAGCCGTCCCGACGTCGCCGCGAGGTATCCCGCCGACGGCCCGCAGCACGGTTTCAACTTCACCGCGCGGGTGCCGGAGGGGACCCACTCGCTGTGCATCAACGCGGTCAACGTCGGCAAGGGGGCAAACCGCCAACTCGGCTGCGTACGGCTCGCCCTGCGCGACAGCCCTGTCGGCAGGATCGATTCGCTCGTCGCCCAGGCCGGCCACGTCGTGGTGCAGGGGTGGACCTACGACCCTGACGTGCCGACGAGCAGCGTGACGACCTACGTGAGTATCGACGGCGCCCGAACCGAGGTGGTCGCCGATCTCAGCCGCCCCGACGTCGGCGCGTACTTTCCAGCGGCAGGTGCCAACCACGGCTTCGCCGCCACGCTGGCATTGACGCAGGGCGCCCACACGGTGTGCGTCATCGCGAAGAACCTCAGCTACGGGACGGACGCAACGCTCGGTTGCCGCAACCTGATCCTCAATGACAGCCCGATCTCCACCATCGCAGCAGCCCAGATTCCGGGTGGCTTCACCATGTCCGGTTGGGCGTATGACCCGAATGCGGTCACTACTGCCCTCTCCATGAGCCTGACGGTCGACGGGGTGCAGACCAGGTTCCTCGCGAACACCACCCGCAACGACCTCGCCGCGACGCATCCCGGGGTGGGGGCCGCGCACGGGTTCGCGCTCTCGCTGAAGCTCGGACAGGGCACCCACAACATCTGTCTGGTGGCGGTGAACATCGGGTATGGGAACGACGCCTACGTGCTCTGTCGCCCGGTGGTGCTCAACTTCAACCCGCAGGCAGCAATCACGGGGCTCATCCCCACGGGCACCGGCGCCACCGTCAGCGGCTGGACGACTGACCCCGACACCAACGCGCCAATCCATGCGCACGTCGTGGTAGACGGCGTCACCACCGCCGACGTCCTCGCGGCCGGGTCCGGTGGCGCCCACCCCGGCCACAACTTCAGCGCCGCGCTCGTCCTGACGTCGGGCAAGCACACCGTGTGCGCCGTCGGCATCAACGTGTACTTCGGGACGGGCGACTCGCCCAACGCTTGCGCAGCGATCACTCTCGTGCTCAGCCCCTTCGGCAGCTTTGATGGCCTGACTCGGGCCGCCGGGTCCAACAACCTGCTCGTGTCCGGGTGGGCGATTGACCCGGACACACGCGGGCCGCTGTCGATGGCCATCTCGGTCGACGGCATCGTCACGTTCGCCAGCGCCAACGCGAATCGCCCGGACGTGGCCGGGGCGTACCCCAGCTTCGGCGCGTCCCACGGCCTCGCCGCAACGGTGGCAGCGTCCGACGGCGAACACCGGGTTTGCCTCACGGCGGTGAACGTCGGCGCCGGCGGCAACGTGTCCCTGGGCTGCAAGATCATCAATGCAGTCCACCCGGTTGCCCCTTCGGTGCCGACGTCGGTCAGCGCGGTCGCCGGGTTCGGCGGTGCCACCGTGACCTGGGCCCGTCCGACCAGCGACGGCGGCGCACCGTGGACGAGCTACACGGTCACGGCTACCCCTGGAGGCATCTCGACCTCAGTGCCGGCCACCGCCGGTACCGCCGTCCTCGTGGGACTGGCGCCGAAGACGGCATACACCTTCGCCGTCGTGGCGATCAACGTCGCAGGCCCCTCCAGTGCGGGCGTCTCGCCGTCGGTGACGACCCTGCCGGCGCCGCCACCGCAGACCACCCCAGCCCCGATCTCGACCAGCCGCTACATCCGCAACATCACCGGATCCTCCGGCGCCGACCAGGCCAAGCTGCGCGCCGAGGGCGTGGCGGACGCGAACGCCAATCCCACCGGCCACGGCTACCTCGTCCTGCTCGACATCGGGGGGCAGGACGAGGCAGACGGCGGCGTCGTACTGAGTGCGACCACCCAATTCGTCTCCTACGCCAGCCTGGTGGCCGACCTCAATGCCTACACCGACGGGTATCACAGTGCCCAGCGTCCGAGCGCGCCGGTGACCCTGGCCCTGGGTACCAACAACGACATGGACGTCTCCGCCCTCAATGGGCAGGTTTGGGCGAAGGTGGTGGTCAACCAGGTCGCCGCCCACGCCGCGCCCTATCTCGGCATGACCGTCGCCGGTGCCAACGACATCGAACCCGGGTTCCGCGCGACCTACGGCCAGACGGCTACCTGGATGCAGGGCTATCTCGGCGCCACGCACGCGCCGTTCGTGTTCAACGGTTCCGCCGACGGGTGTGCCTGGACGCTGGCGGACCGCGCCTGCAACAACGGTTGGGCCATGTCGGGGCTCTACTACCTGGCCGCGGGCGCCTCGCCCGTGCGGATCCTCAACCTGCCGCAGATCTACAACGACATCATGGCGGCGCAGTGGAAGTACATCTCGCTGACCGGAGTCGGTCAGAACCACCCGAAGATCAACTTTGGCGGCGCGCTCACCGAGTTCACTGCCTGCGCCCAGGCCGGCGGTTGTGGCAGTCTGACCGGCACGGGAGCGTGGCAGCAGCTGTGGAACCAGCTGCAGTCGATCGCCGCCCTGAAGGTAGCCAGCCTGCCGTATTCGACCGACCTGCGCATCGACCGATGAGCCGGCGCCGGGCAGGCCGAGGTGTAGCCGCCGGGGGTGCCCTGGCGGCGCTGGCGCTGCTGGCCGCCTGCACATCGTCCGATTCCACGACGGCGGGCACCGCGAGTGCCGCGGCCTCCACCACTACCGGTGGCACGTCCCCGATCCCTACGAGCACCACCACCGCGCCGTCGACGGACGCCCCGTCCACCTCAACCGGATCGACCCCGACGACATCGATACCCGCGCCGGCTCCGCTGATCCCCAAGGGCGCCTGCTCGACGTCGCAACTCACCGTGCGCGTCCTGCGCGGGTCGGGAGCGCAGCAGCAGGAGTTCGCCCTGATCACGTTCACCAACAGCAGCCAGGTGCCGTGCACCCTCTACGGCTACCCCGGTGTGAGTCTGCGCCTCAACGGCGCTGCGCTGGCCCAGCCGGCCGGCCGCACCGGGGCGACACCGACGACGGTCCGGCTCGCGCCGGGGGCACAGGGCCAATCCATGCTCACCGACTATTCGGCCTGCCAGGCGGCGCTGTCGGACACCGTCCGCGTATACCCGCCCAACACGACGGCCTTCGTCGACCGCCCGCTGCAGGTGCGCGGGTGTCAGCTCGTCGTCGCGCCGGTCACCGCATCGTGAGCGAACCAGACGACAAGGACCTGCGGCGCGAAGACTTCCGCGTCCTGCGAACACTGCCCACCCGATGGTCGGACGACGACACCTACGGTCATGTGAACAACGTCGTGCACTACCTCCTGTTCGACACTGCGGTGAACGGCTGGCTGATCGAGGCCAGTGGGGTCGACATTCGTGAGCTGCCCGCTATCGGACTCGTCGTCGAGACATCCTGCCGCTACTTCGCCGAGCTCCGCTTCCCGGAGGTGGTCACCGCTGGCATCGCCCTGCAGCGGCTGGGCTCCTCGAGCGTGATCTACCGGCTGGCCCTGTTCGGCGCGGCACCGGAGCCAGCTGCGGTCGGTCGGTTCGTGCACGTCTACGTCGCTCGCCAGGGGCGCCGCCCGGTATCGGTGCCGGCCGAAGTCCGGCGCGCGCTCCAGCAGCTGTAGCTGCTTGACCCGGTCAGTCCTGCTCCGACTTCCTCGTTCCGCCTGTGCTGCCAGGCCGCGTACCGGACCGTTGCCGGTCATGGTTCATGCTGGTGTGCGTGACCTGGTATCCGCTACTCGCATGTGACGAATCCTTCTTCGAGGACGCGCCGTTTGTCTACCGGTACCCTGTCGAGCTCGCCGTCCCTCCCGAGCGGGTCTGGCAATCTCTGACGTCAGACCGCGCACTTGCCGACTGGGGGCTCGGCCTGAGTTCGCTCGAGTGGACCTCGCCCCGGCCGTTCGGCGTCGGGACGACACGCTCGGTGGTCCTACCGATCAAGGCGATGGCGGTCAGGGAACGGTTCTTCCGGTGGGAGGACGGCCGTCGAATGTCGTTCTATGCCACCGAGGCGAACCGTGCTCTCGTGACCCGGTTCGCCGAGGACTACCTGGTCGAGCAGACACCGACCGGCGCCAGGTTCACCTGGACCATGGCCATGGAGCCGACCGGTAAGACGCTGCCAGTGTTGCGGCTTGCCAGCCCGCTCAACCGCTTGCTGCTGCACGCCGTGCCCCTGCGGGCCAAGGCGTATTTCACCGC
>JALYIS010000155.1 GCA_030775705.1 Actinomycetota bacterium
CGCGCCACCCTCGAGCGCACCTGCGACGTCATAGTCGCCGGTGACGACGTCGTGGACTTCGCCGCTGCTCGCCGGGAACTCGAGGCCCGAGGCTTGCCGCGAATTCTCGCTGAGGGCGGTCCAACGATGTTCGGCGAATGGGCCGCGGCCGGGGTCGCGAACGAGCTGTGCCTGAGCATCACCCCAAAGCTGGCAGGGCCGGGGGCTCGTCGAATCGCCACCGGTGACCCTTGGGCCCGGGCACCCGTCTCGGTCGAGCTCACCGCCCTGTTGGAGGAGGGCGGCGCGCTCTTCTGCCGCTACCGGTTTGCGCCCGTGCGATGACCCGGTGACCTTGCCGGCGGCCAGGCGCGCTGGTTGAGGTGCTAGCTGCCGCCGAGGCCAGGGACGATGTCGCTGAGGTCGTAGGTCGACGGCTGCTCGAGCTGCTCGTAGGTGCACGATTCGGGCTTGCGGTCCGGACGCCAGCGATTGAACTGCGCGGTGTGGCGAAACCGTTCGCCTTCCATGTGGTCATAGCGCACCTCGACAACGCGCTCGGGGCGCAGCGGCACGAACGACAGGTCCTTTCCCGCGTTCCAACGAGAGCCCTCGCCCTTGCGAGGAGTTCGTTCCCCGGCTTCGTGCGCGGCCCAGTTCCACGGATGATGATCGAAGTCGGTGACCAGCGGCGCCAGCTCCTGCAACAGCGCTTCGCGCCTGGCCATCGGAAACGCACCGATAACGCCTACCGAGTTGAGCACGTGCTGCTCGGTATAGAGACCGAGCATCAACGAGCCGAGCGCCCGCGGGCTGCTCTTGTGGACGCGATACCCGGCGACCACGCAATCGGCCGTGCGCTCATGCTTGATCTTGAACATGACCCGCTTGTCAGGAAGGTATGCGCCGTCCAGCGGCTTGGCGACGACGCCGTCTAGGCCGGCGCCCTCGAATTCGGTGAACCAGCGCTCGGCAACTTCCCGGTCCGTGGTTGCCGGAGTGAGGTGAATAGGCGCCGAGGCGTCCGCAAGAGCCGCGACGAGGGCCGCCCGTCGTTGCGCGAACGGCCTGCCCGTGTAGTCGACGTCGTCGAGCGCGAGAAGATCGAATGCGATGAACGACGCGGGAGTTGTCTCGCTGAGCATCGTCACCCGGGAGACCGCCGGATGGATTCGCTGCTGCAGAGCCTCGAAATCCAGGCCGCCGGCGGTCGCGATGACGATCTCGCCGTCGATCACGCATCGCCGCGGCAGTTGGGCCCGCACCGCCTGGACCAATTCCGGGAAATACCGCGTCATCGGCTTTACGTTGCGGCTGCCGAACTCGACGTCGTCGCCGTCCCGGAAGATGACGGAGCGGAATCCGTCCCACTTCGGCTCGTAGGACGCGCCGGCAGGGATGGACGCGGTGGCCTTGGCGAGCATCGGCGACACCGGAGGCATCACAGGCAGGTCCATCCGGCCACCCTAGACGGTGCTGTCCAAGGCGGAGGTGCGCTGATTAGCGCAACAATGCTTTGGCCTCGCGCAACGTCGAACCCGCGAAATCAGCACCTCATCTGAACCCCCTATCCTCATCACGTCATCAGACACGGCAGGTCAGGCAAAGGGGATCTCTAGTGGCCGGAGTGCCCAGACGCGGCAGACCGCTACCTGCGGTCCCGCCTGGCCGTACGGCTGCCCGGATCGAGCCCGTGCCCGCGGCGCAGGTCGTCGCCGCCGCGGGCACCGCCATCGTCGGTGCTGCCAAGGTCGGGCGGATGCTCACCCGATCCGGCTGGGGTCTGGCCCGGCGATTGCCCGGCGGGCAGGCACTGCAACGCGAGGTCCAGCGCCTGCAGGACGCCGCGCTCTGCGAGGTGCGTCGGATTCTCGACGTCCCAGAGGTCTCTCCTGCACGCGCAGCCACCGAACAGGAGCGCGTGATGATGCTGGTCGCAACCGACAACGGCAGCGACCCGCTCCGCCATGCCATGAACGAATTGCTGGAACGATCTGTCGAACCCGACCGCAATGCCAGCCGCGACTATCTGTTTGGCAACATCATCAGTCAGCTGGTTCCGGATGAGGCGCGCATCCTGGCCGCCCTCTCAGGCGGCTCGAAGTTCGCCGCCGCCGACATCGTCGCCAAACACCTCGGGCGCTCTGCCACCCGCACCGTATTGAGCAACGCCTCGACCGTCGGACGTTCGTCAGGCGTGGTCACACCGGACAACGTGCCGACCTACCTCACCCGCCTGCTCGGGTTCGGGCTCGTAGAACTGCTTGCCCCAGACGAGTCGCTGGATGTGCAGTACGACATTCTGGCCACAGACGCGACAGTGCAGGCCGCCGAGGCGACGATCGAGGCACGGCGGCAGGGTTCACCCAGGATGGTGCGCAAGACCTTGGCGATTTCGGCCCTCGGTCGCGAGTTCTGGGCAGCCACCGACCCTTCCCGGCCCGCGTTGCCCCGCTCCACCTCCTGACGGGGCCTGGGGCCAGATGACCGGAGTTCTGCACGACCTGGCGGTGCACTGGTACATCGACTTCAGCATCCCTGTCGTCGCGGCGATCATCGGCTACGTCACCAAGCTGGTGGCCATCCGGATGATGTTCCGCCCGCTGGAGTTCATCGGCGTCAAACCTTTCCTCGGGTGGCAGGGAATCGTGCCGCGACGAGCCGCGCGGATGGCCAGCATTGCCGTGGAGACCATGACCAGAGACCTCATCTCGGCGAGTGAGGTGGTGTCCCGGCTGGACCCGGAGCTGGTGGCCAAGGAGATCGCGCAACCTCTTCAGCACGCCACCGAGGAGATCACCCGCGAGATAATGACGGAGTTCCAGCCCGGGCTGTGGGAGGCGATGCCTGAGCCCATGCGCAGGCTGCTGATCAGCCGAGTCCAGGCCGAGTCCCCGCGCATGGTGCGCAGCGTGCTCTCCGATGTCCAGGCAGACGTCGATGCGGTCTTCGATCTCAAGGACATGGTCATCACCAACCTGGTCACCGACAAGGCCCTGCTCAACAGGATCTTCCAGGAGGCCGGCCGTAAGGAATTCGTCTTCATCGCCAGGTCGGGCATCTACTTCGGTGGCGCAATCGGTCTGTTGCAGATGAGCCTGTGGGTGTTGTTCCACCAGCCGCTGATCATGCCTGCCTTCGGTCTGCTTGTCGGCTGGTTCACCGACTGGCTGGCCCTAAAAATGATCTTCAACCCGAAGGAACCGATTCGGATTCTGGGCGTCGAATGGCAAGGCTTGTTCCTCAAGCGACGCAAGGAGGTGGCGGCCGACTACGGCGCGCTCATTGCCGACGAGATCATCACCCCCCGCAAGGTGATCCGGGCGGTTCTAGAAGGTCCCCTGTCGGACCGGCTCTTCGCCATGGTCCGCAAGCAGGTCCAGGCGGCGCTGGACCGCAATACCGGGCCCGCGAAGCCGCTCGTCGTGATGACCGTCGGCACCACCCGCTACCAGGACATGAAGCGCTCCATCGCGACCAAGGTCATGGAGCGGATGCCCGAGACGATGACTTACATCGAAGACTACGCACGCGAGTCGATGGACGTCCGCAATCTGCTCATCGAGAAGATGCAGGCCCTCGACGAACTCCAGTTCGAGGCTTTGATCCGTCCGGCATTCGAGCAGGACGAGTGGATCCTCATCACCGTGGGGGCACTGCTCGGCTTCACGATGGGCGAGGCGCAGGCGTTGGTCCTCGAGCACTTCGCGTCGCACTGACCGGCCGTCAGGCGTCGCGTACCGTACGTTTGTGCTCGTTCAACGACTCGGCCGCCGCCACCGTGCGCAGCTCGCCGCCCTGGTCTGTGGCTCGCTGCTGCTAACAGCCTGTACCTCGACCGTGTCCGGCAAGGGCACTGCTGCCGGCGCGGGACCGGCATCGCCCACGGCCCCCGCGGTCACGGTAACTCCGATCAGGTTCAACGACTGTTCGTCGGCATTCAACCTGTCCTCACTCACGTTCCCCGCAGGGCGCGAGGCGCACCTCAGTTTCCTCTGCGGCAAGGTCGCAGTACCGCTGAGTTATGCCGACCCAACGGGCAGGTCCATCGACATCGCGATGGTGAAGGTGCACGACGACCGCAATCCGACGGCCAACGACCTTGTCGTCAACCCGGGCGGCCCGGGGGGTTCGGGCATCGATCTCGCGGTCAGCCTGTCCGCGCAGTTGGCGGGGACGGTGCTCAGCCACTTCGACGTGGTCGGATTCGACCCGCGCGGCGTCGGTCTGTCCTCGCCGATCTCGTGCGTGAGCAACACCCAGAAGGACGCCCTCAACGACGCGAACCCCGACATCCGGACCTCAGCGGGCTTCGCTCAGGCGAAGAGCCTGGCCAAGAGTGTCGCCGACAGCTGCACCGCGAAGTACGGCGCTGCGCTGGCGAACTACGACACGGTCAACACAGCCAAGGACATCGACCTCATCCGCGAGGGACTGGGGGCCAAACAGCTGAACTATCTCGGCTTCTCCTATGGCACCGAGCTCGGGGCGGTGTATGCCCACCTGTTCCCACGCAATGTGCGGGTCGCAGTTCTCGACGGGGCAGTCGACCCGCTGACCGATGACATCACCTCGTTCGCCGATCAGTTGGGCGGCTTCGAAGGCGCCTTCGACCAGTTCGCGAGCGACTGCCTGACCCGCTCGGACTGCAAGTCGCTCGGCAATCCGCGCCAGGTTGTGTACGGCCTCACCCGGCAGGCGAACCAAACCCCTCTCAAGTCCAGTGACTCGGCCGAGCACCGCACCGCGAGCGGGTCCATCGTGCTGACCGGCGTCCTGTCCGCGCTCTACTCGAAGTCCCAGTGGCCCGCCCTTGGACAGGCCCTGATCGCCGCCCAGGGGGGCGACGCCAAGGGTTTGTTCGCGCTGGCCGACCAGTACAACGAACGCCAGCCTGATGGCACCTACTCGAACATCTACGACGCGAACACCACGATCTCCTGCAACGACTCCAAGCCGGGGCCGACGGACGCCCAGGTCACCGCAACTCTGAGCAAGTGGGTGAATTCATACCCGATGTTCGGCCTCTGGGCGGCCGCGTCGCTGTTCTCCTGTCAGCAATGGCAGGCCACCCGCGCGCCGGTGCCTCTCCCCGCGGCGGCGACCCCGCAGAAGGTGCTGGTGATCGGCAATCTGCACGATCCGGCGACGCCGTATCAGGGAGCCAAGGATCTCACCACTGCCCTGGGCAACGCGGAACTGCTCACCTGGGACGGCGAAGGCCACACCTCGTACCTGCAGGGCAGTTCATGCATCGATAGCGATGTGAACGCGTACCTGGTCAGCGGCACGCTTCCGCCGGTTGCCACGACCTGTCCCCGATGAGCAACGAACCGGTGCTGCGGGTCGTCGAGCCCCCCGGCACGGTGCACGGCGTCGCGCTCGTCCTGCACGGGGGCCGCTCGAATGGGTACGGCCGGGTCCGCAGCTCACAGCTTGCCGTGCTCCGGATGCTCCCCTTCGCCCGGGCATTGCGGGCCAAGGGCGCCGCAGACGGCCTCGCGGTTGCGAGGCTGCGCTATGGCGCGCGTGGCTGGAACGGGGCGGCCCAGTCCCCGGTGGCCGACGCGCGATGGACTCTGGAGGAGCTGGATCGACGCTATCCGGGCATACCGATCGGGCTGGT
This sequence comes from Actinomycetota bacterium, assembly GCA_030775705.1. Lineage (GTDB taxonomy): Bacteria > Actinomycetota > Actinomycetes > Mycobacteriales > Jatrophihabitantaceae > JALYIS01. The sequence goes on from JALYIS010000155.1 coordinate 5,606, forward strand.
CGGGCACTCGATGGGCGGTCGGACGGCGATGTATGTCGCCGACCATCCGAACGTGTCGCCGGTAGTGGGCCTCGCGCCATGGCTGGAGCCCGGCGATCCGGTCCGCGCCCTGTCGGGCCGACGGGTCCTCATCGCCCATGGCTCGCTGGACCGGATGACCAGCGCCGGCGCGTCCGCGGAGTTCGCCGCCCGTGCCGCCACCGTCGCTGCGTCGATGAGCTACGTCAACGTGAGTGACGAACGCCACGCCATGCTCCGGCGCGCGTCCGTCTGGCACGACCTGGCGGCAGGTTTCGTCACGGCGGTGTTGTTCGACCGGCCTCCCGAGGGAACCGCGGACGCCCGGACGACGAATGTGTTGCTGAAGGCACTTGCCGGGGAGCCGTCTCTCGTCGTCTGATTATGGGACGCGGTGCGGGCTGCGGCCGGCCACCATCCGCTCGCACCAGCTCTTGGGCGGGTCGACGAGAGGACGTACATGACCGCCACACGGGTGACCAGGGGCACTGCGGGCGTCAGACCCATCGACCCTCAATTGTGGCCGGACATCGCGACGGTCCCGCACTCGCCCATCCGGGCCGCCGTGGCCCGCCGCATCTTCAGATCGGCTGTCAACCGCCTTCCCTTGCGCGTAGTCGAGGAGAATGGACGCGCCTACGGTGGCGGAACCGCCAAGGACCCGGTGCTCACGCTGGTGCGTCCGGCGGCGTTCTACCAGCGACTGGGGGCCACCGGAACGATCGGCTTCGGCGAGGCGTACATGGCCGGGGACTGGACCGCGGACGACCTCGCCGGGGTCCTGGCCGCGTTCGCCGCCAACATGCGCACCCTCGTGCCGGCCGGTCTGCACCGGCTGCGCCATGCGGTCCTGCATCGGCAGCCGTCGGCCCATGACAACACCGTGGAAGGTTCCCGTCAGAACATCCACCACCACTACGACCTGTCCAACGACCTGTTCAAGACCTTCCTCGACGAGTCGATGACCTATTCGTCGGCGATCTTTGACGGCGAGCCGAATGAATCTCCGACCGGACTGGCCGACGCGCAGCGGAACAAGATCGATCGCCTGCTCGACGCAGCCGGAGTGGAGAACGGCTCGCGTGTTCTGGAGATCGGCACCGGCTGGGGCGAGCTGGCCCTGCGTGCGGCCCGCCGGGGCGCCCAGGTCACCACATTGACGATCTCGGTCGAGCAGGCAGAGCTTGCCCGCACCCGCATCGCGGCGGCCGGTCTCAGCGACCGAGTGACGGTGCTGCTGCAGGACTACCGCGAGGCGCAGGGCGAGTACGACTCCATCGTGAGCGTCGAGATGATCGAAGCCGTCGGCGCGAACCACTGGGCCGAATACTTCGGCACCATCGACCGCCTGCTGGTGCCAGGCGGGCGGGTAGGGCTGCAGGCGATCCTGCAGGACGATTACACCGTGCTCGCGACGCGCGACACGTACACCTGGATCCGAAAGTACATCTTCCCCGGCGGCCAGCTCGCCTCCGTCGAGGCGATCGAGCGAGTACTCGCCGAGTCGACGTCGTTGAGGATCGCGGACCGCTACGCCTTCAGCCGTCACTACGCCGAGACGCTACGGCGTTGGCGCGAGAGGTTCGAGGACCAGGCCGAGGCGGTTGCCGCGCTCGGGTTCGACGAGACGTTTCGCCGCATGTGGTCGCTCTACCTCGCCTACTCCGAGGCGGGTTTTCGTACCCGCTACCTCGACGTCACCCAGTTCACGTTGACCAAGCCACTGGACTGATCGCCGCGGAGCCGGCACCGGTCGGGCCTGCTCGATCAGTGCCCTGCTCATTCACCGATACGGTGGGGCGTGACCGTCGTCCTCGGCCTGTTGGCTGCCATCTTCTACGGCGTCGGGGACTTCGCGGGCGGCTTGGCGTCGCGCAGCCGCAACGCGGTGACCGTACTGCTGCACAGCTACCCCGTCGGCGCGCTGTTGATGCTTGCCATGCTGCCCCTGTTTCCGGGCCGACTCAGCGAGCGAGTCATCGTGTTCGGTGTGGCGGGCGGGCTGGCCGGGTGTGTCGGCGTCATCCTGATGTACAGCCTGATGGCCGTCGCGCCGATGAACGTCATCTCGCCGGTCAGCGCCGTCATGGCGGCCGTGGTGCCCGTCATCGTTAGTGTCGTCATCGGCGAACGCCCGCACGCGACGGCTTGGTTCGGGATCGCCCTGGCAATCGGTGCCGTGGTGCTGGTCAGCCGCACGACTGACCAGCACCCACACGGCCGGATCGCCCCGCGCGTCGTCGCCCTCGCGGTGCTCTCCGGGCTTGGATTCGGTTTGTACTTCGTCTTCCTCGCTCGGGCCGGGGCACACTCGGGCCTGTGGCCGCTGGTCGTTTCGCGGATCACTTCAGCGTGCGCGATCGTTCCCCTGGCTGCGACGCGGCGCGCTGTCGGCGTCCTGCGGGGTCGCCTGCTCGCGATCGTGGTCCTCGCAGGTGCCACGGACGCGTCGGCCAACCTGGCGTTCCTGATCGCATCGCGACATGGGCTGCTCTCGCTGGCGGCGGTACTAACCGCCCTGTATCCGGCCGTCACGGTCATGCTCGCCGTCGGAGTCCTGCACGAGCACACTTCGCGAGCACAACGGGTGGGGCTGGGGCTGGCGGCGGGCGCGATCGTGTTGATCACTGTCTAGGCCGGGTGCGGCCGCCGCGGTTCAGTCTCCAGGGCGCGGAGCTATCGACCGGCCGCGACGTTCAGGTACTGCAACAGATTCGCCGAGAACCGCTCGCCGGTCTTGTCGATGGTCGCCTTCATCACGCGCGACACGGCCGGCGCCGCCACCCTGGCCAGCGGCAGGTCCACGTGCAGAGTGAGGCTGATCGCCAGATGCGTGCCGCCCGCAGCGTCGGCCAGCTGGTACCACCCCTCGGCGCCGGTGTGCTCGGTCGCCGCCTGCGGTGGGGCATGCGAGTATTCGATTCGTCGCTCCTCGTCGAACCTCATTCGTTCGGTGAATACCGGGCTGATGTTCACACCCAGCGCGGCGATGCGCACCATGTGCCAGCGCCATAGATCACCGTCGGTCTCGATTCGGCGAAGCAACGGGGTTAGCGTCGGCAAGAGCTCGGCATCGGTGAGTACCGCCCAGATACGGGATCGTTCGGCAGCGACGATGGCCTCGGACTGTGTCGTCGCGCTGAACCGGTTCACCCGAACACCCGCCGGGGGTTGACGCAGCGGCCCGACCGTACCTGCATGCTGAACCTCCTCGTGGCCGCGTCCATATCGCTATGGCGTGCCCACTTGGCGCCGGTCATAACCAGGGCGCTGATGCCGGGCCGCGGCGGCCCTCAGTCTCGGTCGAGGCAGGTGCACACGCAGACCCGGTTGCCGTCCGGGTCGGCCAGGACGGTGAACGATGGCGCCTGTGCATCGTCGACCAGCACCCCACCGGCGCCCAAGGCCGCCGCGATGCGGTCCTCGGCGACCTCCGGTGCCAACCACAGGTCGAAGTGCCAGCGCTGCCGTGGCTCGGCGTGCTCGTCGGTGCCTTGGAACCACAGGCTGGGTACCTTCCCCGTCGGGTCGAACACCGAGTCGTAGATCCTGTTCTCCGCGCTTGCGGTGAGCAGCACAGACCAGAACGGAGCGATCCGATCCTCGGAGGCGGTATCGAGCGCGATCTCCAGCTGGGTCACGCCACCGGGTTCGGCTCTCAGCCCGTGGTGACGCGCGATCTCGCTGATCGTGCCGGCCAGGTCGACGTCCTCATCGGTCACCCACAAGCCGTCCTCATGGGTGCACACGGACACATCCACTGCGCCGTAGGTCATCCGCAGGTCCGGATGATGCCGCGCGCTCTCCGCGGCTGCGGCCACAGCGGCGACGAACGCGGCGCCGACGCGGTAGTCGGCAATCAGGTAGCGAGCGTGCAGGGCCTGGGCGAGTTTGCGCCAGTCGCCGAGCCCTGCGTCGAGGATCTCCTGGGTGGTGAGCTTGTTCATGGCGTTCACCCTGGCACAGGACTCCGACAGGCGTATGCGGCCGTTGGATCGGTCCGGTTGGCGAGCAGCCTCATCGGCACGGCACGCAACCGTTGCTCGCGAGCTACGGTCTTGGCATGCTTCACTCATGCCCGATGTGCCCGCCTCGTTCGATGCGGGCGTCGCAAATGAGTCCCTCCGGACTCAGTTCGAGGTCTTCCTCGATGACCATCGCAGCGCCCTCAACGCTTGTTTGGACGGGCTGACCGAGGAGCAAGCCCGTCAGTCCCTGGTGCGGTCCCGCACGACTCTGATCGGGCTGGTCAAGCACGCGACCTTCGTCGAGAAGGTCTGGTTCGACGAGGCCGTCACCTGCCGGCAGCGCACGGAGATTGGGATCCCGGCGACGCCAGACGAGTCGTTCCTGCTCGACGAGCAGGACACGATCGCCTCGGTCAAGCAGGCCCACCACGATGCGTGCCAGGCGTCACGGCTGGCAACCGCCTCGCTGGGTGTGGACGACCTGGTCTACGGCAACCGCCGTGGCCCGCTGCCGCTGCGTTGGATCTATCTCCACGTCCTGCGTGAGCTTGCCCAGCACTGCGGGCACGCGGACATCCTGCGAGAGCAGGTCTTGTATCCCTGACACCGGGTAGCCAGCGGCGGGTGGTTGATCGTGAAACCTTATCGTGGCCAGTTGATGCGGCTCACGTGCGCGACGGTCCCATTCGGATGGTGTTCCACGGCTGGGACCGCGTGCCCCACAAGCAGCTCTGAGCCGGACATCCTTCGGGCGCCGGCGCAATTGTCAGACCGTTTGCTGTGGCCTGGGCCTCACGGATGACAGACGTGAGAGGTCGGAGCGGCGAGCGCATTCGGGTCGCCACGTTCAACATCAAGCACGCAGCCGCGAAGTACGGCTATCGCGGATTACCCGACCAGTTGGCGCAGTCCTGCGCCGAACTCGAGGCAGATGTGTTGGCCCTGCAGGAGGTCGACGTCGGCGTACCGAGATCGCGGCACGCAGACCTGGCTAGGGTGGCCGCCGAGGCTTGCGGAATGTCCTATTACTTCGCCAAGGCGCGCAAGCACGCCTACCGAGGCCAGTACGGCAATGCCCTGCTGGTGCGAGGCAGCATTGCCGACGTCGACGTCGTGAGGCTAGCCGGTGACCATCGCCACAATCTCGTCATCGGGCCGGTCGTGCTCAAGCCATTTCGGGAACCACGCAACGCGATCGTCGCTACCGCACGTGTGCGCGGGCAGGCGATATCGATCGGGACGGGACACTTCGCCTGCGAACCGCACGTCAGGCACTCGCAGCTGGCTCGCGCCGCCGGCAGCCTGGTCTCTCGCCCAGGCCCACGAATTCTTTGTGGTGACTTCAACATCGCCTCGACGCAGGCCGCCGAGTGGCTCGAGCCGTATGGGCTGCACCTGGCGCAGGCGCAGCTGGACCCAGCCGATCCCAGCGCGCGGCCTGACATCGATCATGTCGCAGTGAGTGGTTTCGTGGTCCACCGCGTCGAGACGCGCTGGTTGTCCGTGAGTGACCACCCTGCGAAGATCGCGGACGTCACCGTCGCCTGACTGCCTCCAAGTTTGTTACGGCGGTGTGTCGAATTCGACCGGCGCCATACGGCATACAGGTTGGCGCACGCGACGGCCACGTCCGGGTCATCGACGGCCCGTACGCCGAGGCTAAGGCCGGAGACCTGCATTGCGCGGCCGGCAACCACGGTGCGGCGCGGGCACACTTCCTGCGGGCCGCAGCCCTCAGCTCGAACAGCAGAGAACGCGTCACCATGCAGCGGCGCGCAGCTGCTTGCGCGACGCACAGTTGCCTACACGGGAGTAGGCCAGGGGTCTCGGCCTACCGGCATCGCGCCCGGTCACCAGCACGATGGCTGGACTGATGTGTCGTCCGAGACCCGCTTCGGGAATGCTGTACCAGTGCTCACGCCCAAAGTCCCCCTGACGTACGCCACCGTGATGACTGTGGCAACGCCCGTCGTTCGCTGGTGGGGCCGTCTGAAGGTCACCGGTCAAGAAGCCATACCCGCCAGCGGGCCGACGATCCTCATGGTCAATCACGACAGCGCCTGGGACCCGGTCGTGGTCGGGATAGCCGTACGCGGTCGACAGATACGCGCCCTGGCCAAAGCCTCTCTGTGGAAGACCAGACCGATGGCCTGGGTCCTGGATCGCATGGGCCAGATTCCGATCGAACGCGGCCGCGGCGACGTCGCTGCGCTCTCCGCCGCAATCGAGCATCTGCAGCGAGGACAGTGCATCGGCGTATTCCCGGAGGGCACCGTTTCGCGCGGGCGTCAGATGCGCGTCCTCAGCGGCGCCGGACGCCTTGCTCTGGCGGTCGAAGGAACCCAGGTGCTCGGCGTTCGGGTGACCGGCGCGGTCGACATCGTTCGCTTCCCCCACCGGCCGGCAATCCGGGTGGAGTTCTTCGAGCCCGAAGGCGGGCAGCCGACACCCCAGGAGAGCGCTATCGCGCTGACCCGCCGGGTGATGACACAGGTGCGCCGCGATGCGCCAGCTGCACTGCCAGGACGCGCCAAGAAGCGGTCGCACTATCGACGGATCGCCGAGGCGGACACCTCTTCCACCCAGGAGCCTTAGAGCGCGCCGGCGGCGCAGCCGGCTTCGTGAGGTTCGGCGAATGGCGCTCACGCTGCTGTGGTGTGCGCAGATCAAGGATGTGCCGATGCTCGAGTCTGGGACGATCTGGTCGCTTGACGCCGACAAGCAGGTTGCGAGTAGCGTCCGCGACTAGTCTGTGCCGCCGGACTCGAAAGCGAGGACTAGACCATGCCATGGATGATCGCCACCCACGAAGTCGACGATGTCTGGCTTTCCTCGCCAAAGCGCGCAGAGATCTTCGGTGACGTGGCGACCGACATCGTGACCTTTGTCAATCCGCAAGATTCCAGGCAGGTCGGCCTGAGCATGGATGCCCATGACATGGCTGGGTTCCAGGCGATCATGGACAGCCCCGCGGGCGCAGATGCGATCAGGCACGACGGTGTCCACCCGGACACCTTGGTTCTGCTCGTAGAGACCTGAAGGCCCCCCGATCCGCTCGACTCGAGGAGACAGCCGATCGCCGCGCGATTGAGTCATCTCGGTGAGACGATACGAAGCCCGTCGGCCTGAAGTGGGTGGAACAACCTTCACGCTCGGATCCAGAGGAGAGCTCATGATTCACGGTCGGGCACAGCTCATGATCATGATGTTCGCGGCCGGTGTGCTGCTGGCCGGATGTGGAAGCGCATCGCCCGGATCGGGTTCGGCAAGTTTGCCGCAAAGCTCTAGCCGCTCAGCCGCGCCGTCCGTCGCCTCCAGCTCGACGACCACACCCCCAGCTTCGAATCCCACTAACAGCACCGCGGCGACCTCCCCACGGTCGGCCCCGCCTACCGGGACCCCGACGCCGCAATGCATGTCTGACATCCGGGTAATCCCGGGGGCCGCTCAGGGCGCTGCCGGCCACGTCGCGCTCGTGCTGATTTTAAACAACGTCTCGACCACCACCACGTGCCAGATCGTCGGATATCCGGGAGTCGATCTTGTGACCTCCGCAGGCTCGGCGGTCGCCCATCTGGCCAGGACGTTGCGAGGCATGGCCGGCGGTGAGCCCGCGAGCGCAACTGCACCTCAACCGGTCATCCTTGCGCCCGGCGCATCAGCCTCCGCGCTCGCCGAGGCCAGCGACGTGCCTCAAGGCGGGATTGCCAACTGTGGCAGCTATGCACTGCTGATCACGGTCCCGAACCAGACCGCGTCCGTGGGAGGCGGAACGTCGATGCTTCCGCGCTGTGCTGCTCAGATCCACCCCGTGGTAGCAGGGACGACCGGCGGGCTGAACTAGCCGCGCCGCCAATCGTGCATCTCATCGATGCGCGAGCACCGCGGGGAGCGCGGCGGATAGCCGCCTCATGCGTCGGCGTAGTCGTCAGGCAGCGGACGTCACGTGCGCAGCGGAGTCCCCGACGATCGCGGGGGTCGCCGTGATCGTTCGCAGCAGCGCCTGTTGTTGGCTCCAACCACGGACGGCGGCGCGATCCTTGCCGCCGGGCAGTGCCAGGGCAGCGATGCTGCGCAGCCCATTGACCGGAGCGCGGAGCAGCGGATACCAAGGGGGAATGTATGCCGGTAGTCCAAGAGCTCGCATCGCACGCGGGCCGAGGAAGGTGCTCGTGATCGACAGATGTTGGGCGCGGGCGATTCGGCGGCGCACCGCCTGCAAGCTGTCGTAGTTCCAGCTCAATGGGTCGTCGACCATCGGCAGCGACAGCAGACGGGTGGTCTCGTCGGGCTCCGACAACGCCGTGAGGGCGTTGTAGAGCCCACGCACTCCGTCGCGAAAGCTCAGGGGTAGCCAGTCCTCGCTTACCCCGATCAGCCAGCCGACGTACCTCGTCAGGTGCGCGATCGCGTCGAGGTCTGACGGGGAGTTGATGATGCCCATTCCGATCGCGCCGGCGGCGGGAGCGATGAGGGCACCGAGCAACGTGGCGGCCATGTTGGTCTGGTTGACGGGCAGGCCCCAATCGTCGCCGCGCCAGTCAGGCATAGCGGCGACGTGATGGCGTACGAAGGCGTGGACCACTCGCACGCGCAGCGTCGATTGGTACCCGGCGCCCAGCGGTGCCAGGCCATCCTCGGAGATGACATCGAGCCCACTGTGCTGTCTCCGCGAACCGCCTGTTCGAGCCCTTCTCCAACGCCCCGGTACGAAGCAAGGTCTTGTTGAATCCGGAGAACTGATAGCCGCCGAGAAGGGCGACATCGCGCGCGATGGAGAGGCCGTCTGCGCCGCTAGCCCGCAAGGCGCGCTGCCCGCGATGGACCTTGTCCCAGTCCACCCATGTGGGGATCGCCTCGACTGTTTCGAAGAACTCGCGCAAGGGACGGGGGGCATCTGGCACACCGGCTATGCCCTCGCGCAGCGCCAAGTCGAACATCGCACGTGTCGTGGACATCCCAGCCGAACGCATCCATTGAGGAGGTCGTCCATCGCCTCGTCACCGACTGTGAGCGAGGTCCCGAGCCGGTTCCATTCTTCGGGGTTGGCTTTCGCAGACCGAGCAGGAGCGCGCTGACACGCATAATGGTGGGCACTGGCCGGGGCCGTTCTGGATGGCGCGTCGGGACGTCGGAATCCCCCATGATCGCCTCACTCCCATTTGGATAACGCTCGTATGCCAAACTAGGTTGAGGATATGGTTTCGTCAATGGGGCGCACGGCAGCCAAGCGCGATTACCGCGGTGTGAGCGCGAGCGAACGCCGTGCTGAACGTCGCCGAAAGCTGCTTGATGCAGGCCGCCATATCTGGGGTGTATCGGGCATAAACGAGGTCAGCGTGCGGGGTGTGTGCGTCGAGGCACAGCTCGGCCCGCGTTACTTCTACGAGCAGTTCCCTGACCGAGATGCGTTGCTCCTCGCGGTAGCCGACCAGCTCCGAGAAGACCTGCTCACCGAGTTGCTGCAACGTGGATTGGACGAACCAGGCGGCATCGAGGCGAAGCTACGCGCAGCGTTGAATGCGTTTCTTGGCACGATCGCCCACGACCCCTTCGTACACCGGATCTTCAGCGACATCCTGACCGGCACTGGTGGCCTGGGCGAACGCCGCAGGCAGGCCCTCGACACCGTCACGAATCTCGTCCTCGAACACGGACCCGCCCTCTTGGACTTCGAACCTCCGAGCCCAGCCGAAATGCGGCGCCGCGCGACATTCATCGTTGGCGGCGTCAATCAACTCGTCGACGCCTGGGTCCATGACCCACGCGAGACCACAGCGGAGCTGGCCGATGCATGCACCGATCTCTGCCTCGGTGTCGTGCGCATGCTCGCGGCACCGCGCTGACAATCCCTCCGGCATCCGCGATATCAGCCCCGGTCGAACGTCCGGACGTGCCGTCCGGAGCCGTCGGTCCTGTCAGCACGGTGCATCGTGGGTCCATGGGAAGAGCGCTCTCGCGATCTTCAGGTGGTGCAGAGCTCATTGATCGGCGTGGGAGCTCAGCCCGCTCCGAAGCCGGTCGGCTCGCCCCGTCGTGACTGGTACCACAACCCGTACCAGTCACAGGAAAGGTCGCCCGATGTACACGGTGCATGATTGCTGGTCTCGATAGGTGTCCGAGGCGAGGCTTGCGGACGGCGCTTACGTCGACCGCAACGCGTTCGCCCCCGCGACCTACACTCAGGTGCCGTGCTCTTCGTCGGCCTGACCTGACCCTTGGGAGACAAGCAATGCCGGACCTCGATGTCGTTGCCGTGCTGAAGGCCAAACCCGGCTCCGAGCGGATCGTCCGCGACGCCTTGCACGCCCTCGTGGAGCCGACCCGTAACGAGGAGGGCTGCGTGTCCTACGAGCTGTTCGACTCCGTGGCCGATCCGACCACCTTCATCACACTTGAGAAGTGGCGTTCACAAGCAGACCTCGACGCGCATATGGGCACGCCGCACATTGCCCAGGCGCTCACGGTCGCCGCGGAACACCTCGACGGCGCGCCGGGCATCCACCCGCTCAGCGTCGTGACCTGATCGGAGTCCCGCAGTGGCGGTGCGCCGGCTGACGGTGAGCGGCCGTGCACCGGCGGATCTCGTCTGGGAGCGCTACGCCCGCCCGGCGCTGTGGACGTCGTGGTCGCCTCAGATCCGGGGCGTGGGGGTGGACGCCGAGCGGATCGCACCGGGCGTGTGTGGCCTGGTGCGTGGGCCGCTTGGCCTAGGCGTGCGCTTTGAGATCGTCGCGGTCGACGAGGCCGCCCGTACCTGGAGCTGGCGCATTGCGCTCAGGCTGGCCACGCTCGATCTGCACCACTCGGTGACGAAGACCGAGAACGGATCGACGACGACGCTGACGATCGACGGTTCGGTGCCGCTCGTGCTGGGCTACCTGGTGCCAGCCCGACTCGCGCTGGGTCGGCTCGTGGCAGCTCCCTGAAGCGGCGCACTGGTCAGCGCCAGCCGCCGTGGAGCAAGATGGCCCCGACGTCCAGCCGGAGCCGCCGACAGCGCCGGTACTTGTCGATCTGTGCGCACGCCGCTACCGGTCTCTTGTTAACCTGCGGCCATGGTGGACGGCGATCCGGGCCATGTCGTGAGTGCTCATCTCGAGGCGTTCAGCGCTGGCGAGCTGGATCGCATGCTCTCCACGCTGTCCTGCTCTGCACACTTTGTCACCGGCAGGACGACAGTTGACCCACCCGACTTCCGAGAGTTCTTCGGGTGGGCGATCCGGGAGATCTCGCCCAAGATCAAGATCGAGACCCTGCTTGTCGACGGCGACGAGGTTGCCTGCCAGTTCGTCGAGTCGATAACCGTTGACGGAAGCCAGCAGCACCTGTCCCGGGCAGCCTTCTATCGCGTTGAAGGTGGGGTCATCACGTCGGCCAAGGTCTATGACGAGAGAGACTGACCCGTGACCGTTGCCGCCACGAGTTCGTATGGCGGGGCGTATTACTCGCCGCGCGACTCATTGGCAAGGAAGCGCTCCAGCTCGGCGCCCAGCTCGTCGGCTGACGGCAGGTCACCTTCGGTGAGACCGGTCTGGGCCGCGGCCGCAGCCGCGTCGTAGTGCTGCTCGATGGCGGCCACCAGCGTCTGCAGCTCCTCGGACCCCGCAACTTCACGCTCAATCGCCTGGCGGTTCAGCCGCTCGGCGTCCTCGAGCGTGCTCATATCGAACCGGAGCCCGGCGCGCGCCCCGACCTCGCGCAGCAGCGCGAGCGCCGCCGCCGGATACTCGGTCTGCGACAGGTAGGGCGGCACCGGAGCCGCGATCCCGAGGGCGTCGATACCGGCCGCGCCGAGACGGTACTCGACCAAGTGGCCGGCACTGGCCGGAACCATGATCTGACCGAGCCAGGGGCGGTAGTCGGCGAACAGCTCGCGGCGCGAACCATGCACGATGATCGGCGTGGGGCGACTGTGCGGCACCGACATCGGGAATGCGTCAAGCCCGATAACCAGCCGAACACCGAGCCGCTCGACCAGCAGCGCGACTGCGGCCGCGTATCGCTCCCACTGGGTGTCCGGCTCCTGTCCGGAGAGCACCAGGTAAGGCGTGTCGTCTCTGTCGCGCAGCAGGCGCACCGCCAACTCCGGGGCGGCGTAGGCGGTCCAGTGGTCGACGTCGAATCGCATTATCGGACGCCGCCCGCGGTAGTCGTACAGCTGATCGACGTCAAAGCGGGCCATCACCGGCCCGTCGTCGGCGCGCAACGTGGCACGCGCGAGCCGTACCGCCGCGCCTGCATCGACGAACCCGTCAAGCAGGTGCAGCAGCACCGCACCGGACAGGTCCGGGCGGTCCGCATCGAGGTCGAAGAGCTCTTCGGGATCCAGGGTCACCCCTCCATCTTGGCCCCTCTGCGATCAGCGCGCCGCGCATCCGCGGCTGTGAGCCATGAACCGACTCCGGTCGCAGCCTCAAAGCCGCGCTGAAACCGGCCGTCCGAGACGCGAGCTCGCTGGAGATCGATTACGTCACACGACAGGCCCCAATCCCCCGCCGCGCGGCCGGGCACACCTCCTCCACGCAATGTTGTGTTCGACCGAGCCTGGGACGGAGACCGATCCGTGAATCGCCGGTTCGGCGGGCGCCGCTGGGGGCGCCCGCCCCTCATCGAAGGACCATGGCGATCGCGGCGTACTGGCAGGCGGCCGCGACGCAGCCGTAGGCGTGGAACACCTCGTGATAGCCGAACACGGTAGGCAACGGGTCGGGGCTGCGGCGCTGGTAGGAGATCGCACCGACGCCGTGCAGCACCCCGCCGGCAATGAGCAGCAGCGCCGGTGCCACCCCTGCGTGCATCCACACGCCGGGAATCGCCAGCCCCGAAGCGGCAGCGACGGTCACGAAGGCACCGCCGACCAGCTTCTCCGGGGCGTCCATCCACACCATGTGCCCCACGAGAGCGACCGCGGTGATCACCCACATGACAGTGAACCCGATCGCGCCGAACGTGCCCGGGCAGGCCACAAGGTAGGCGGGAGACGCGGTCGCCGAGATTGCCAAGAAGATCATCGCGTGGTCAGCCCGCTGTAGGCGCGCACTCCAGACGCGGCCCCAGTTCCCGCGATGGTAGAGCGCACTCACGCCGAAAAGCCCCGCCACGCCCGGCACATAGATCGCTGCCGAGGTCAACTCGCGGGTGCCGTGCGCTTCAATGATCAGCCGCGCCCCCAGTGCGATCGCCGCAACGAACCAGGCGACGTGCAGCCAGCCCCGTAGTCGTGGCTTTACATAGTAGATATCCCGCACGGAGTCATACAGATCCCCTTGGCGCGCGGCGCCCTGTCCTGGGCGCAAGGTCCGATCGGTTATCGCGTCGACGACCTCCCCGGACATGACCCAAGCCTGTCAGATGACGAGTTCAAGGTCTCCACTCGGCTCGCGCCACGCGTGATCATCGGCGACGTCAGTGAGCCAAATCCGGTCGCATCAGATCGGCCTGCCAGGCGAGTTCGACACCTGAGACTCTGTACCGCTGGACTTGCGCGCCAAGTATCGGCGATGTCTGGCGACCGTCGCTCTGGAAGATTTCGGAAGCGGGCCAGGTCGAGGTTGACCGGACCAGAGGTCCACCCGCTTAGTGGGGCGAGCACGAGGGCGCGCTAGTTGATCTCGACGGCAACGTGATCCGCTTCAGCTCCTCGATAACCTGACGCCACCCCGCTAGACGCAGCCGCATGCCGCATGCCGCGCGGACGTGCCGACCTGCGTGCCTGCATCGTCAGCGACAGTCAGACCCAAACATTAGGCTGCCCGGTATGGCCCGGTACGTGATCGACGCGACCACACTTGTGCACCTCGTTGCTAGCGATACTCCAATCGATTCGAGCCATCAACTCGTTGCCCCGAACGCCATCCGTTCCCAGGCGCTGTCTCTGCTCCTTGCAGCCGTCAGACGCGATGAGCTTTCCGAAAGCCTGGCGCTTGAGCACCACGAACGACTCACGGAGGTGAAGTTGCGGTTGCTCGGCGATCGGGTGTCGCGGCGCACCGCGTGGAGGATCGCGATGGAGCAGGGATGGGACACCCTTTGCGATGCGGAGTATCTCGCGATAACCAAGCTGCAGGCGGACGCACTGGTCACGATCGATCCGAGCCTTGCTGCAAAGGCCAGAAATCTCGCCCCGCTCGCCCCGCTCGCCGCACTGACCGCCGAGCGAGGCTAAGGCCTCGGCCTACTCGCCGCGACACGATCGGATCTGCCGGCACGGCTGATGGCGACATGGCGTCCGCACGTGCCGCCGATAGCGCACGCTCGCATCCTGGTGGCCGTCGACCTTGAACCGCGGATTGCGCTGGAAGCGTACGACGATCACGACGACGTCCTCGACGCGGTCAACGCCGGTCGAAATGTGGACGAGCGCGAGGCGGCAGTTGCGTCTGTGGACAACCTCATCGAGGCGTTACGCAACGGATAGCGTCACGCGGCATGAACGCTCAATCCTCTAACGCGGTCAGGATTGTCGAAATCCTCGACCGTCACGGTGTGGACTATGTCTTCGTTGGCCGGATTCGCCGCCGTCCTCTACCGCGCGCGTCGGCCCACCGAAGACATCGACATCACTCCGGCGACGACAGTCGACAACCTGGACCGGCTGTCGCAGGCGCTGCAGGAACTGCACGCACGTATCCGGGTGGACGGCGTTGCGGCCGGTCTGGCGTTCAGTACGTCGGCGGAAGCTCTGCGCGGAATGTGGATGCTCAATCTGCGCACCACATACGGTGATTGCGATCTGACCTTCGCCCCAGCCGGGTTCGAACACGGGTACGACGACCTGGTTGGTGCTGCCCGTGAGCGCCGGGTAGGCGACGTCATGGTGAAGGTCGCCGCACTCGACGACATCATCCGCAGTAAGGCCAGTGCCAACCGACCCAAAGACCAGGAGGCGCTACCCGAACTCGAAGCCCTGTCACGGCGCCTACATCGTGACGCGGAGACGCACCCTCGGTCCATCGACCTGTGACCTCCTCTTCTTCCGGGGTCGGCGGCTCGATTGTGGCTGCGCTCGCGGCGTTCATGATCGTCGGTCTGCTGAACCCGTGGCTGTGGCGGGATGGGGGCCCCGGCGCACGATGGGCATCCCGTCACGGCGTCAACGACGGCTAGCCGCGGCGGGCAGGGTGCGTCCCTGCCCGGTCACAGATCGTCGATCGTGCGCTGGCCACATACGGTCATACCCGGTTATACTCAGTCGGTGAAGACAGCGATCTCGGTCCCCGATGACACCTTCGACCAGGCTTCTCAACGCGCGCGCGACCTCGGCATGAGCCGATCCGAGTTCTTCGCTCGCGCAGCCCGTCATTACCTCGATGAGCTCGACGCGGAGTCGATCACCCGCCAAATCGACGCCGCCCTGGACCAACTTGACGCCCCTGAAGAATCCACCGCGCATGCGG
>JALYIS010000156.1 GCA_030775705.1 Actinomycetota bacterium
TCGCCGGGCTGCGGGAGCTGACGTTCGCCCTCGCCGAGGCGGTCGAGACCGACCGGGCTGCGCGTCCGGTCGCGGGCTCGGAGCGCATCGTGCTCCATCCGCGCGCGGTCGACGACGCCGGCTTCACCGTCAGCCCCGATCCTGAGGACGAGGGCGGGTTCGTCGTTCGTGGCGACAAGCCAGAACGTTGGGTCCGCCAGACGACCTTCGACAACGAGGAAGCCGTGGGCTACCTCGCCGACCGCCTCGCGCGGCTCGGCGTCGAGGCCGAGTTGGCACGACTGGGCGCCGAGCGGGGCGCGGCGGTGACCATCGGCACGATGACCTTCGACTTCGAACCGACCGGCGGTGTCGACGACAGCGGCTACATACCCACCCGTCGCGGCGCGGACGAGCGCTTCGCGAACACGGATCGAGCCCGCGCCGAGCAGCGCCTGGCGGCGAAGAAGGCACGCCGGGCTCACGATGAGTACGAGCTTGGCAGTGAGGAATCAGAGCAGGGCACCAGATGAGCCGCGACGCCATCGCCGGTGCGCGCCGATCCGTCGTCAAGGTCGGCTCGTCGTCGCTGACGTCGGAGGGCCACCTGGATCCCGATCGTCTGGACGCCATCGTCGATGCGATCGCGCGGCGCCACGGTGCCGGTCAGCAGGTCGTGCTCGTCTCCTCCGGGGCGATCGCGGCCGGCCTCGGCCCGTTAGGCCTGCGCAGCCGACCCCGCGACCTGGCCACCCAACAGGCCGCCGCCAGTGTCGGGCAGCTGCTGCTCGTCGAGCGGTACGCCGCGTCGTTCGCCCGATACGGGCTGTGCGTGGGACAGGTGCTGCTCACCGCTGACGACCTGCATCGGCGCGGTCACTACCGCAACGCAGACCGCACGTTGGAGAAGCTGCTTGCCTTCGGCGTCATCCCGATCGTCAACGAGAACGACACGGTCGCCACGCACGAGATCCGTTTCGGCGACAACGATCGGCTCGCGGCATTGGTCGCCCATCTGGTGCACGCCGATGCGCTGGTGCTGTTGTCAGATGTCGACGGCGTCTACAGCGGGGATCCGCGTCGGCCCGGAGCCGAATTCATCGCCGAGGTCGTCTCCTTCGCGCAGCTCGCGGGCGTCAACATCAGCGGTACCGGTAGCCACGTCGGCTCGGGCGGCATGGTTACCAAGATCGACGCGGCGGCGATCGCGACCAGCGAAGGCATCCCGGTACTGCTCGCCGCCTCGGCTGCCATCGATGCTGCGCTGGCTGGGCTAACCGGGACCGTATTCCACCCGAGCGGGGATCGCACCGCTTCCCGGTTGTTCTGGCTCCGGCACGCGACCACCCCGCGGGGTCGGCTGGTGATCGACGCGGGCGCGGTCGCCGCCCTGGTCGACCGCGGAGCCTCACTACTGCCCGCCGGGATCACCGCGATCGACGGTGATTTCGACTCCGGCGACCCGGTCGAGCTGGTCGGCCCCGACGGGGTTGCCATCGCACGGGGGCTGGTCGGCTACGACGCCGCCGACCTGCCCTCGCTGCTCGGGCATCGGACCGCCGAGCTGCCGGCGGAATTTCGCCGCGAGGTCGTACACCGCGACGACCTCGTGCTGCTTTGACCTAGGCTTGGTTCCCATGGGCGAGCAGAGCGCCACCGAGGATGAGGTCCGCGAGGTCGCGGCGCGTGCGCGGGACGCGGCTACGGAGCTGGCTCCGCTTGCCCGCGCAGCCAAGGACCACGCCCTGCTGGAGATGGCCGATGCCCTTGACGGCGCCGCTGACCGAGTGCTCGAGGCCAATCAGCGCGACGTCGAGGCCGGGCGCGCTGCGGGGATGAGTGCCGGCCTGGTCGATCGACTCACCCTCAACCCGGACCGGGTCGCCGTGATGGCGCAGGGACTTCGCGACGTCGCCGCGCTGCCGGACCCGGTGGGGGAGGTCCTGCGTGGCTACACCCAGCCGAACGGGCTCGAGATTCGCCAGGTCCGCGTCCCGTTCGGGGTGATCGCGATGATCTATGAGGCGCGACCGAATGTCACCGTCGACGCCGCCGGTCTGGCGCTCAAGAGCGGCAACGCCGCTCTGCTACGCGGGTCGGCCTCGGCCTATCACTCCAACGTTGCGCTGGTCCAGGTGCTCGCGGTGGCCGCCGAGAAGGCTGGCCTGCCCCGTGATTCGCTCTGTCTGGTTCCGGGAACGGACCGCACGAGTGTCGGTCACCTGCTGCGTGCCCGGGGGCTCGTTGATCTGATCATCCCGCGGGGCGGGGCAGGTCTGATCGCCTACGTGGTGCAGAACGCGACGGTCCCGGTGATCGAGACCGGAATCGGCAACGTCCACGTGTACGTGGACGCCAGTGCCGATCTCGACATCGCCGAGCGCGTGGTGGTGAACTCCAAGACCTCGCGGGTCAGCGTGTGCAACTCCGCCGAGACACTGCTCGTGCACCGGGCGATCGCCGACGAGTTCCTGCCTCGCATCACCTCCGCACTCCAGGCGCAGGGGGTTGTCGTACACGGTGACGACAGCTTCGGCGCGCTTGATGGCGTCCGTCCGGCGACCGATGAGGACTGGGGCGCCGAGTACCTCTCGCTCGACATGGCTGCCCGGGTGGTGGCCGATGTCGATGAGGCCATCGCACATATCCGGCGCTGGTCATCCGGGCACACCGAGGCGATCGTCACGCGTGATCTGGACACTGCGCGCCGGTTCGCCGCGCGTGTCGACTCGGCCGCGGTCATGATCAACGCCTCGACGCGCTTCACCGACGGTGCCGAGTTCGGCTTCGGCGCCGAGATCGGAATCTCCACGCAGAAGATGCACGCCCGCGGCCCGATGGGCCTACCTGAGCTGACCTCGACCAAGTGGATCGTCACCGGCGATGGCCACATTCGCTGAGTCGCCTCAGAGGGCGGATCTCATCGCGTCGAGGGTCTGCGCGGCGGTGTAGGTGGGCTGCCAGCCGAGGACTCGCTTGGCGCGCGTGGTGTCCATGGCGACCGAGGTCTTGGCTGTGTGCACCCACTCCGCGGCCGCAGGCACCATCGGCAGGCGGGCGAGCACGGCTGAGGTCGCGGTCGCCATGACCCTGGGCACCGGCAGCGACCGGGTCCCGGTAGCTCGGGCCACGTCGCCGAGGCTGACCTCGCCGTCCGCCGCCAGGTTGTAGGCGCCCGCTCGCCCCCCGCCGGTCGCGGCCAGCGCGATGGCCGAGGCGACATCGTCGTGGTGGACCAGTTGCAACCCGACTCCGGGGTCGGGCATCAGCGGCAACAGGTTCGGAATGGTGCCCAGGACACCGCGAAACGCCCGCGGGGCGAGCTGCACCAGCGCTCGCCACGGCATCGAGTCGGCGAGCATCGTGGCGCGGGGTCCGGCAACGATGCAGGGGCGCAGGACGTAGACCGCGACGCCGGTGTTGTCGGTGACCTCGTGCAGCAGAGCTTCACACTCGGCCTTCTGCTCAGAGTAGTAATGCTCCTTCGAACCGCGGGTGGGGGTGTCCTCGGTGAGTGGCACCGGATTCGAGGCGTGGTATCCGTAGGCCGCCACCGAGGAGGTGTACACGAGCCTGCGCGGACGGGCCGCTGCCACGGTGGCCTCGAAGACGTTGCGCGTGCCGGCGAGGTTGATCCGCCTGCTCTCGGCCCGCGACCCCATGATCAGGTACGCCAGGTGCACGACGACATCAGCTTCGCGCACCAGGTCGTCGATCGCGCTCCGATCGAGGATGTCAGCCTGGACGTATTCAGTCTTGACCCAGCCTCTGGCCGCCGGATCGAAGGGGCGCCGCGCGAGACCGATGATGCGCTCGACGGTTGGCTCGGCCTCCAGGGCGTCGACGGCAGAGATGCCGATTTCCCCTGTAGGGCCGGTCACGGCGACGGTCACAGGCATGCGGTTCCTCCAGGACGGGGCGGCACGGTCGGCTTCGGGTTGGATTATCCGGACCCGGTGCACGAGACTGCCAGTAACACTTGCTTCTGGGGGAGACCATGGCGTACTTCGTGACCGGCGCGACCGGCTTCATCGGGCGGTTCCTGATGGCCGAGCTGCTCAAGCGCGAGGGCACCATCTACGTGCTGTGCCGGGCGAGCTCGCTGGACAAGCTCGACGATCTGCGCGAACGCCTCGGCACCGACGACAAGCGGGTCGTCGCGGTGATCGGTGACCTTTCCAAGGATCGCCTGGGCATGGAGGCGGACGACCTCGCGCGCCTGGACGGCAAGATCGAACACTTCCTGCACCTGGCGGCGATCTATGACCTCACCGCCGACGCGGACAGGCAGAAGGTTGCCAACGTTGAGGGCACCAGGCACGCGGTACACCTGGCCGAGGCCATTCACGCCGAACATTTCCATCTGGTCAGCTCGATCGCCGCGGCCGGGCTGTACCCCGGGACCTTCACCGAAGACATGTTCGACGAGGCAGTCGATATCGAGAACAACCCGTACTACGAGACCAAGCATCTCTCCGAAGCCGTGGTCCGCAAGGAATCCACCGTGCCCTGGCGGGTGTACCGGCCAGCGATCGTGGTCGGCCACTCCGAGACGGGCGAGATCGACAAGATTGACGGGCCGTACTACTTCTTCCGGGCGATCCAGCGGCTCAGGGGGCTCGCGCCGTCCTGGCTGCGGGGGGTCGGCATCGAGGGTGGCCCGATCAACCTGGTCCCGGTCGACTACGTGGTCAAGGCGATCGACCACCTTGCCCATGCTCCCGATCTCGACGGCCGGGCCTTTCACCTCACCGACCCGGAACCGCTGACGGTGGGCGGCATGGCCAACGTCTTTGCCAAGGCCGCCCATGCCCCGCAGTTCGCGATGAACGTCGATACCCGCTTTCTGGATGCGATCCCCGGCCCGATCAAGTCAGGGCTCACCAGACTCCCCGGCGCCAAGCAGGCGACCGACCTCGTCCTGGCGGAGCTGGGCATCCCGCGCGAGGTACTGCACTACATCAACTACCCGACCAAGTTCGACTCGACCAAGACGCAGCAGGCGCTCGCGGGGACGGGTATCGAGGTACCGCCGCTGGGGTCCTACGCACAGACGCTCTGGGAGTTCTGGGAGCGCACCTACAGCCCGGACCGACGCAAGGACCGCTCGCTCTCGCGGGCCATCAAGGGTAAGACGGTGATGATCACCGGTGCGTCCTCGGGGATCGGGCGCGCCACCGCACTGCGTGTCGGTGCCGCCGGGGGGCGGGTCATCCTCGTGGCCCGGACCGCGGAGAAGCTGGAACAGACCCGAATGGAGATCGCGGACCTGGGTGGCATCGCCTTCGTGCACCGCTGCGACCTGTCTGACATCGGCGACATCGAGCGACTAGCGAAGGAGGTCCAGGACGAGCACGGGCGCGTCGATGTCCTGGTCAACAACGCGGGCCGGTCCATCCGACGGTCGATCTCGTTGTCCTACGACCGTTTCCACGACTTCGAGCGGACCATGCAGCTCAACTACTTCGGGGCTGTGCGCCTGATCCTCAGCCTGCTGCCGCTGATGCGCCAGCCCAGCGCCGACGGCCGCAAGGGCGGGCACATCATCAACATCAGTTCGATCGGTGTGCAGACCAACACGCCGCGGTTCTCCGCCTATGTCGCCTCGAAGGCCGCCCTGGACGCGTTCTCGCGGTGCATCGCCTCCGAGGTGATCGATGACGGGATTCACCTGACGACCATTCATATGCCGCTGGTGCGCACCCCGATGATCGCGCCCACCACGATGTATGACCGCTTCCCGACCATCACGCCGGCCGAGGCCGCGGATATGATCTGCAAGGCGATGATCCGCAAACCCAAGAAGGTGGGCACCACCCTCGGCAACGCGGGCGAGCTGATGTACCAGATCGCCCCTCGTGGGGTCGATGTCATTCTCAACGCCGGCTACAAGATGTTCCCGGACTCGAAGGCCGCACGTGGCAGCGAGCGCACCGAGAAGGTGCAGGAGCCGTCCACCGAGAGCGTGGCGTTCGCGCACATCCTGCGCGGCGTCCACTGGTAGCGCTTGGCCCGGCCGCCGGCGGCCACCGCTGGTGCTGCCCGGCCGCTCCGGCGGGGGGCAGTGCGTCCCGAAGTTGTCCTACGTTTGTGTGACGATCGTCTGTGATGTCTTGTCTGACAACCGTAGGACACTCTCGGACACACGCCTCCCTGCCATCCCTGCCATGAGGCCGCCGCGCGCCGCCTAGGATCTCGGCATGGCGATGCGAGTGGGAATCATGGGCGGCACGTTCGACCCCATCCACCACGGACACCTCGTCGCAGCCTCGGAGGTGCAGGCCCTCTTCAGCCTGGACGAAGTCATCTTCGTGCCAACCGGAGCGCCCTGGCAGAAGGTCGAGCGGGTGGTCAGCACGGCCGAACACCGCTACCTGATGACCGTCATCGCCACGGCATCCAATCCCCGGTTCTGGGTCAGCCGGGTCGACATAGATCGTGCGGGCCCGACCTACACCATCGACACGATCACAGATATCGCCGCCCGGCGCCCGGGTGCTGAACTCTTCTTCATCACCGGCGCTGACGCGCTTGGACAGATCCTGTCCTGGCGTGACGCCGACGACGCGTTGACACTCGCGCGATTCGTGGGAGTCACCCGTCCCGGGTATGAACTGAGCGATGCACACCTGCCCACCGATTCCGCGACCTTGCTCGACGTTCCGGCGATGGCGATCTCCTCGAGCGACTGCCGCGCCCGGGTACGGGCCGACCACCCGATCTGGTACCTGGTCCCCGACGGTGTTGTGCAGTACATCAACAAGCACGGCCTGTACCGCGACGCCCCGTAGACTCGTTCGTTGTGACCGCCACTGAGCATGCGCACGACCTAGCGCTCGTTGCCGCCAACGCGGCGGCGGACAAACTCGCCTCCGACATCGTGCTGATCGATGTCAGCGGCCGGTTGGCGATCACCGACATCTTCGTCATCGCCACCGGCAACAGCGAGCGCCAGGTCGAAGCCATCGTCGACGAGGTCGAGGAGAAGCTGCGCCAGTCCGGTGCGAAGCCGCTGCGGCGCGAGGGGCGTCGTGACGGGCGCTGGGTGCTGCTCGACTACTCCGACATCGTCGTTCACGTCCAACACGCCGAGGAGCGGGTGTTCTATTCACTGGAGCGACTCTGGAAGGACTGCCCATTCATACCGTTCGCGACCGAGCAGGCGCGGGCGGCACCGGCTCCGGCGGGATCGGACCCCGGCGGGTCCTGACGTGCCGGTTCGCCGAGTGGTGTTGCTGCGGCACGGCCGGACAGCATGGAACGCCGAGCGTCGATTCCAGGGGCAGGCCGATCCGCCGCTGGACGACGTCGGGCGCATCCAGGCATACGAGGTCGCCGCCCTGGTCGCGGCGCTCGAGCCAGGGTCGCTGGTGAGTTCCGATGCGGTGCGCGCCACCCAGACCGCCGAGCCGGTCGCGGCCGCGGCCGGGCTGAAGGTTCAGCTGGATCCGCGCTTGCGCGAGCGTTCACTAGGCCACTGGGAGGGCCTCACCCGCGACGATGTCCGCGAACGCTACCCGGACGAGTACCTGGATTGGATGGCCGGCAGAGACGTGAGCCGCCGCGGTGGGGAGAGTCGTGGACAGGTCGCCGAAAGGGCACTGGCCGCATTTCGCAGCCTGCCGGAGGTAGACACCGCCGTCCTGATAACGCACAGCGCGACGGCGATGGCACTCTGCTCGGCACTGCTGGGCATGGACCAGGCAGTTCACGTGCTCGGGCCGCTGGCCAACTGTCACTGGTCCGAGCTGGCGGCCGAGCTGCACGGCGACGTGCTGCCGGGCCACGGTCCCACTGGCCCGGCGCTCACCTGGCGGCTGCGCGCGCACAACATCGGCGTACCCGGCGCGGTCGCACCGCTGC
>JALYIS010000157.1 GCA_030775705.1 Actinomycetota bacterium
GTGCCATATCCGCTATGGTTCGACCTCGGCCGGCCTGCTTTAGGTTCGGATCAGGTCAACACGAGCTGGCTGTGTAGGGCGGTGACAAAACCATCCACTGGAGCGTCGGCGGGGTGCTGATGCGGCCGGGGTAAAAGCCGGCCAGTGGAGAGGCTTCTCTTTCGGGAGGGGCCCAGGATGTTTGCCGTGGAAGTCTACGCGGCCGTTCGGCAGTTCGTTTTCATCGACGGCCACTCTCGTCGCGAGGCAGCCCGGGTATTCGGGCTCAATCGCGAGACGATTGCCAAGATGTGCCGGTTCTCACTGCCACCGGGCTACACGCGCTCGAAGCCGATCGAGAAGCCGAAGCTGGGGTCACTGCTGCCGGTGATCGATGCGATCCTGGAGGCGGACCGGATTGCACCCGTCAAGCAGCGTCACACGGCCAAGCGGATCTTCGAGCGTCTGCGCGACGAGCACGGCTACGGCGGCGGCTACACGGTGGTGAAGGACCACGTCCGGATCGCACGCGCGAGTGGTCGGGAGACCTTCGTGCCGTTGGCGCACCCGCCGGGCCATGCCCAGGTCGACTTCGGCGAGGCGGTCGCCACCATCGGCGGCGTACGCCGGAAGATCCACTTCTTCTGCATGGACCTGCCGCATTCCGACGCCTGCTTCGTGAAGGCGTATCCGCGGGAGACCACCGAGGCGTTCCTCGACGGGCACGTCGCCGCCTTCGACTTCTTCGCCGGCGTGCCGCTGTCGATCCTCTACGACAACACCAAGATCGCGGTCGCCAAGATCTGCGGTGGCGGCCAGCGCGAGCGCACCCGCGCCTTCACCGAGCTGGTGAGCCACTACCTATTCCGGGACCGCTTCGGGCGTCCGGGCAAGGGCAACGACAAGGGTAAGGTCGAAGGCCTGGTCAAGTACGCCCGGTCCAACTTCATGACCCCGGCTCCGGAGGCGGCCTCCTTCGAGGCGCTGAACGCGGATCTGGAGCGACGCTGCCGGATCCGGCAGGATGAGCGGGCCGGACAGCATGCCGAGAGCATCGGCACGCGACTGGCCGCCGATCGTGCCGTCCTGCGTGCCCTGCCGGCGGTCCCGCTGGAGCCCAGCGAGAAGCGGGCTGGGCGGGTCTCCTCGACCGCGCTGGTTCGCTATCGCTGCAACGACTACTCGGTGCCGACCGCCTACGGCTTCCGGGACGTGATGGTGAAGGGCTTCGTCGAGGAGGTCGTGATCCTATGCGGCGGCATCGAGATCGCGCGGCATGAGCGCAGCTACGGCACCGGCGTGTTCGTGTCCGATCCGCTGCATTACCTCGCGCTGATCGAGACCAAACCGAACGCCCTCGACCAGGCGGCCGCGCTCCAGGGCTGGGATCTGCCCGAGGCGTTCCAGCACTTACGCCACCTCCTGGAGGCGCGCATGGGTAACCGCGGCAAGCGGGAGTTCATCCAGGTGCTGCGCCTGATGGAGGCGATGCCGAAGGACGTCGTGGCCTCGGCCGTCACCGACGCGATCCGCCTCGGTGCGATCGGCTTCGACGCGGTCAAGCTGATCGCGCTGGCCCGGCTGGAACGACGACCGCCCCGGCTCGACCTGGCGGCCTACCCGCATCTGCCCAGGACCGCAGTGAGGACGACCGTGGCCGCCGACTACACGGTGTTGGTGCCGGAGGTGGCGGCATGAGCGCGGCACGTGACGAGACGATGCCGGGCGGCACCACCGGCGGCACGCCGGGGATCCTGCTCGCCCACCACCTCAAGCAGCTGAAGCTGCCCACGGTGCTGCGCGAGTACGACAAGGTCGCCCGGGAGTGCGCCCATGGCGGCATCGACCATCCGCGCTACCTACTCCGGCTGGTCGAGCTGGAACTCATCGATCGCGAACGGCGCATGGTCGAACGCCGGATCCGGTCGGCACGCTTCCCGGCGGTGAAGAGCCTCGACACCTTCGACTTCACTGCGATCCCGAGCCTGAACAAGATGCTCGTGCTGGAGCTGGCGCGCTGCGGCTACATCCTTGGCCGGGAGAACGTCATCGCACTCGGCAACTCCGGCACCGGCAAGACCCACATCGCCTTGGCTCTCGGCCTGGCGGCTTGCCAGAAGGGCTTCTCGGTCGCGTTCACCACCGCGGCCTCTCTGGTCAACCAGCTCCTGGAGGCACGCGACGAGCGCCGTCTGCTCCGGCTGCAGCGCGAACTGGCTTCGGTGAAGCTGCTGATCGTCGACGAACTCGGCTACGTGCCGCTCTCGCCGACGGGGGCCGAGTTGCTGTTCGAGACCTTCTCCCAGCGTTACGAGCGCGGCTCGACCGTGGTGACCTCGAACCTGCCATTCGAGGATTGGACCTCGGTCCTGGGCTCGGAGCGGCTCACCGGCGCGCTGCTCGACCGGCTGACCCACCACGTCAGCATCCTCAGCCTGAACGGCGACAGCTACCGCCTCAAATCCTCCCGCAGCCGACGCGGCTGCGGCGATGGCAGGGCGGAGCAAAACCAGGCCACCACCGATCCCCACGATCCCGAGACGGGCGAGATCCTACCGGCTTGAGCCTCAGGATCGGCGATAAACGACGAAGGGGCCCGATCGGGCCCCTTCGT
>JALYIS010000158.1 GCA_030775705.1 Actinomycetota bacterium
TCACCTCGACCATCGAAAGTGACATATCCAGGTCTTCCGCGATGAGCATGCTGATCGCGGTGGTGATGCCCTGGCCAAGTTCGACGCGCGGCAGATTCAGACGCGCGACGCCGTCATCACCGACCTCCAGCTTGACGAGGCCGATGGTCGGTTCGCAGGCAAGCTGCACCACATCTACAAGGTCGAGGATGTCCTCTGCCGACGGCAAGGAAGGAATCGGACCTAGCGTCGCCGCGCCCGCGGCCTCAGGTTTCCACGCGTCCGCGCCAACCTTCGTGGCGATGGTCAGCAACGGAGCGGCCATCAGGAACGTAAGAATCTGTCGCCGGCCGACGGGGACGTTTAGAGCGCTGCTCGCCGTATCGCGAATCCCTTCTGCAGCTGAACCATCCGGTGGCGGTCGGTCACCAGGCTGCCTCTGGGTCGGAGCCTGTTCCCTGGGCTCCCTTGTCATCGCGTTCTCCGAGGCCTTGGCGATTCACCGCGACTCCTGGTGCGCGTCGCGTCTCTCCCCCTGCTAGGCCGTTTCAGAAGTGCAACGCATCGCGGGCCAAGCGTTTTGGAACGGTCACCGGTTTCAGAATGTCCCGAAATTCGAAGGTCGGGTCCGAGGGGCGTACGCATGTCGAGGGCCTCCACGTGTTCGGAAGAAAGGGATGTGGTCCAGGTCATGTCGCGTGCATCTGGCATTTGGTTTCGTCTCCAGATTGAATACAGTAGACCGTAGAAAGTCAAGGTAGAACCGGGGTTCCAGATGAAGATGATCGATCTCGGACCGCGGGACGTATCCACGTCAAGCCTTCTTCGCGTATCCGTGCCGGCCTGCCGATCGGCCGTCTGCCTCACCCGAATCGAGGGCCGTGTCTATGCCTTCGAAGACAGGTGTCCACACCGCGGCGTGGCGCTGAGCCAAGGCGTTCTCAATCGAGGAGTTGTGGAGTGCCCCCGCCACGGCTGGCGCTTCGACGTCAGGACGGGCAAGCGAGTCGACGGGCCGGCTACTGGCCGCCTTCAGCAATACTCGGTACGCGAGATGGCCGATGGGACCTTACGCATCTACCCGAGATTGCAATTTCGGCTCCTGCAATGGCTGACGACGCGTGTCTACGAAAGCCAAGATCGAGTGGCCCGCACGCGGGGGCGACCGAACCTGTGAGGACAACTGGTACGTACTACTACAAGCCTGGAGGGTAGGCCAAGGCGAATATTGATGCACCGCATCAATGGACTTGTCAGCGCCGTTGCTGGAGAGGAACCTCCGACTCGTCGTGCGTGAACCTGAGCTCGGCATACGCACGGCCATTCGCGAGTCAAGCCGCACGCATCCGGACACAGACGCAGACGGTGCTCGCCCCGGCAACGGCGCCGTAAGCACAACCGGGCGGCGCCCCAGGATCCTTGCGATCCCCCGCGCAGCAACGGAACTGCGGGTCGGTCGTGCCCGACGCCATATTGCGCCCTGGCTCCGATGGCGAGTCGGCCCACCGGCTATGCACGTCCTTCGACCTCGATGAGCCCTTCCTCGGTCAGTGCCATCGCCTGTCTTTTCCTGTCATCTCTCACTCGGCGGGGGTTCGGTTCGTAGGCCGCAGTTCGATTGGGCCGCAGTTCGATCTCGTCGAGCGGAGCACGCCGGGAGACTGCCTTGAGGAGGATCATGAAGGCGCGTGGGCATCGACGACCACCGCGCCCACCGCAGCCCCGTCGTCGTCGGAGTAGAGCGCCGCCAAGTCGTGCCGCGCATCACCGCGAAATGTGGCTAGCGCTCCCAGCGACGGTCGTCCGGCGATCTAAACCGTGGCCGTACTGGTCGGAACAGATGTGTAGGGCAGCTGCGAACGTGGACTGGGCTGCCCAGGATGTCGGCGGCTACGATCGCACCGTGCTCATTGGTTCGTCCAATGCTCGAGTCGTATCGGAGAACCGTAGAGCGGATGGATCCAGCGGGCGACGTCGCCTGCAGCATGGATTCCATCAAAGCCCAGCACTCGCAGGTGCTCGTCGCACTCGACCCCGTCGACTATAGGCGAACCCGGGGCCTGCAGCCACGCCGTCGCCGGGCGGGTTCCGATCCCGCCCACGACGAGGTCGGCCCAGTAGGACGCGGCCACCGGTCACGGCCACGGCTTCGACCCGTTCAGTGCCTTCGAGGCGGTCAACGCAGACTTTGGTAACCAGATCGACGCCCCCGATGCGGTGCAGTTCGGCGAGTTGCGCCCCGACTTCCGCGCCGAGCAAGTGCGCCAGGGGGACGTCCTAGATCTCGACGATGGATACCTGGCATCCATAGTCACGAGCCGCTGATGCGAATTCGGCTCCGATAAACCCAGCCCCGACCACGTCTACTCGGGGAGTCTGGGTCAGTGCCGCGCGCAGCGCTGACGCGTCGTCCGAAGTACCGATCGTGTGGACCAGCGCACTCGGGCCCGGCTAAGGTCCGCGCGGCCACGCCGGTGGCGATCACTAGTTCGGAGTTCTCGATCTCTCGGCGGTCGTCTGTGTGACCGGCGAGGAACGCTGAATAGAGCGGGACTAGTGCGACAACACTCGCCTCAAAGAAACTGAACTGAATGTTGAGTGCCAGCGCCAGGCCGAAGTAGACCCAGATCACCGACACCAGCGGCGGCACTCTGCGAAAGATGTTGATGTAGAACGCGGCCGGCCACGAGTACCACCGTGGCGCCATCCGCCACATCGCGAGCAGCATGCCGAATATATCGGCGAGGACCAGCGACGTGACCGCGACGTCGAGGGCACTCATCAGTCCGCGCAGCAATTGGTCCCGATAGGTGTTGATCGGGCCCCATCGATAGATCGTGTGGGATGCGAGGACCACCGATGACGCGGCCATCAGGGCACCGCCTCTGGTCATCGCCATCGACGCCATCGATGCCGGCCGCCGAGCCGCCGAGCCGCGGAGCCGCCGCAGCAACCGGCTAACCTAAGTGCGGGCAGAGACGTCCATTCCACCGAGGGAGTTGCGGTATTCGCGACGCAGCGCGCGCAAGATCGCGTCGGCGACCGAGTCCGGGTCATCGAGCGGAATCAGGTGTCCAGCCGCGGAACTGGAGACGAGTTCCGCACCGGGAAGCAGCCTGCGCACTGTAGCCCCGATGCGGCGAGTGACGGCTCGATCGTAGGCTCCATCGACGATGACGATCGGGCAGGCGATGCGACCCAACTGGTCGTATCGTCGTTGATGGTCGCTGACAAGGCGGCGTTGCGCGCTGAGGAACGTACGCCACGTCGACCTGGACGCGAGGTGATGGACCGCGTGTTCGGCATTGCTGGCGCACAGGCCCCCTCGCGTGACCAGGATTCTCCTGCGCAGTGCAGGTACCTGCAGCGCGAGAGCGACCAAACGAAATCCGATGCACGCGACTACTGGACCGGCGACCGGTGCAGCCAGCAGGCGGTCGGCGATGCCGATCGGCTGGAGGCCAGCCGCGGGCGCGATCAGGACGAGCGCGCGCACTCGATGCGGTGCGCTGGCCGCCATGGCCAACGCGGTGCTCGCGCCGAGGCCGTAGCCGACGACCACAGCGGTGCCCTGCTCGGCGAGAACCTGCGCAACATCGCTTTCCGCAGTTTTCCGAGCATCGGTATGAGGAGCCGTCATCGAACTCTCGGAGCGCTTAACGACGAGAGCCTGCACGCCCCGAGTGCGTAGCACAGGCAGCACCCGATGCCACATGAACGGCGTTCCAACCGGGCCATCCAGCAGAACCACACTCGGTCCTTCGCGCTCCGCGATGCCGTCGGCGGCCGTGCTCGACGGGCAGCTGAAACTGGTCGGCGACGTCAAGGTCGCCGACCCTTGTTGCGCCGAAGATTCCGTTGGGGCCGCACCCCGGGTGCGACGAGGGAATTCCGGAACGCGGTGTCGGACGGTCATGCGTAGTCTCCGTCAGGTTGGAGGGTGAGGCTACGCCGCGCGCAGCCATCCTTACGGCCGATGGCCGGTCGAGCAATCGCGGCCACAACGTCAGTAGCCGTAGGTATAACCGCCGCCGGACCGAGGGCTAGGGAGCGGCAGGTTGCTGGTAGCGCCGACGCCGAGGTTCGGTGTGGCGACGAAGAAGTTCTGCACGCCTTGACCAGTTACCTTGCCGGCCGGTCGTCGACGAAGGTGTAAAGCAAGTGGCCGTTGTAGACGACCTGCGCGCCGGTGGTCGTCGTCACCGAAGTAACTCGACCCGTCACGCCGCCCGAGGTTGGTGCTGCGGCAACCAGTGGCGGCCAGAGGACGGCGAGCTGACCGGTGACGCGCGATGTCACGGTGGTGTCGGGCCTGTAGAAGTAGAGCGGTAGACCGTGCGAGTCGACAAGGATCGGCTCGTGGTCTCCGCGCACCGTTGCTTCGGCAGTAGGTACCGTGAGCGCGCCGCCAGCCGGGGTGGACGACGCACGAGACGACGCACCGCTAGAACCGTAGGAGTTGGAACTGGTTGCGGCAGACGCGATTGCAAATCCGCCAATCGTCGCAGCTGCGGCCACCGCGATGGCAGCAACGGTGATACGGGGTGTCGCATGATGCCTTCTTTCATTGGCTCATCAGTCAGCGATGGCGCAGCTGCAGTTCTGTGCGATGACTGCAGCTGCGGCACCACCCACCGAGCGGAGCGAGTGGACTTGATGATGAGTAATACGAGGTTGGTTACAAGGCGGCAGGGCCGGTCGACTTTGTGCGCCGGTTCGTCACCGTTGTAGAACGGCGCCCGCGATCGAGCTCACACGAGCGTCGGGGTTGGGGGCGGCGGGATTCACCGAAGACGGCGGTCGTGTCCGTGGCAATCCGAAGAGCATCGCGAGGCTGGTCGTGAAGAGGGCTGCTTCGACAATCAGGGCCAGCGTCCCTACCCAGTCAGTCCAGTTTCCGAAGTCACAGGGATCGCCAGGAACTCCGACGGTGCGCGAGGCGAGGTAGCCGACAAAGGGGCCGACAGCGAGAAGTGCCGCCGCGGTCCAGCCCAGCTGGCCCGACCGCGGCCATAGGAGTGTCGCTGCGACGGGCAGGCCGCCGATCTCGATGAGCCGGTACCCCCAACCCAGCCCGTGCGGCGCCGTGAACGCGGTCACGCCACCCTGATCGGCCACGTGAGCAGCTGCCACTGCCAATGCCAGCAAGGCCCCGATGGTTCGGACTGCACCTGGCGGGAGGGTCAGCTCGGCTGCCCCGTCCCGATCACTGCGTAGGCGGCTTGAGACTCTCCGTTGGTCCATGACCTGGTTTCCATCCTGTAGGTCCGGCGCAGGGCGTCCGTTGCCGTGCGCCGCAAGCTCAACTTCTGTTGCTAGGAGCTGATCTACCCGCGGGTTACACACGACGTGGATGAAGCGGGCGCCGTACGCCGGCCGGATGTGGTGCCGGGTCGATTCCTCACCCAACGCAGTCAGTGAGATTTGGGTCCGGCGACCGCAGGTGTAACCCAAGGCCCTATTCCAGGGTGACATGATGAATTCATCGCGAGCTTTCCAAGAACCCGAGCGTGCGCAACCCGCATCGAGCGGGGGCGACGTTGCGTACCTGCACGTGGTTGACGACGATGCCTACCCCAACTGGGAGTCGATCTACCGCGACAACGTCGACCGGCTCTACCGACTGATGTACGCACGAGTCGGCAACCGCGCGGACGCCGAAGACCTCACCTCCGAGATTTTCAGTACCGCTTTGCCCCCGCTGCGGTTGTCGGCGTCGAGGGGAGAGGTCCGGTCCTACCTGCTCGTCACCGCGAGGACGGTTCTCGCCTCCTACTGGCGTCGACGCCTGGGCCAGCCCGTCACCACGATCGACCCCGAAACAGACCTGAGCTACCTCAACGAATCGACCGGGGATGACTCGCCCAGCGATGCGCCAGAACGCGCACGCAAAATTCTCGCGGTACTTCCCGAGCGCTACCGACGCATTCTCGAGCTGAGGTTCCTCGAAGCGTGCTCAATCAAGGAGGCGGCGCACATCATGGAGATCAGCGTCAGCAACGCCAAGGTCCTCCAACACCGCGCCCTGCAAATGGCCGCGAATGTCGCTGCGGAGGCCGGGCAATGAACACCCGTCGGCTGGCTGCCTTTGTCGACGCACTCGCCACTGGACGGCGCCCGAAGCGATTCCGAGCCGACCCCCAGGACGCCGAGATCCTGCGGACCGCTATCGCTCTGCGTGCTGCGCGTCCGGGCGAGGCAGCACCTCGCGAGCAGTTCGTGACGGATCTGTACGCGAAGTTATCCGAGCAGATGACCCCATCGACCCAGCCGGAATACCGTCCGGCACCGGCCCGCCGGACCCGATGGGTGCTCATCTCCGCCACGACGGCGGCCGTGCTGGTGACAGGAACTGCGCTTGCCACGACCAGCCTCAGCGACACTCATAGAGCACCCGCTGCGACCGGTCAGGTACCCCACGGGACAGCGCTACGCACTGGAACCTTCGCTTCGGCTTCCGGTCAGGTGCTCGGACAGATCGTCGCCTATCACGGCCATCCCTCCTGGGTCTTCATGAACGTGGACGTGCCCCACTACGACGGACCACTGACGTGCATGCTCCAGGTCGGCAACGGCACGACCGTCGCCTTCGGGACCTTCACGGTCCACAACGGAATAGGCCAGTTCTCCAAGACCATCGGCGACGTCAGCGTCAGCCAGCTCAAGGCAGCGAAGCTGGTCAGCTCGACCGGGTCAGCCGTCGCAACGGCAACCTTCGCCCCCTGACCGCCCGCAACGCCTCAACCGACGTGCCCACGCTCCTGAGGGGAGCGTGGGCATGTCAGCCAGGTTCGCGATCTCCGTCATTCCTCGAGTGCCGCGCTGTGGTCAAGCGCGACCGAACACGTCATGACAACGCGCCGGCTCAGCGCGGTTACTCGTTGCGTCGTGATCCAAGACGAGTCGAGAACCCACCGGCTTGTGAGGATCATCGTCGCCCCCCCGGACCGTGCGTGACGAAGATCGACATCAAGTTCAGCCACCATGGGATACTGGGATCCCTTAACTGCGAGCTGCCCGACGGCCCGCCAACCATTCGGGACACAGACCAGAATCTCGGACTGAAAGCTGATCTCGGGAAAGACTCCGGCGTCCAGGAACGCGGGACCGGTAAGTAGTCGATCGATCACCCGATTTCCGGTGCTTACGGCATCGGTCATCGCGATGAGTTGCGCCGTCGAATCCTCGATCGATGGGGTAACGATCGCCCGGCCCATCAGCGGCAGCCGCCCCCGTATCGACCGGCCGGCCAGCCGCGCAGTGAACGCCGCCGTCGAACGCAACGGATCGACCTGCCAGCCACCAGCCGGTACGACGGGTGGAGCGGGCTCGTCTTGACGTCCGCGGTAGATGCCGGTCACGGCTGTGGTCATGATGCTTCTCCTTCGCAGGCCGCAAATCGTGGATTCGCCTCGGCCAGTCCGTCGTCCCGTCATGTCAGGACGCAGACGGCTCGGGTGAGCCGTCGTGGACAGATATGCAACGGAGATACAGCGCCCGCCACCTCAGGACTGCACGGGCGTAACCCCCCCACCTATCTCTCTACGTGACCTGCTGTCCCCCAACGTTAACGAGAATGGAAACGACAGACGTGTTCCTAGATCCCCATGTGAAGTCCCACCGGCGCAATGCCGCTCTGAGTCTGGCTGCAACAGCGGCTGCCGCAATCCTCACGCTGACCGCGTGCAGCAGCAACTCCGGGTATACAGCGCAGGGCGCACCGCCGCCGCTCACCCCGGGAGCGGGACAATCGCTGGCTGGCCTGCCGGGTTCGACCGCTACCGGTGCTGCCTCCGGCACTACGACGATGCCGCCGATGACCATGCCCTCGACATCGGGGGAGGATCACAGCTCGCAGGCGCCGGTAGCCGGTGACGCGGTATCCATCAAGAACTTCGCGTTCGCGCCGACCGCCATGACCGTGAAAGTCGGGACAACCGTCACATGGACCAACAAGGACAGCGACGCGCACACCGTGACCAGCACCGGAGGCGGTGGACCCCTGAAATCCTCGCCGCTGAACACCGGCCAGAGCTACACCCACACCTTCACCGCCGTCGGGACGTACTCCTACTTCTGCACCATCCACCCGTTCATGACCGCCACGGTGACGGTGACTGCATGAGCGACCAGGTCCCCGACGCCGAATCGCTCCGACCCGCCGAAACTGCAACCCCCGATGGGATGAGTCGCCGCCAACTGTTACGCCACGCCGGCTGGTTCGGATCCGCTGTCGTCCTGACGGTGTCCAGCGGCGAAGTGATCAGCCACATCGCCGACCACCAGGACACCTCTTCGAGAGCGGCAGCCGCGGCGGCAGACGCCAAGGTTCTGCGATTCGTCCAAGTCTCAGACAGCCACATCGGCTTCACCGGGCCGGCGAACACCGACGTCACCGCGTCGTTCACCGAGGCCATCGATAAGATCAACACCCTGTCGACGCCGCCCGACTTCGTCATGCACACCGGTGATCTGACCCACCTGTCCACGTCCGCGCAGTTCGACCAGGTCCACCAAATGTTGACCGAGGTGCGCACCGGCAGAGTGTTCACCGTTCCCGGCGAACACGACTCGATCGGCGATGCCGGGCACGCCTACCGGCAGCGGTTCGGAGCCGGAACCAGCGGAGAAGGTTGGTATTCCTTCGACACCCATGGCGTGCACTTCATCGCTCTGGTGAACACCCTCAGCCTGGAGAAGCTCGGCCACCTCGGTGGGGACCAGATCGACTTCGTACGAAAAGACGTTGCGGGTCTTGGATCGGACACACCCATCGTGGTGTTCAGCCACATCCCACTGTTCGCGATGTACCCCAAATGGGGCTGGGGCACCGATGACGCCCTGCAAGTTCTGGCCCTGCTCAAACGATTCGCGTCCGTGACTTGCCTCAACGGCCACGTCCACCAACTGTTCAGCAAGACCGAAGGAAACGTCACCTTCCGATCCGCTACAACCACCGCCTACCCCCTCCCCGCACCAGGTCACGGCCCAGCACCAACCCCGCAAGTCCTTCCGGCCGGGCACCTCAAAGCCGCTTTGGGGATACGCACCATCACCTACACAGAGGGAAACCATTCTCTCGCGGTCACCGACGAGCAGCTGACATGAACCGGCGCATCGGTACGGACGTCCCTATTCGGGTAGCGCTCGCCACGACACTCGCCGTCAGCGGCTACATCCACGCCTACCTCTATCTCAACGGGTACCGGTTCATCCACGTCATCGGGGTGCCGTTCCTCGTCCAGACGAGCGTGTCCTTCGGGCTCGCACTGCTAGTACTCATTGGTGGCCCGGTATACCTGCGGCTTGGAGCAGCCGGCGCGGCTGCAGGCGCACTGACAGGTTTTGCCCTCTCCCGCACCGTCGGGATATTCGGGTTCACAGAACGAGGCTGGCAGCCATCGCCGCAGTCACTGCTCAGCGTCGTGGCTGAGGCATCGACGCTGCTGCTACTGCTACCTACGTTGCTGGGCGCCGCCAGGAGCATAGTTCGTCGACAGTTCGAATCGGCCCGCACCAACGGCGACGAACAACTTCAACCCACGGGTACATCGTGATGCTGCGCCCGGCCTCCACCCGTGATACGAAGACGCCCATCCACTCACCGGTATCGGGCAACCGTCGCCACGCGGTCGCTTGGGTTACGATCACTGTCCTGCTCGCCGATCAGCTCAGCAAGACCCTCGCGGTCACGCTCATCGGCTCACATGCCAATGCAAGCGTTCGCTGGCTTTCACTTCGGCTGGTCCACAACACCGGTGCGAGCTTCGGAGTCGAGGGCGGCCACCAGCTCTTCGTCACAGCGCTCGCAATCGTGGTGACCGCCGGCGTAGCCGTCCTTGCGATACAAACGCAGGAACGGAGCGCAGCACTTGCCTGGGCCGTCACGCTCGGCGGCGCGCTCGGCAACCTCGCCGACCGCCTCGCCAGATCCCCGGCCCAAGGTCGCGGCGCAGTCATCGACTGGATACACGTCAGCGGGTACCCCTCCACATTCAACGTCGCCGATCTTGCTATCCGCGGTGGATCCGTTGCCGCCCTCATCACGACGGTCCGATCCACCAGCTCCCACCCCCACCACCGCACACCTCGGCCTATCACCACTGAGGCACGTCAGGCGGACACCGAAGGATCCAGCCGATGTACCTAACCCCCACACCGTTCCGCACACTGTGTGGCCCGCAACACCGAACCCGAGACTCCCCCCGAGCCACCCTGGGGCCCGTCAACGGTTCCCGTCCCCCCTCGTCGTCACGCTTCCGCATGCACCACGGCGCCGTGGCGAGCCACCAGGAGGAAGCTGCCGATCACTGCGTTCAGCCAAACCCGACGAAAACCAAGACCCGAACCACACGAGCAAAGATCACCAAGCCCGCCGTCACACGCAGCGTCAGCACCCTTTGCGGACTGATCGGATTCCACCAGCACCTAGGGATCGGGCTGTCCGTACTAAGCGGAGTGGGATGGCTAATCGGATCCGATCACGCATCGTTTCTGGCCCGTCGACGCTACGGACCTCGCGTTGGCGCATACCTGTCGAGAAGACACCCCGCGAGTCGACTTCGACAGCGGGCAATCGCCCTGCTCCAGGCCCGCACGGTCCTGCCGCGGCACGTCGCCCGAGCCTCGTACCGCGCCTTCGCGGCAGTCAACACCATCGGCGCAGTCGGCTGGGGTGCGTACTTCGTCGGGACCGGCTACCTCATTGCCTCGATCTGGGAGAGCAAGCGGCCCGCTTGGATCGGACTGGTCGTTCTTGCCGCAGCAACCACATCGGTGGTTGGCAGCGATCACGCGCTGCAGCGGCGGAGGACAGCACAGTCAGACAACTCCGCCAATTGCGTGGCTAGCCGAGAATGTGGGGCCTTGAGGTCAGATCAGATCCATGCCGTAGGAGGACAGTCGGTATGTCCTCTCAATCCGCGGCCGACCCCCGGACCAATGATGTGCGGGATCGGCGTTCGCAGAAGTTCGCCGACGTCGGCAGTGGATGCCGACTCTGGGCGCCGTGTCCGTCCACCTGCGCTCGCGCCGAGAGGAAGCGGACCTACGGAGGCGTCAGATCCAGGCTATGGTCACGGGGCTCGCCCGCGCTGTTATGGCCGGCGAGGCGGATACCTACTTGTTTCGGTCGGTCTTGCTGTCGTAGGTGACTGTTTCTCCGTTGCCCGCAACGACAGCCAAGCGGTACGTGGCACTGCCTGTCCGAGTGTATTCAAGGCTATCTCCAGGCCCAAGGTAGATGGTGAGGACACCGCTGCCACAGGTGAGATGTGCCTGGACGGATTGAGGTCCAGAGCTATCGGGCAGCCTGCCGCCGAACTTCACGCAGTTGCTGATCGCACTGACGGTCGCTTCGGCGTCGAAGCGCGCGGACTGGAGATACACGCTGGGCGACGTCACCACCGCCGCCAGGTTCGTTGGTGAGTTTCCGCTGGCCTGGCAGGCGAACTGCCCCAGGCCGGCACTTGTGCCAGACAGTGTGCAGGTGACGTCAGCGCGTCCATTGATCCGTTCCACATATAGGGCCGCGGCAGTGGCATCCACGGATAGAAGTGAGTTGGTGCGTACGTCCCCCGGCTTCGCTTGCCGTCCCGCGCCGCTTGGCTGCTGCGGGTGAAGGATCGCGCCGAACACGGCCACGATGACGAGGGGAACGACCACGGCGAATAGCAACACTCGGATGGGCAGCGACATCCCCCACTTCTTCGGGCGTGGCCGCGGTCGAGAAGCACGGTCAGCCGGTCGAGGTGGGGGTAGAGATGTCGCCCTGGAGCCCAACCCGTCGAAGCTTCGCCCGAAGACCTTCTGGCGCCGTTGCGCGGACAGCGCCTCATAGGCGCCAGCAACTTTTTGGGCCCGAATGAGATCGCCCGATCTCGTTGCCGCAGTCATCGCCTGTTCGTAGGCGTAGCGCAGCTCGTCAGTCGACACGTGACGCCCACCGCTTCGTCGTCCCCCACCTCACGCGCGACGAACTGGAAGCTCTCACACGCGGTGACCGATTGCTCGACGGCCGGACGCGGAAGTACATCCACGACCACCTGACGTACCGCGTCGTGCTCACAGACAACGGGGGCGCTGCCCGGCAGCTTGAAGAGATTGTCCGTCGCAAGGGGCTTCCGCGCTCGGGCCGTCCACAGATCAACCCGTAAGTTCATCGGCACGCCCGATCCGTCGATCTGCGCGCATTCGGATGCGCGAGATGGGCGACCAGATCGATCTGTAGGGTGGCGTGCTTTTGGATTTAGGCTGGTTGCTTCATCCGTTGTGCTGGGGCGAGGCCGCTTCCAGGGACGCC
>JALYIS010000159.1 GCA_030775705.1 Actinomycetota bacterium
CTGTTGCTACGTCAGGGCGGGCCGGGGCTTGTGCTGTCGCGGCTGGGTGAGCGGCGCGCCCGCCGCAGCCGCCGTGAGACGCCCTAGAGCTCTCTCGGCGGCCTCGGCCCACGCCCGCCCGATACGATCGTCGTCGTGACTCAGAGTGTCGGTGAGGCGAGGCAGCGTCGAATGCGCGCCGGTTCCACCGGGCGTTGGGGGTCGTCCTTGGCAGAGTTACGCAATTCGCGTGGATTGCTGGTCAATCTGACGCTTCGCGAGATCCGGGGCAAGTACAAGCGGACGGCGTTGGGGCAACTGTGGTCGTTGCTCAACCCGGTGGCGCAGATGGTGACCTACTCGGTGGTCTTCTCCATCGTGCTGCGCGGCAATCATCCGAAGGCCGGCAATCCGTCGGGGTTGGACGTGTTTGCGCTGTGGTTGACCTGTGGATTGCTGCCTTGGCTGTTCTTTCAGAACGTGATGACCAGCGGGATGGGTGCGTTGATCGCGAACGCGAACCTGATCCAGAAGGTGTATTTCCCCCGCTCGGCCTTGGTGATCTCCAGCGGCTTGGCGCTGGTGTTCACGTTCACCATCGAGATGTCTGTATTGACGATCGCGCTTCTTGTATTCGGCGGCAGCCCGCTGCTTTACCTCCCGGCAACGCTGTTCTACATGGTGGTGTTGTTCGGGTTGGGGTTGGGGTTGTCGTTCATCCTGTCGATCGGGAACGTGTACTTCCGCGACACCCAGCACTTCATCTCAATCGCGATGCAGATCTGGTTCTACGCGACACCGATCATCTATCCGATCAGTGTAGTGAGCGGGTCTCATCCGGGGGCGGTGAAGTACTACCGGTTGAACCCGATCGAAAGATTCACCGAGATCTTCCGGAACACGATGTACGACGGTCGCTGGCCGACGTTCGCCGATGGCGCCTACGTGGTCGTGTGGGCGGTTGCGGCGCTGGTGATCGGCTATGGCGTGTTCATCCGATACGAAGGCAGATTGGCCGAGGAACTGTGACCGGCCGCTTGGAGAGGTACGCCCGCGCATGACTTACCACGCACCGGACAGTTCGGGGGTCGTCTCTGTCGTCGTGGTCAACTACCGCGGCGCCCCGGACACGATCACCTGCCTCAGGCAGCTCGCCGAACTGGATTTCCCCGCCGAGCGCCTCGAACTCATCTGCGTGGACAACGCATCCGGGGACGACAGCGTCGAAGCCATCCGCGCGAACATGCCCGCGGGCACGCTCCTGATCGAAGCACCGCGCAACGGCGGCTTCACAGGCGGCTGCAACCTCGGCGCCGAGAGTGCGACTGGGGAATTCCTCGCGTTCATCAACAACGACGCGCGCCCGGACCCGCAATGGCTCACCGAGGCGGTGGCTGCGCTGGCACTCGACTCGACCATCGGGTGCGTGGCCAGCAAGGTGCTGGACTGGGACGGGGTGGCCGTCGATTTTGTGGACGCCGCGTTCACCTGGTTCGGGATGGGCTATAAGCCCGGCGCGGGCGCCCCATACGACGGCACCCACGAGCAACCGAAGGACGTGCTGTTCCCGACCGGCTCGGCCATGGTGCTGCGGACCGCTGTCTTCGATGAACTCGGCGGCTTCGACGAACGGTTCTTCATGTTCTACGAGGATGTCGACCTTGGGTGGCGTCTCAATCTCAAGGGGTACCGCGTTCGCTACGTTCCCAGCTCGCTCGTTTATCACAAGCACCACGCCTCTATGAAGAACTTCGGCGAGTACAGCGAATGGTTCCTGCTCGAGCGCAACAGCCTGATGACGCTATACAAGAACGTCTCCGACGAGGCGCTGGGACGTCTGCTGGCTCCGGCCATGGCCCTCGCGATCCGACGGTCGCTGGCACTTGGCGATGCCGACACCGCAGTGCTCGACCTGGAACAAGGCCTCGGCGGCGATAGCGCAGAGAGCACCACCGTGACCAAGAGAAGCCTCACCGGGGCGTACGCGATTGATTCGTTCGTGGACCGCCTGCCATCCTTGGCCGCGTCACGGCGTGAGATTCAGGCGCAGCGGACCAGGTCAGACCGAGAGCTCTCGCCACTGCTGCGCAACGCGATCGAGCCGGCCATCCCGAACCCGCGATATCTCGACGGGCACCAATCCCTGGTCGACGCGTTCGAGATCGTCAAGTGGTTCTCGAGCCGCCAGCGCATCCTGGTCATCACTGCCGACCCGCTGACTGCCCGGATGGCGGGCCCCGCGATCCGGGCGTTCCATATTGCCGAGGGACTGGCCGCTGCCAACGATGTACGGCTGATCTCGACGACCCTGTGCGCGATCGAGAGCGATGACTTCTCCTGTCGGGCGAGAACCCCTGGCCAGCTCCGGCCGGAGGTCGCCTGGGCTGATGTGGTCATCTTCCAAGGCTTTCTGCTGACCCAGGCGCCGTGGCTCGCGCGCACCGACAAGATCCTCGTTCCCGACCTCTACGACCCGATGCACCTGGAACAGCTCGAGCAGACCCGGGGTGCCGAGTCGACTACCCGCACGCGCGACATCGTCTCGACGACCGAGGCGCTCAACCTACAGCTGCGCCGCGGCGACTTCTTCCTTTGCGCCAGCGAGAAACAACGCCACTTCTGGCTCGGGGAGTTGGCCGCCGTGGGTCGGTTGAACCCGAAGACCTACGACCGTGACCCCTCGCTGAAGAACCTGCTCGCGGTGGTCCCGTTCGGGTTGCCGAATACCGCGCCGACCCAGCAATTCTCGCCCATCAAGGGAGGGGGCGTGCCCGGGATCTCGGCGTCGGACAAGGTCCTGCTGTGGGCGGGGGGGATCTACAACTGGTTCGACCCGCTGACGCTGCTGCGCGCAGTCGGGCGGCTCAGCGAGCGACACCCCGACATCCGGCTCTACTTCCTGGGTACACAGCATCCCAACCCGTTGGTGCCGAGGATGCGGATGGTTTCCCAGACACGAGCGCTGGCCGATGCCATGGGGCTTACCGACAAGTTCGTCTTCTTCAACGAGGGCTGGGTGCCCTACGACGACCGCCACAACTATCTGCTCGACGCCGATCTGGGAGTCAGCACCCACTTCGAGCACATCGAGACGACGTTCTCGTTCCGTACCCGCATCCTCGACTATCTGTGGGCGGGCCTGCCGATGGTGGTCACCGAGGGCGATTCGTTCGGCGACCTGGTTACCCGACGCGGGCTCGGTGTTGCGGTCCCCGAGCAGGATCTGGACGCACTTGTCACGGCCCTGGAGGTTTGCCTCTACGACGCGGACTTCGTTGCCGAGTGCCGGGCCAACACCGTGGAGGCCGCGCGCGAATTCACCTGGCCAGTCGTGCTGAGACCGCTGTCGGACTTCTGCGAGGCTCCGCGCCGGGCGTCGGATGCTGCAGGACCGTCGTCCCCACTGTCCGGTTTCGGCGCGCCCACGGCGATGGCGAACGTGCGCGGCGATATCGCGCTCGCGCGGGAATACCTACGGGAAGGCGGCGTCGGGGAACTCGCCCGACGGGCTGCCGGGCGGCTACGCGGCAAAGCCGCAGGGCGCCTAGGCCGCAAAGCCGCAGGGGCCTGACCGACCGCCCTGCTCTGCAATCGTGCTACTGCTCCCGATCCGTGCGCCTGACCGGGGCCGACCTGCGACGCCGTTCCCAGACGAAGATCGCGACCATGCCGAGCACCGTGACACTGCTGACGACGGCACCGATCTTCTGCCCGGGGGCGCTGTAGTCGAAGCTCACTCGATGCTGACCGCCGGGCACCAGCACTGCGACCATCGCGTTGTTGGCATCGACGAGCTTCTGGCGATGCCCGTCGACCGATACCGACCAGCCCGGCTGTTGCATCGCGTCGGCGACGACCAGATAGCCGCTACCCTGCGCGTTGACCGTCGCCGCGATGCGGTCGCCGTCGTCGGAGGTGACCGAGACAGCGGCCGGCGATCCCGAGGGCGCGGTCTGCGACTGGTCGAAGACGACCGTGTCGGCGGGCACCCCGGCCTTGAGGGCGGCCACCCGATCGGTGTCCCCTGCGATCACCGTCGACGCCGATGCCCACCGCACACGCGGCAGGGCGGTCATCCGCTGGTAGATGATCCCGCTCGCGTCGGCCTGCACCAGCAGGAGGTCGTCTGCGACGGGCGTCACCGGCGCGCACGCGAGTGTACTGCCCACGGCGGTCAGGTGAAGGGGCGTCGTCGCGCCGAGCACACTGATCGTGGCGGTGATGTGGCCCGTGCTGGGCAAGTGCTCACCGGCCACGGCGATCGAGAACTGCGTGCCCGCATTCACCGGTCCGTCGACGAAGCGTCCAGAGGTCAGGGTCACCCCCGGCGTGTGCAGCGTGAGCTCAAAGGTGAGACCCCGCGCCACCGAGATCGGGTCTAGCCGATCGGTGATGCCGAAGCTCACCCCGCGCATCGGCTGAGACGACAGGTCGCAGGATGCCGAGCCGGCCGTAGGTACCGCGATCGCGTCCGGGGCGGCCGGCAGCGGCGCGACGGTTCCGGCGATCTGGTCGGGCGGCAGCACGAAGTACTTGACCCCCATCTGATCCAGCAGGGGGGAGCTGCCAATGGTGTTCTGATTTACCGCGGGGCCGAAGTCGGCCAAGGTCGCGGTGAGCATGACACCGCCATCGATGGCTTGAAGCAGCTCGCGCCAGCCCGTCTGGTAGAACGCGTGCCCGGTCGGCGTGCGCAGGTTGTAGTACAGCGAGGTCGACGGGTACATCGTCCCAGCGGCACCGTAGCGGTCATGGCCGAGGTTGTTGGTGAGGAATCGGTGCTCGGCCGTCACCGGGTAGAACTGCGCGGTGGAATCTCCGGGCAAGATCGTGTGGAAGAAGCTCGCCGCCTGGACGGCAACCAACACGGGCACGCAGAGCAACGCACCGACCCGCAGCGCCGACACCCGGCACCTCGCCGCGACGGCGGCAATGAGGGTGAGCACGCCGAGGATCGCGGGCACCTCGAAGTCATGCCTCAGACCGGCTAACGAATTGGTGGCGAAGAACTCCTCGTGGACGCGACGAAAGACGTCGATCCCGAACCCGAGGGCCAGGGTGGTTACCAGCGCGGGCCAGATCAGCTCTGTGCGTGAACGCAAGGGGGCGCGAACGCGCGTAGCCGAGGCCGACCTCCGTGTGGTGCGGCGTCGGGCTATGAGGGCCTCGTAGCCGAACGCAGCGAGGATCGCCAGACACAGGCCCAGCACCACTCGGATCCGACCGATGAAGCTCCCGCCCACAGCCGGCAGATGCACCGCGAGGCGACGTGCGTCAGTGCTGACCCAGCCCACCAGGAGAATGACGACAACCGCGCCGACGAAATATCCGCGCATCGGGCCGCGCACCGAGTCCGACGTCGACTCGGCCCCCTCGTCGCGCCGGCGACCGCGGCCGACGGCGGCACC
Source organism: Actinomycetota bacterium (assembly GCA_030775705.1). Lineage (GTDB taxonomy): Bacteria > Actinomycetota > Actinomycetes > Mycobacteriales > Jatrophihabitantaceae > JALYIS01. The sequence goes on from JALYIS010000159.1 coordinate 5,388, forward strand.
GATAACCGCGAGGACGAGTGCCGCCACACCGACGTAGGAGATCAGCTCAATCGGGTTGATCGCACCATGCACTGGTTTCGGGTAGATGCACGAGCCGTAGGCGTTCGGCACCGCCAGCGTTACCAGGCTCGCAGTGGGGAGCCCCATCGTCGTCGTCGTCCGATAGCTCAGATCAGTCGAGTCCAGCTGGGACACGAACGGCAGCAGCTGGACCATCGTCAGCAGGGTGCCGAGCGTGAGGCCGGCCACCGCGAGTAGGAGCGGGCGGACGACGCTGGCCAGGCTGTGTCGATGCAACGTGATCAGCCGGACGATGATGTATCCACCGGCGAGGTATAGGCCGAATGCGGCAACCTGGGGAAAGCCCCCGAAGAGGAGGGATGCCGTTGTCAACGCGACGATCAGCGCGTCCGCGAATCGACGAGTCTGGACAAGCCGCTCGGCGGACCAGAGAACGAACGGGATGATCGCCGCGGTCCTGGTCTGGGGCCAGTTGGACCACACCACCATGAAGCCCGAGGTGGCGTAGATGAACCCGCCGAGCAGACTGCTAGCACGGCTGACGCCGAGCCTGCGCAGGAACGCGAAGGTGCCTCCGATCGACGCGTACACGACGAAGAGAGTGACGAACGCGGGGGCAAGCCACAGCGGCAGGACGTAGTACGGCAATGAGAGCGGGTCCAGCAGCCCGAGGTCCGGAGTGCTCGCCAACGGCCCGCCGCCCGCGACCAAACTCTGCCAGTTCGCAAGGTGTCCGCTGAACAGCTGGCGCCGTGCGTAGGCGATGCCTGGCAGCACCGAATCGATCGTGTCCGTAGTGCAGATCTGGTGGCCGGCCACCGCCAGCCCGTTGGCGCGCCAGGGAAGCCCGTTGCTCAGCAGATCGACCGACAGCAATGTCCGGGTACCGACCAGCGACGGACCCAGCGTGAACGCGCCCCACGCAACGAGTACGAACGCGACGAATCGGTTGAGCCAGCTCGCGCCGGTGCGGGTCAGTCGGTCGAGCGCATGCTCGGCGCCTGCGGACGCCGGACCGTTGGACACGAGAACGCGACCTCCAGGACGCTACTTCGGGCGACTCGGTGACCCTACCTGTCGCCAAGTGGCTTCTCGCGACGCAGTCGCCGGTAGCATGGGATGACTGACGCCCCTAGGCCCGCGTGCGGCCCGATCGGCGGGGCCGACCAGCACAAGGGTGATCTCGGTTGCGTCTGGTAGTGCAGGTGCCCTGTCTCAACGAGGAGGGCAGCCTTGCCCTGGTGCTCTCCTCGATCCCGAAGCAGGTTCCGGGTATCGACGAGATTATCGTGCTCATCATCGACGACGGCTCCACCGACCGCACGCTAGAGGTCGCTCGCGCGCACGGCGTCACTCATTTTGTGAAGCACGCACGCAACCGCGGTCTCGGCCGTTCCTTCCACGACGGGGTCCAGCGGGCCCTTGAACTGGGCGCCGACATTCTCGTCAACACCGACGGCGACAACCAATACCCACAGGAGCGCATCGCCGACCTCGTCCGCCCGATCATCGACGGCTCGGCCGACATCGTCATCGCCGACCGCCAGGTGCACCTCGTCGAGCACTTCTCGCCGCTCAAGGTCAGGCTGCAACGGCTGGGAAGCAAGATCGTCAACCTCGCTGCCGGGACTGAGCTCCCGGACGCGGCCAGCGGGTTCCGCGCTTACTCGCGGGAGAGTCTGATGCTGCTGAACACCATCACCAGGTTCAGCTACTGCATGGAGACGATCATCCAGGCCGGCAACAAGAAATTGCGTATCGACAGCATCGCCGTCGTGACCAACCCTAAGACCCGAGAGTCACGGCTGTTCACCTCGGTGCGCCAGCACGTATTCAAGTCGGCCGGTGCGATCATCCGCGCATACATCATGTACAAGCCATACGTGATCTTCTCCTTCCTGGCGGGGCTGTTCGGCGTTCTCGGGTTCATCCCCTTCATCCGGTGGGGCGTCCTGCAGGTCACCGACGCGCGTCCTGGCGGTCACATCCAGTCCTTGCTGATCGGCGCGTTGCTGCTCATCCTGTCGTTCCTGAGCGTCATTGTTGGCATCACCGCCGATCTGATCCGCACGAACCGCATGCTCATCGAGGACACCCTCGAGCACACGAAGAAGATGCGATTCGGAAAGGGCGAAGACCTGCCCGAACCGATGATGATCCACAACCTCGTCAGCTGACGTCGCGCGTTGCGTCCGGAGACCACCGTGAGACTCGCCGCCGCCGCCGCCGCCGCACGCCGCCATGAGGTGGTCCCTCGTGCGCCGCTGCCTGCACCGACTGGTCCCGACCACGGTCCTTGAGATCGGTTGCGGGCAAGGTTCGTTCGCAGCGCGTCTCGCCCGCGATGCCAGTACCTCCCGGTCGAACCACACGCGCGCTCCTTCGAGGTGGCCAGGTCGCGGATCGAGCCGCGAGGTGGCCCGATGCACTACATCGTCTCCGATGCGCTGGGCGCCGGCGAGCAGTTCGGCCTGGTATGCGTTCGAGGCTCTCGAGCCTCGCATGGCACTGGCGTTGTGGTCTGCGCCCGGCGCCTGCCCGAGGCCGAAGGCGCCGGACAGTTTTGGGGCGGTGAGCAACGATCAGGAATCGAGAAGCACGCTCACCCAGGTGCGGCTAGCCTGACTGCGAATGCTCGCCATGCGATCGACCGCACAGATGGGGCCACAATGACCACGGCCGCGAGGACGAGATGAGCACGGTCGCGAAGTCCGGGGTGAAGCCACAGGTGTCGCAGGCCGATCGCGTTCCCGATGTGATCCGCGTGCAGGGCGCGCGGGTGAACAACCTCCGCGACGTCAGCGTCGAGATCCCGAAGCGCCGGTTGACGGTCTTCACCGGTGTCTCCGGCTCGGGGAAGAGCTCGCTCGTGTTCGGCACAATCGCCGCGGAATCGCAGCGGCTCATCAACGAGACCTACAGCAGCTTTGTGCAGGGATTCATGCCGACGATGGCGCGGCCCGAGGTGGATGTCCTTGAGGGGCTGACGACCGCGATCCTGGTCGACCAGGAGCGGATGGGCTCCGACCCGCGGTCGACGGTCGGGACAGCGACTGACGCAAACGCGATCCTGCGCATCCTGTTCAGCAGGCTGGGGCAGCCGCACATCGGCGCGCCACAGGCGTTCTCCTTCAATGTCGCCTCGATCAGCGGCGCCGGTGCGGTCACGATCGAACGCGGTGGCCGCACGCTCAAGGAGCGGCGGAGCTTCGCCATCATCGGTGGGATGTGTCCACGATGTGAGGGTCGGGGCTCGGTGAACGACTTCGACCTTGGCGCGCTCTACGACGACAGCAAGTCGCTTAACGAGGGTGCGCTCACGATCCCCGGGTACAGCGTCGACGGCTGGTTCGGACGCATCTTCAGCGGCTGCGGCTTCTTCGACGCAGACAAGCCGATCAGGAAGTTCACCAAGAGGGAACTGAACGACCTGCTCTACAAGGAGCCGACCAGGATCAAGGTCGACGGGATCAACCTCACCTACGAGGGCCTGATTCCGAAGATCGGGAAATCGATGCTGTCCAAGGACGTAGACGCGATGCAGCCGCACATCCGCGCGTTTGTCGAGAGGGCGATCACGTTCACCACGTGCCCGGAGTGCGACGGTACCCGGCTCAGCGAGGCGGCCCGGTCGTCCAAGATCAAGGGGATCAGTATCGCCGATGCATGCGCCATGCAGATCAGTGACCTCGCCGGCTGGGTCCGCGGTCTGGAGCATCCGGCGGTGGCGCCGCTGCTGGACTCGCTGGGGGAGAACCTCGACTCGTTCGTGGAGATCGGGCTCGGTTACCTCAGCCTCGACCGACCGTCGGGCACCCTGTCGGGTGGCGAGGCCCAACGCGTCAAGATGATCCGCCAGCTCGGGTCCTCTCTCACCGACGTGACCTACGTCTTCGATGAACCGACGGTCGGGCTACACCCGCACGACATCGCGCGAATGAACGACCTGCTGCTCCAGCTGCGCGACAAGGGCAACACCGTGCTGGTCGTCGAGCACAAGCCAGAGACGATCGACATCGCCGACCACGTCGTCGATCTCGGCCCCGGCGCCGGTACAGCAGGCGGCACCGTCTGCTTCGAGGGCACGGTCGCGGGGCTGCGGGCGAGCAACACGATCACCGGCCGACACCTCGACGATCGGGCGTCCTTGAAGCCGTCAGTGCGGACGCCGACGGGCGCCGTCGAGGTCCGCGGGGCGAGCACCCATAACCTGCAAAAGGTCGACATCGACATCCCGCTCGGGGTACTTGTCGTTGTCACCGGCGTCGCCGGCTCCGGTAAGAGCTCATTGATCCGCGGTTCGGTGTCGGGGCGCGAGGGCGTGGTGACGGTCGACCAGGCTGCGATCAAGGGGTCGCGACGGAGCAACCCGGCCACCTACACCGGCATGCTGGACTCGATCCGCAAGGCGTTTGCTGGCGCTAACGATGTGAAACCGGCGCTGTTCAGTGCCAACTCTGAAGGCGCCTGCCCTTCCTGCAACGGCGCCGGCGTCATCTACACGGACCTGGCGATGATGGCCGGCGTCGCGGTGCCCTGCGAGGTATGCGAGGGCCAGCGCTTCCAGGCATCGGTGCTGGACTACACGTTTGGTGGGCGCAACATCGCCCAGGTGCTGGCGATGTCTGTGGCCGAGGCCCTCGAGCTCTTCGGATCCGGCAATGCCCAGGTGCCCGCCGCCCACAAAATCCTTGACCGGCTCGCCGACGTGGGACTCGGCTACCTCAGCATCGGGCAGCCGCTGCCGACACTGTCCGGCGGTGAACGCCAGCGGCTCAAACTCGCCACCCAGATGGCGGACAGGGGCACCGTCTACCTCCTTGACGAGCCGACCAGCGGTCTTCACCTGGCCGACGTCGAGAACCTGCTCGGACTGCTCGACCGGCTCGTCGACTCCGGCAAGTCGGTCATCGTCATCGAGCACCACCAAGCGGTCATGGCACACGCCGACTGGATCATCGATCTCGGCCCCGGCGCCGGACACGAAGGTGGCCGGATTGTCTTCGAGGGCACACCGGCCGATCTCGTCGGCGCTCGCGCCACCCTCACCGGCGAGCACCTCGCGGCCTATGTCGGGCTGGGCGGCGCCTGAGCTGACGCTATTTGGGAGCCACGGTGACGAGGAGCACCAGGCCATCGGCGACGCGGGCCGTCCCATCCAGGTCCGCAGGTTGGCGCGTCGTGTAGAACCAGCGCGGAGAGGCTGGCGCGAGGGCCCGATGTCATTTGTGCCGTAGGTGGTCGCCGCGAGGCTCAGCTTGTCGGCGAGGGCCACCGGGGCGATCGCGATTACGGCAGCCGGTATCAAGGCTCGGTCAGCAGGGCCCGCAGGGGCTCTACCACGGCCGCCGCGCTGAAGTGCGCCCGCGCCCGCGCCTGCGCGGCGCGGCCGAGGGCCTGGGCC
>JALYIS010000160.1 GCA_030775705.1 Actinomycetota bacterium
ATCGCCAGGCGCAGTTAGGGTGCTCAGGTGACCTTCACCGGCATTCCAGTTGCTGCCCTCGACTTCTACGAAGATCTTGAAACCGACAATTCCAAGCTGTTCTGGACGGGCCACAAGTCGATCTACGAGGATTCGGTGCGCGCGCCGCTGCAGGCTCTGGCTACCGAACTCGCAGCTGAGTTTGGCAGCGCCAAACTCTTTCGACCGTATCGAGACGTTCGCTTCGCCAAGGACAAGACGCCGTACAAGACTCACCAGGGGGCGTGGTTCGGTGAAACGTCGCTGTACCTGCAGATCTCCGCGTCCGGTCTATTCGTTGCCGGGGGCTACTGGGAGATGAGCGGCCCCCAGGTACAGCGGCTTCGACGAGCGGTCGCCGACAATGTCGCGGGTACGGCGCTGGAGCGGACTCTCGTCGGCGTTGAGGGGTCGCGGTTCGAGATCGGTGGGAAGCAGCTGACCCGGGTCCCGTCAGGATTCGACAGAGACCACCCGCGCGCCGATCTGCTCAAGCGCCGCGCGCTCACCGCAAGCCGCGACTTCGGGTGCCCGCGGTGGCTGGCGACGAAGCGGGCGCGGAGCGAGATCGCGAAGGCGTGGCGCTCGCTGGAGCCGCTGATCACCTGGCTCGACACCCATGTCGGTCGCGACTGACATGCGGCCAGGGGCCGAGCGCACACACCATCGGTCCTGCTAGGGCCCGAGGTCTCTATAGGTCGAGCAGTGACTCAAGACCGACGGTCAGACCGGGTCGCGCCCCGACCCCGCGCACGGCCAGCAGAACGCCAGGCATGAACGAAGTGCGGTCGAGTGAATCATGGCGGATCGTGAGGGTCTCCCCTTCGGCGCCGAGCACGATCTCCTGATGCGCCACCATTCCCGCCACCCGCAGAGCGTGCACCCGAACGCCGCAGATGTCCGCGCCTCGAGCGCCGTCGACAGCCTGGGTCGTGGCGTCGGCCATTGGCCCCAGATCGGCGCCGGCCCTCGCAGCCGCGATCAATTCCGCCGTCCGGATTGCGGTGCCGCTCGGTGCGTCGATCTTGCCCGGATGATGCAATTCGACGACCTCGGCGGAGTCGTAGTAAGGCGCCGCGATCTGTGCGAACTTCATCGACAACACCGCGCCGATCCCGAAATTCGGGGCGACCAGGACGCCGATCTGCGGAGTATCGGCGAGCCAGGACGCGATCAGGTCGAGTCGCTCGGCAGTAAATCCGGTCGTTCCGATGACTGCGTGGATACCTTGGTCGACCGCGAACCGGATGTTGTCCATGACCACGTCCGGATGGGTGAAGTCGACGAGGACCTGGGCACCGGCATCGGCGACGCCAAACAGCCAGTCCCCCACGTCGACCATCGCGACGAGGTCGAGATCGGGCGCCGCGTCGATCGCCCGGCATACTTCCTGCCCCATACGCCCACGGGCCCCGAGCACGCCAACCCGAATTGGTTCGGTCATGTCAAGGACCCTAGCGCTGCACACCGGCCGGCGGTCACGGTCGCCGCCGGCGACCGGCACGAAGCGCGACCTCCAGCCGCCGCATTCCCTCTGCGATCTCATCCGGAGTGTGCGTCGTGAAGGACAACCTCAGCGTCGATCGGTCCGGCTCGCTAGCGAAGAACGGCCACCCGGGCACGAAGGCGACCTTGTGTCTGAGCGCGGCATCCAAGTGCTGTTGGCTGTCCGCGCCGTGCGGGAGCCTGGCCCAGATGAACATGCCGCCGCGTGGCTGGTTCCAGGTGCTCCCATCCGGCAGGGTGCTGGCAATCGTGGAGAGCATGCTGTCGCGACGCTGGCGATAGGTCTGGCAGAGCGTCCGGACGTGGGCGTCCAGGTCGGCTGCGGCCAGGTATGCCGCCGCGGCGGCTTGGTCGATGGTCGAGGTGTGCAGATCGCTGGCCTGCTTGACCACTGCCAGCGTGCGGCCGACCGGACCCGGCGCCCGCAGCCACCCGAGCCGCAGACCGGGGGCGCCCGTCTTGGAGAGGGTGCCGAGGTACAGGCAACGATCGGTGGCCTCGGGGAGTGTGGCGATCGCCGGCACCAGCTCGCCGTCGTAACGCAATTCACTGTAGGGGTCGTCCTCGATGATCCAGAATCCGTGCGCTTGTGCCAGCTGGGCGATCTCGGTTCGTCGGGCACTGGAGAGGGTGCGCCCGGTCGGATTGCCGAATGTGGGGGTGAGATAGATCGCGGCCGGGGTGACGCCGGCCAGCACGGCACGCAGCGACTGCGGATCCATACCGTCGTCGTCCGCGCAAACGGGGATGATGCGCGCGCCGGCCAGCTGAAACGTCTGCAATGCGGCGAGATACGTCGGGGCCTCGACCAGTACGACCGCGCCGGGATCGAGCAGACCCGTCGCGACGAGAGTGAGCGCCTGCTGCGAGCCCGTCGTAATCAGCAGATCCGGCACATCCGTCGGCAAGCCGCGCGCGCTCAGGCGCTCAGCGAGCCGCGCCCGCAATTCGAGGTTGCCCTCAGTCGGCGAATACTGCAGGTGTCGGCGGGCATGCGGTCCAGTGAGCGCTGCCTGGAATGCCGCCCGCCAGCCCTCGACATCGAAGCATTCCGGAGCCGGCAGACCGCCCGCGAATGAGATCATGTCCGGCTCGGACGTCAGGTGCAGCAGGTCCCGCACCGGCGAGCTCTCGATGCCGGCCATCCTCTTGGCCAGCTGGGGCGACGCGGCGCCGGTCTGAAG
>JALYIS010000161.1 GCA_030775705.1 Actinomycetota bacterium
GTCCGGGCCCGGTGGGTCGCTTCAACGCCAAGGTCGGTCTGAAGATCACGCTGATCGTCGGCACTATGTGGGCGGCCTACCTGTTCACCCTGCTCGCGCTGGTCAGCGCCCCGGCCGCCTTCCAGACCGGGGACAAGATCATCATCATCGCCTGGATCGCGCAGACCTTCCTGCAGTTGGTGCTGCTCCCGGTGATCATCGTCGGGCAGAACATCCAGGCTGCGGCTGCCGACGCCCGCTCGCAGGCCACCTACGACGACGCCTCCGCGGTCCTGGAGGAGGCGAAGCAGATCCAGACGCACCTCCAGGCCCAGGACGCAGCGATCCAGCAGATTTTGGCGCGTCTGTCCGGTCCAGCCGCCGCGCCGGCCACCTGACCCGCCTCAGTTGATGCAATCGCTCGCGCTGAATGCCCGCGCGGGCGTTGTGGGGGTCGCCGGACTCGTGGGCGTCACGGAGGCCGCGGGTGGCGTGGTCGTCACGGAGCCCGCTGGTGGCGTGGTCCCCGAGGGTGCGGGTGCCGCGGGCCTCGGTGTGCTCACATGGTGCCCGTCGGTCCCTAGCGTGAGAGTCACGCGGGTGACGCTCGCCGAGGCGAGGACGACGGCACCGGGGACGTGGGCGGCGACCGTCTTGGCCGCCGCCTCCATGCCGGCCGGGTATTCGATGGTGGTCAGCGATGTGGGGGCAGCCGACCCGGGCGCCGTGGTCCGGAAGCCGAGACCGGTCAGCGCGGCGGTGCCGAGCGCGGCGGCGCCGGGGGTGTCGGCCGCGTTGACGACGGTGACCGCGACCTGAGCCGGCGCGATGACCTGCGCCTTGGTGTACGCGGCGGAGGGCCCGACGATTGCCGAGATGAATGCCGGCAGGGCGGCATAGTCGATGGCGACGATCGACACGTCGGAGCCCCCGACGTTGATCGTCGGAGTCCCGGTGATCGGGACCGTCGCGAAGTGGACGTTGCCGGCGGACAGGTTCTGGAACTGCTGCGCGAACTTGAGCAGGTCCAGGCCCGGGTCGGTCTCCAAGGAGGAGCTCACGGCGGTGAGCAGTCGCTGCAGCTTCAGTGGGTTGAGCAGGGTGCCCGCCGTGGCAACCTTGCGGAACGCGGAGGACAGGAAGTACTGCTGGCGCACCTCGCGGTCGAGATCACCACGCGGCAGGTTGTGTCGTTGCCGCACGAACGACAACGACTGCTGAGCGTTGAGGTAGGAGACGCCGGCGGGCAGATTGGTGCCGGAGTATGGATCCTGGGTGGCTGCGTTCACGCACACCTTGATCGGTCCCAGCGCGCTGGCGATGTTGTAGAAGCCCACCAGCGACACCCGGACGAAGTGATCGATGCTCAGACCGGTCATGGACTGGATCACCTTGATCAGCAGGCGGGCGCCGCCCTGGTCACCGCCGCCGTTCTGAGTGCCGAACGCGAAGGCCGAGTTCAACTTGCTCATCCCAAGGCCAGGCACATTCACCCATGAGTCACGCGGGAACGAGATCGCCGTCGCCTGGCTGCCGTCAGCCGGAATGTGCAGGATCATCATCGTGTCGGTGTTGACGCCGCCGCCGTCCTGTCCGGTGCTCAGCTGCTTCAGCAAGGCAGCACTGGCGCCCGGTGGGCGGTGGTCGTCGCCGACCAGCAGGATGTTCTGCGCCGTGCCGTCGATGTCGTGGTGTTGGGGCTGGGCCACGATCGCGTCCACGTGGCTCACGTTCTGGGTGAACGTGCGCAACGTCGCCCAGGCGTAGGCGCTGCCGAGGAACACGGCCACCGACAGCAGCCCCGCGAGAATCCGTGCGCCACGCAGCGCGACCGTGCTGACCTGGTCCCTGCGGCGCCTGGTGGCCCGCCGCCTGCCGCGGGGGCGTGCGCCGAACTCGGCCAATAGCGGTGTTGCGGGATCGGTCCCGCGCGCGCGGCGGTGGGACGGCTCAGGCACCGGCCCAGGTTAGGGAACCCACCTACGAGGCACCTGAGGGCTCTCGGCAGGAGCACAGCTCGCGATCGCGGCCTACACTCGGCAGATGTTCGACCTCAGCCCGGCCAAGCTCCTGGTGCTCGCCATCGTGGGCATCATCGTGATGGGCCCGGATCGGCTGCCGGGCCTCGCCAAGGACGCGGCCCGGATGATCCGCACCCTGCGCGATATGGCCAACGGAGCACGCACCCAGCTTCGCGACGAGCTGGGACCCGAATTCGCCGATGTCGACCTCGCCACCCTCAATCCGCGCACTGCCATATCGCGGGCACTGCTGGGTGATGATGCTGACAAGCTGAGATCGTTCAACCCCCGAGACGCGGTCCAGCGGGGTCTGTTCGGCGAGGAGGAGCGCGAGGCTGCGCCACCTGCCGCGCAACCGGCTGCCGCGCAACCACCGATTGACATGGTCAAGTCGGCGCCCCTGGCGCGCGGCGAGGCAGCGCCTTACGACGCCGACGCGACCTGACCGACGTCTGGTGTACGACGGAGCGCGCACGGCGCTTCGAGCTGCAGACTCAGGCGCCGAGTGGGCGGTCGACAGGGGCGGTGAGGGTGCCGCCGGCATCGCCGGTGTTCTTGACGCCGGCTGGCTCCAACAGCCCGCGCTCTGCCTCGACAGCCCGCGCTCTGCCTCGAACAGCCCGCGCTCTGCCTCGAACAGCCCGCGCTCGGGGGATCGATGACCTTGCCGGGGCGGCCACCTGTCAGCGTGCTGGCGCACGCCGCGGCCGGGCACGCACGTGCATACGTTCGCCCTGGGGGCCGAACAGCACCAGCAGCTCGACCGGCCGGAGGCCGGCACTGCCGAACCAATGAGGGGTATGGGTATCGAACTCGGCGACCTCGCCCGCACCCAGAACGAGGTCGAGTTCGCCCAGCCGCAGGCGCAGCCGCCCGTTGAGCACGTACATCCACTCGTAGCCTTCGTGGCTTCGCAGGTCGCCGTCGGACTCGCCCGGCGCGATGATCATCTTGTATGCCTGCAAGCCGCCGGGGCGCCTGGTGAGGGCAATGACGGTGCGGTCGTGCCGGTGCACCGGCTCCGGGTGCAGGCGTGGATCGGGGGTCGCCGGACCGGAGATCAATTCCTCCAGGCGCACCTCGTGGGCGTTCGCCAGCCGCAAGAGCAACTCGAGCGTCGGCTTGCGGCCGCCGGACTCGAGCCTGGACAGGGTGCTCACCGAGATCCCGCTCGCCCGCGACAGCTGCGCCAGCGTGGACTGACGCCGTTCGCGTACGGCGCGCAGCCGCGAGCCGAGGGTCGCGAGCGTCTGGCCAATCTGGTCCATCTCGTCGGGCATCTTCCTATTTGCTACTTCGGCAAGGCACCTTGTCAAGGCGGCTCGCGGTGGCGCAGGCTGGCCGCATGCTGAACGAGGACGACCCCCAACCCGACCACGGCCCCGATCACGACCACGGCCACGGCTCGGGCCATCACGAGCGCATCGTCGGGGCCCAGGCCTGGGATGAGCGCTACGCCAGCGCCGACCAGATATGGAGCGGTCGCCCCAACGGTGCGCTCGTCACCGAGGTGGCTCACCTGCAACCCGGTCGCGCCCTCGACGTCGGCTGCGGGGAGGGTGCCGATGCCGTCTGGCTCGCCGGGAACGGATGGGAAGTGACCGCGCTCGACGTGTCGACCGTGGCGCTCGCCCGCGCCGCGGTGCATGCCGAGCAGGCAAACGCGCGCGTGACGTGGGTGGCCGCAGGCCTCGAGGAGGCACCGCTCGCTGCGCAGTCGTTCGACCTGGTCACCGCCCAGTACCCGGCATTGCTGCGCACGCCGGGACATGATGCCGAGCGCAAGCTGCTCGCCTGTGTCGCTCCGGGAGGCACCCTGCTCGTCGTCCACCATGCCGACTTCGACGCGGCACATGCTTCGGACTTCGACCCCGAGGACTACGTCAACCCGGGCGATGTCGCTGCTGCCCTGGATGACGGCTGGCAGATCGAGATCAACGAGAAGCGCCCGCGCACCATCACCGGCGGTGCCGGCGCCGGCCACTCACACGACCTCATCCTGCGTGCCCGGCGTCTTGGGTAGGGCGCAGTGATCGGGACCTCGTTTGAATTCCTCGTCACGCGGGCATCGTTGATCGACCGCTTCGATTTCAGACGCAAGGAGTCTCGATGGCCCGCAATACCGTCTCGCGTTCGCTACATGATCTGGGCCTGGCGGCCTGGTTTGGCGGGACCTTGGCAAACGCAGTCGCGCTCAACGCCGCGGCCGGGGCGCCCAACAAGGGTCGGGACCGAGGCGCTGTGGTGAACACCGGCTGGGATCGCTGGACGCCGGTGAACGCCGTCGCGATCGGCGCACACCTGGTCGGTGGTGCCGGCGTGCTGTCGGCGAACAAGGGGCGCGTCGCCGGGCAGCGCGGAGTGGCGTCGATGACGGTCGTGAAGCTGAGTCTCACCGGTGCCGCACTGGGTGCGACCGGGTACGCGCGCCTGCTCGGCAGGAAGGTGTCGGAGCAGACCAACGTGCCGGTCGCTTCCGGCACGGAGCCCTCGCAGGCCACGCCACCCGAGGTGGCGGCCGCGCAGAAGCAGCTGCGCATCCTGCAGTGGGCGATACCGGCCCTCACCGGCGCCATGCTGGTGGTCAACTCGTTCGCGGGCGAGCAGCAGCGGTCTAACCAGGCGGTGCGAGGAGTCATCGAGCGGGTCACCGGGCACTCCAGCTGATCATGGGCTGGCGCAAGCCGCCAGCTGATCATGGGCCGGCGCAAGCCGCCAGCTGATCATGGGCCGGCGCAATCCGCCAGCCATGCCGCCATTCGCTCCATGATCGCGCGCGCCTGCCCCGGTCGGGCCCCGTTCAGGAAGTAGTGGTCCACCCCCGGCACGACGACGTGCTCGACGGCGACGCCGGCAACCGACAGCCGGCGCGCATACGCGTCGCCTTCGACTCGGAGCACGTCCCGCTCGGCTGTCACCACCAGCGCAGGCGGCAGCCCAGCGAGGTCCGGGGCCAGCAGTGGTGAGGCCCAGCGCTCGCCACGGCGAGAGGCGTCCTTGAAATAGGTCGCGCGCACCAGACCAAGCAGCCGCGCCGAGATCATGGCGTTCGGTACCCGTGCGCACTTCGCGTGGACGTCCTCGGCCACATCCAGTGACGGCACGCCGAGCAGCTGGCCGCCCAGCGTGATCTCGGCCCTCTCCACGGACCGCAACGCCACCGACGCCGCGAGATTGCCTCCCGCCGAGAACCCACCCACCACCACCGGGCCGTCAGAGCTCAGCTGCACCGCAATGTCGTACGCCTGCTCGTGCGCCACCGGATAGCGGACCTGGGGCGCCACGTCGTAGTCGGGGACGACTACCTCGAGCCCTGTCGTGGCCACCACGAACCGCGCCCAGAAGTCGTCGATCTCGGGGCGTCGCATCATGAACGCGCCGCCGTGCAGATGCAGGTACCGCCCGGCCCGGCTGCCCGGGTAGCGCAGACAGCGCACCCTGCCTCGGCTGGTACCCACGATCATCCGTAGCGGCTCCGGGAGCCCGGCCCCTGCGAAACGCAGCTGCTCCCCGTAGTTCGGGCGGGCGAACTGCACCATACGCGCACCCAGGTCGTGCTGAAGGCCCATTCCTGATGTTCGTGGGCAGCAGGTGAACCGGATCGGCCTGCACCCCCGAACTCACAATGACACCACTCACCGACACCACTCACCGACACCACTCACCGACACCACTCGCCGGGAGCGCGCCCATGACCGACCTCACGTACCGGATCGTCAACCGGATCTTCCGGGCGATGTTCCGCGTGCTGGGGCTGCGCATCGACGTCGTAGGCGCACACCACATCCCCGCGACCGGCCCCGCGGTCATCGCCTGCAACCACACCGGTTTCCTCGACTTCCCGTTCGTGGGGCTCGCGGCCGCGCACCAGGCGAGGCTGGTGCGATTCATGGCGAAGCGCTCGGTCTTCGACAACCGCCTCGCCGGGCCGTTGATGCGCCGCATGGGTCACATCCGGGTCGACCGCACCTGCGGTGCGGTGGCCTACCGGCAGGCCGAACGCGCCGTGCGTCGGGGCGAGGTCGTCGGCGTCTTCCCCGAAGCGACGATCAGCCGCGCCTGGACGCTGAAACCGTTCAAGCTCGGCGCGGCGACCCTCGCCGTCAAAGAGGGCGTGCCTCTGGTGCCCGTCATCGTGTGGGGCGCGCACCGCATCCTCACTACCGACGGGCACCGCGCGCGTCACCGCGGCATCGCCGTCACCGTCCTCGTGGGCGAGCCGATCGAGGCCGGCGCTGGAGACGGGATCGCTGGCGCCGGCGTTGCCCAGGTCGACGCCGAGCTGCGCCGGCGGATGCAAGACCTGCTCGACGAGGCGCAGCTGGGATACCCGGCCAAGCCACGTGACGCCGAGGGCGCCTGGTGGCTGCCGGCACATCTCGGCGGCAGCGCGCCCTCGCCTGAGGTCGCGGCGGAGCTGGACACGCGGGGCGTCGACCGGGTCGACGGCCGCCGTTGAGCCGCTAGGCGTCCTTGGGTCGCCAGATGCCGAATCTGTTTCCCAACGGGTCGACAAGGTGCGCGAAGTGGATGTCGCCGTTGTCGACGAGTGGGATGGCGACAGTGGCACCGAGCGCGACCGCCTGGTCTAGGAAAGCCTGTACGTCCTCGACATGCACATAGAAGATCGCCCAGTTGGCGCCGCCCATGCTGGACGTGTCCCACAGGCCGCCCTGCCCGTCCTGGACCGCGCTGTACTGCGCAGGTTCGGACGGCGGCCCGATCTGCCAGCCGAACAGCGAGGAGTAGAACGCCCTGGACGCGCCCGCGTCGGGGGAACCGATCTCGAAATAGTCGACCGTGTTTGCCATGCCAGCCTCCACCTTGGTGTGCCCCGTTGCTGCTTCGAATCCGCACGCTAGGACGTGGCACCGACAACGTCGCGCGATCGCTCTGCCTGGACACATCGGTGGCGTCGCCTAGTCTCACCAGGGTGAGCTCGCACGCCTACGACGTCGTCGTCACCCGCGAGGAGCAGGGCGACTGGGTGGGCGCCGTCCCCGCAGAGGCCGGCGTGCGGGTCGCGGTGCGCACGCTCGCCAAGCTCGACGGCAAGGTGCGCGATGTGCTGGCCCGCAGGCTCGAGACCAAACCGGCGGCATTGAACCTGAACTTCAAGATGGGCGCGGCGTTCACCCCTGCCTCGCTGGCCGCCCTCGAGGACTACCAGGCCGCGGACGCGGCCTACGCGCGGGCGCGCACCGAGTATGACAACGCCCAACGCGACGCCATCGAGAAGCTCCAGGCCGAAGGCGTGTCGCTGCGAGACTGCGCACACCTGGTCGGGCTGTCGTTCCAACGCCTGCAGGAGATCGCTGCCCGCGCCCTGCGCGAGGCCTCGCTATGACGCCGGCGCCGGCACCTCGCGCAAAGCTGGGGCTTGCACCCAAGGAGATCAGCTTCGAGGCCTCAGGCATGTCGTTCCGGGCGCTGGAGTGGGGACCGGCCAGCGGCCGGCTCGCGTTGTGCCTGCACGGCTACCCGGACACCGCCTGGACGTGGCGCCATCTCGGCCCGTACCTGGCCGCCCGTGGCTGGCGGGTGGTGGCTCCGTTCCAGCGCGGCTACGCGCCGACCGATCTGGCGCCCGACGGCTGCTATCAGGTGGGGGCGCTGGCCGCGGATGCCACCGGTGCCCACCGAGCCCTCGGCGGCGATGAGCAGGCGGTGTTGATCGGCCACGATTGGGGCGCCATCGCGAGCTACGCGGCCGCCTCGCACTCGCCCTGGCTGTTCCGGCGGATCGTCACGCTCGCCGTCCCTCCGCTGCCGGCCGTCTCGGGTGCCCCCGGCTCCGTGCGTGAATGGGCCGACGAGGCGGTGGTCATCGCCCGCCAGCTCCGGATGAGCTGGTACATGCTGTTCCAGCAGTTGCCGTGGGTGCCCGAGCTGGTGTTGCCGCGGCTGGCCCCACGGCTGTGGTCACGCTGGTCACTGGGGTACGACGCCGCAGATGACGTCGCCCGGCTGCGCGCCGCGCTCCCGGACCGTACCCGGGCGAACGCGGCGCTGTCCTACTACCGGGCCATGGTGCGGCCGTGGACCCATCTGAACCGCTACGCGGCCGAGCAGAGTCACTGGAGGGCCGTGCCGGACTGCCCGATCCTGTACCTGCACGGCACCGCAGACGGGTGCATGCAGTCGGCCTTGGCCGAACGAGCCCGGTCAGCCCTCACCGCGCCGAGCCAGGTCGAGCTCGTGGCGGGCACCGGGCACTTCCTGCACCTGGAGCGGCCCGACGAGGTCAACGCGCTCATCGCGCGATTCATCGACAACTGACAGCCGCCAACTGACAGCCGACAACTGACAGTGGGGGGTGCGGCCGATGGC
>JALYIS010000162.1 GCA_030775705.1 Actinomycetota bacterium
CCTTCGGGGGCTTGCGCGCCAGGCCGGCCGACCGCCCGAGCGCTCCGGCAGCCATTGCGGGGCGCGGCACGCCGGAGGGCCGTCGTCACCCATGCGGCGCTGCGGTAACCTCGCGACCGTCGAGACCGATCTGACGGCAGAAGGGCATATTGCTACATGACTATGTCGACAAGCCCTGAAGACGGTGCCGGATCTGGCGAGCTTTTCACCGTCGATCCGGCGAAGTCGGCCGATCCGGCGATAGCTCGCCCCAAGCGCGTCATCCCGGACCCGATCGTTCTCGAACGTCATGGGCCGGCACGGATCATCGCCCTGTGCAACCAGAAGGGCGGCGTCGGCAAGACCACGTCGACCATCAATCTGGGCGCTGCGTTGGCCGAGCTCGGTCGCCGGGTGCTGCTCGTCGACTTCGACCCTCAGGGCGCGCTGTCTGTCGGGTTAGGGGTCGCCCCGCATCAGTTGGACCGCACGGCATACAACCTGCTGATGGAACGCGGCACCAATATCGACGACATCCTGCTCAAGACCAGTATCCCTGGGATGGATCTGCTGCCCAGCAATATCGATCTTTCCGCCGCCGAGGTGCAACTGGTCGGCGAGGTGGCGCGAGAACAGACCCTGGCGCGGGTGCTCGCGCCGGTGGTCGAGGACTACGACTACGTGCTTATCGATTGCCAGCCGTCGCTGGGACTGCTTACGGTGAACGCCCTCACCGCGGCGCATGGTGTGATCATTCCGCTGGAATGCGAGTTCTTCAGCCTGCGTGGCGTGGCACTGCTCATCGACACTGTCGAGAAGGTGCGTGAGCGACTCAACCCTGACCTCAAACTGGACGGGATCCTCGCCACGATGTACGACGGCAGGACTCTGCATGGGCGCGAGGTGTTCGCCCGCGTCGTGGAGGCCTTCGGGGATCAGGTGTTCGACACCGTGATCTCTCGAACCGTGCGCTTCCCGGAGACAACGGTGGCCGGCGAGCCGATCACGACCTGGGCCCCGACGTCGGCTGGTGCTGCGTCATACCGCGCGCTGGCGCGCGAGGTGCTCTCGCGGTCATGACTGCAACCAGCCCACATCCGACAACGAAGCGAGGATCCGGATGAATCGTCGAGCCAGCCTGCCCGGCGCAGCGGAACTGTTCCGCGCCACCTCGGCGCCTGCCCCCGACGCCGACGCCGCCCTGGTCCCTCCAGCGCACCCCGGCGTCGGCGCGGTAGCCGGCGTCCGCGAGATCGCAGACCGAGCAGAGCCAGACGTGCCACCCGAGGAACGGATTCCCGAGCTTCGGCAGAGCGTGGCCTCGACCGGCGCACGCACGGTCCGCGCGACCAGGCGTATTCGGGCGGTGAGTGACCGAGCCCCGACCGGCCGCGAACGGCACGAGGAGAAGATCACTGTCTACTGCTCCGCGGAGGAGCTGCTTGACCTCGAATCCGCACGACTGAACCTGCGTGCTGACCACGGCATGGCGGTGGATCGCGGCCGAATCGTTCGCGAGGCCTTAGCGGTGGTGCTCGCCGACCTCGAAGCAAAGGGCGACACCTCCATCCTGGTTCGCAGACTTCGAGAATCGTGAACATCTCGGCTGAGGACGCCATAGAGATCGAACAGTTGGCGACCGACGCCAGCAATCTCGGCGCGTCCGTCGGCCACGGAACAGGCTCGTCGGGCGCGCAGGCACCCTTCCGCGTGCGGCTGGACAACTTCGAAGGCCCGTTCGACCTATTGCTGAGCTTGATCACTCGACGCCAGATGGATGTCACCGAGGTCGCGCTTTCGCAGGTCACGGACGAGTTCATCGCGCATCTGAGCGCCAGCGTCGATTGGGACCTAGGGCAGGCCACCGAGTTTCTCGTCGTCGCCTCGACGTTGCTCGATCTCAAAGCGGCCAGGTTGCTGCCGGCTGCTGAGGTCGAGGATGACGAGGACCTGGCGCTGCTCGAAGCCAGGGATCTGCTGTTCGCCCGGCTGTTGCAGTACCGTGCCTACAAACTTGCCGCCGCCTACCTCGGAGAACTTGAGCGTGCTCAAGCACGGCGGCATGGTCGCGCGGTCGAACTCGAGCCGGAGTTCGCCCAGTTGCTGCCGGAGGTGCTGATCGGCATCGGTGTGGCGAGACTAGCCGCATTGGCCGCACTCGCACTGGTGCCCAAACCCGTGCCGGTGGTCCTCACCGACCACGTGCACTCCCCTCAGGTCAGCGTCCGCGAACACATGCTGATCATGCGGGAGCGATTGCGGAGCCATGGCTCACTGACGTTCAGGTCGTTGGTCGCCGGATGCGCCTCGACGCTCGAAGTGGTGGCGCGATTTCTTGGCCTGCTCGAGCTATACCGGGACGGGACCGTCGCGTTCGACCAGGCCGCGGCGCTAGCCGAATTGCGCGTGCGGTGGACCGGGGGCGTCGGTGAGGCCGAGGAGCGAGCGACCGCCAGCGCCGAGCTAGCCGTTGACGAGGAGTACGGATGACTTCGCCCGAGACCGATAAGTTCGAGGCCACCGCTGAGCTGAGCGACCCTGGTCTGTTGAGGGCTGCGACCGAGGCGATCCTGTTCGTTGTCGAAGCGCCGGTGAGTGCGGCGTCGATCGCCGCGGCGTTGCAGGTGGCTGAGGCCGATGTTCGGGCCGCGATCGAAGCGTTGTCGGCAGGCTATGAGGAGCGCGGCGCGGGAATCGAGGTGCGCCACGTTGCCGGGGGAGTGCGGATCTACACGCGATCGGCGGTGGCGGCTCAGGTCGAGATATTCCTGCAGGACGGCCAGCGCAGTCGGCTCACCCAGGCGGCGCTTGAGACCCTCGCTGTTATCGCCTACCGCCAGCCGATCACCCGGGCCCGCGTGTCGGCCATCCGAGGCGTGAACGTCGACGGGGTTGTGCGCACCCTGCTGAGCAGGGGTCTCATCGTTGAGGTGGGCGCGGATCCTGAGACTGGCGGCGCGCTATTCGGCACGACAGGATCGTTCCTGGAGAAGATGAGCCTCGAGTCGCTGGAGGAGCTGCCGTCTCTGGCTCCGCTGTTGCCTGAGTTAGACGGACTTGATTCCGATGAACTCTGAAGCTGAGGATGAGTCGAAAGCTGCCGATACACCCACAACATCGACCGTGCTCAGCACTGGCACGCGACTACAGAAGGTCCTGGCTGGTGCTGGCGTGGGGTCGCGCAGGGTCTGCGAAGAGCTGATCGCCGACGGCCGGGTGGCGGTTGACGGGGTGACCGTGACCGAGATGGGGCGTCGGGTTGACCCGCTCACGGCCGTAATCCACGTCGACGGTGCCCGAATCAATGTACGTACGGACCTGATCTATCTAGCGCTGAACAAGCCACGCGGCGTGCTGAGCGCGATGTCTGACGACCGGGGCCGCCCAACCGTTGGAGACATGGTCGCCGACCGGCCTGAACGCTTGTTCCACGTCGGGCGGCTGGACGGTGACAGCGAAGGCTTGCTGCTGCTCACAAACGACGGCGAACTGGCGCATCACCTGATGCACCCGAGCTTCGGCGTCGCTAAGACCTACCTTGCCACGGTCGGGGGACCGATCGCGAGAAGCACGGGGCGACGGCTGCTAGCAGGCGTGGTCCTGGATGACGGGCCGGTGGCGGTTGACCGGTTCAGGGTAGTCCAGACGCAGGGGGATCGCGCCATCGTCGAGGTAATTCTGCACGAGGGGCGCAACCACATCGTGCGCCGCCTGCTCGCCGAGGTCGGCCACCCGGTCCAACGTCTGGTGCGCACCGCGATCGGACCGGTTCACCTCGGTGGTCAGCGGGTCGGATCGCTGCGCCACCTCAGTACGCGAGAGCTCTCCGAGCTGCATAGGCTTGTCGATATATCGCCCTAACGGTTAAGTGTTGAATTTCTTCGCACCGGCCGCTAGCTATTGCTTTGTTGGTACATCTGCATACATATCTGTTAGCAAAGCGGTAAGTCTATGTATCGACAGATCGTTCTAAGCGGCGAGTGCTGAATCCGGCGATCAGGTCACCGCCGTATTGATAAGTCGACTAAACAAATTTGGTGGCGCCGAGCCCTCTCCCGGAGCCTCGCGAGAGGGACGCGGCCCGAGTGACTGTGTGCTGGACCAGCAGATCGACTCGCACATTGCGCACGCTTATGGCCGCTAAGGTCGGCGCGTCGTGGCCCCATTGCTGATCACGTCGGCAGACCATTTAGCAGTTCATCAGCTTTAAATACATATTGGCAGACTGAGGTACGGATACATCGATTTAGAGCTATGTGCGGGTTACGCCCTGTCGACCTACCGATGAACTGACAGGATGGGGCAAGTCCCTGCAGCTGAGGAGGTGGCGGGTGTGGCTGTCCGGGCCATCCGTGGAGCTATCCAGATCGATGAGGACGACCGTGAATCGATCCTCACGGGCACTTCTGAACTGGTCTCCGAAGTGATCCAGCGCAATGGGCTGCGGGCGGAGGACCTGATCAGCATCATCTTCACTGCGACGCCAGACCTCACAGCCGAGTTCCCGGCGTATGCGGCGCGACTGCTTGGGCTCACCGACGTGCCGCTGCTGTGCACCGCCGAGATCGCCGTTCCGGGCTCGATGCCGCGGGTATTGCGGCTGATGGCCCATGCCGAGTGCGATCTGGCTCGTGCCGACATTCGGCATGTGTATCTGCGTGGCGCGGCAGCGTTGCGGACGGATCTGCCGAAGTGAGCCCCCGTTAGTTCGGCAGACATCCGCCCAGTCAGCTGAATGATCCTCAAGCTGATATTCAGTCACAAGCGTAGCTGGTGACCTTAATTCCGAGCCGATGTATAGCCGTTGTGCGTGAGCTAGGGCTGCCCACCCCGGCGCTCCGGAACGGGGATTGCCACCGGCCCCGTATCCTCGGATGGGTCGCAGGTACCGGACGGTCGACGGTCGATTCCTGGAACATGCCGAACCGCCGAGGAGCACACCGTGACATCGCATTCAGATCCGCGCAGCGGCATCCCGTTTGCCGGCATGCCGTTCGCTGGCGTCGTGGCAATGGACGGGCCGTCGGGCACGGGCAAGTCGACCGTCTCCCGACAGCTCGCGCTACGCCTCAGTGTGCGCTATCTGGACACCGGCGCGATGTACCGAGCCGCCACACTGGCCGTGCTGCGCGCCGGGATCTCCGTCTCGGACACAACCGAAGTCATCGACGAGGTCCTGCTGGCGCAAATCGAGCTCTCGACCGACCCTCGCTCACCAGCAGTGATGCTCGGCGGGGAGCCCGTTGATACTCAGATCCGCAGCGCGCAGGTTACCGCGGCGGTGAGTGATGTCGCTGCGATCGCTGAGGTTCGCCAGCTCCTGGTGCTGGCGCAGCGGGTGTTGATCGGCACCGGGTCAATCGTGGTGGAGGGGCGCGACATCGGGTCCGTGGTCTGGCCGCACGCGCGCCCGAAGATTTACTTGACGGCCAGTGCACAGGTCCGGGCGCAGCGCCGAGCCGCCGAGATGGGGGATGACGTCGACGCCCGCGCGGTGGCCCAGGACATCGAGAGGCGCGACCGCATCGACAGCACGCGGCAGGCCAGCCCGTTGGCACAGGTCGAATCGGCGATCGTGGTCGACACCACCGAACTTGACGTCGACCAAGTTGTGAATCGTCTTGTCGACATAACGCTGGGTACGCACAGCAATGCGTGAACCGAGGCTCGGCGAGCCGGTGATCGGATCGCCCACGCTGCGCCGTCGGCAATCGTTCGGACGAGTCCTCGTGCGCACCCTCGGGCGCCGGGCGTTAACCAATGTCGATGGTGCGCGGACCTCGGGTCCGCGCGTCGGCGAGCCCAAAGGCCTAATCGGATGACCCCCGAAGATCCCGACGGCGGTGCAACTGGCGTGGCCGAGGATGCCGTCGCGGCCGCGCCGGTGGTGGCAGTCGTGGGTCGCCCGAACGTCGGCAAGTCCACACTGGTGAATCGCATCCTCGGACGCCGCGAGGCGGTGGTGCAAGACATCCCCGGCGTCACCCGGGATCGGATCGCCTACGACGCCCTGTGGAACGGGCGGCGCTTCACCCTCGTCGACACGGGCGGCTGGGAGCCTGACGCGCGGGGCCTGCAGGCGATGGTGTCCGCACAGGCTGAGCGCGCTGTGGCGACCGCCGATCTCGTACTCTTCGTGGTGGACGGCCGCACGGGAGCAACCGAGACTGACCTCACCGTCGCGCGGACCTTGAGACGCGCTAAGCGCCCGGTGATCCTGACGGTCACGAAGATCGACGACGAACGATCCGAACCCGACACCGCCGAGTTGTGGTCGCTGGGCCTCGGCCAGCCCTACCCCGTGAGTGGACTGCACGGAAGGGGAAGCGGGGACCTGCTCGACGCGGTCCTCGGCGCCTTGCCTGACGCACCCCGGGAGGTGGACATCGAGGGGGGCCCGCGCCGCGTGGCCCTGATCGGCAGGCCGAACGTCGGCAAGTCCAGTCTGCTGAACAGGCTCACCGGCGAGCAGCGCTCGGTGGTCGACTCTGTCGCCGGCACCACCGTCGACCCGGTGGACAGCCTGGTTGAGCTTGACAAAGAGATCTGGCAATTTGTCGACACCGCGGGTCTTCGGCGCCGGGTGAACCAGGCCAGCGGCATGGAGTACTACGCCAGCCTGCGCACCGCAGCGGCGGTCGATGCAGCTGAGGTCGCGGTCGTGCTGCTCGATGCGTCCGAGTCGATCACCGAGCAGGACCAGCGAGTCATCGCAGAGGTCGTCGCCGCCGGACGGGCATTGATCCTCGCGTTTAACAAGTGGGATCTGCTGGACGAGGATCGCCACGACCAGCTCGAACGTGAGATCAGCCGTGACCTGGCGAGGGTCGCGTGGGCGCCGCGGGTCAACCTGTCCGCGCTGACCGGTCGCGCTATCGACAAGCTCGCTGCCCAGCTGCGTCGCAGTCTTGCCTCATGGGATCGGCGCATCCCCACCGGACAACTCAACAGCTGGCTGTCCGACGTCGTTGCCGCGACCCCGCCGCCGCCAAGGGGCGGCAAGGCACCGCGCGTGCTGTTCGCCACGCAGGCCGACACC
>JALYIS010000163.1 GCA_030775705.1 Actinomycetota bacterium
CGAACGCGACGACGACGGGGGGTTCCCAGCGCGCCGTCCGTGTGGCCGCCGCGGTGGTTGCGGCGCTCACCGCCCTAGCCATCGCTCCGACGTCCGGTTCGACTGCGGCGGTTGTGGCCGACTGGTCGCAGTACGTGCACGACACCGGGAAGAGCGGCTACACCGCCGACGGTGGCATCACGGTCGCCAACGCTCCCAGCCTGGCGCCGCGCCACAACTGGGCGGTCAACCTCGGCGGCAAGGTCATCTCGACGCAGCCGCTGGTTGTCAACGGCGTCGTGTACTCGGGTTCGTGGGACGGCCACGAGTACGCCGTCAACCAGTCCGGCATGGTGATCTGGAAGACGTCGGTCGGCACCACCGACCCAAGGACCACGGCCTGCCCGTACCCCATCGGCGTCGCCAGCACGCCCGCCCTCGCCAGGGTCGCCGTCATGGGAGATCCTCAGCCGTCCGATGTGCTCTTCCTCGGCGCGGGCGGCAATGACACCGCCGGCGGTGGCCAGGCCCGTGTCGACGCCCTCGACGCTCGCACCGGCAGGATCCGCTGGTCAGTCCCCGTCGGCGCCGCGCCGGCGACGTTCATGTGGAGCTCGCCGGCCGTCTACACGCCCGCGGGTACGTCGGTGCCGTCGGTGTACATCGGCCTGGCATCGTATGGCGACTGCCCGCTGGTGCAGGGCAAGGTCCTGCAGCTCGACGCCCGCAACGGCTGGCTCCAGCACGAGTTCGACACCGTGCCCAAGGGCTGCGTCGGGGGCAGCGTGTGGGGCTCACCCGCCATCGATGCGTCCGACGGCAGCGTGTACGTCGGCACTGGTAACGGCGACGCGTGCAACAGCCCGGGTGCCCACAACGAATCGTTCCTCAAGCTCCGCGCCCGGGACCTGAGCTTGGTCTCCGCCTGGCAGATCCCGGCGAGCCAGTCATTCTTCGACAACGACTTCGGCTCCACCCCGACGCTGTTCAAAGGGACGGTCACACCCACCGGCACGCGCCGCCTGCTTGTCGGCATCGCCGCCAAGACCGGCTTCTTCTACGTCTTCGACCGCGCGCGCGTGGCCGCAGGACCAGCCGCCTCGCTGTATATCGCACAACCTGGCGGCCCCGACCAGGGCCTGGGCAGCATCTCGCCCGCCGCGTATGACGGCAGCCGGCTGTACATCGGCGGCGGCCAGCCGTTCGCCAACAACACTTCGTGGAAGGGCGTGGTGTACGGCTGGAATCCCAACGACCTGTCCAAGCCGCTGTGGACCGATCCCATGCCCGGCACCGTGCTCGGCGCCGTCACCGCCTCACCGGGGCTCGTCTTCTTCGGCCAGGGCCCGACGCTCTCGGTGGTGCGTGCCACCGACGGCGGTGGACTGCGCTGGCTCACTCGCGGCACGGCCATCTTCGAGGGAGCGCCGTCGGTGTCGCGCGGCGTGGTCTACGAGGGTGACACCGCCGGAAACCTCTATGCCTACAGCGTGAACGGCGCCTAGCGCATCGGGCGGCACCCCGCTCGGGGCGATACGATCTCGCACCCTGCTCCCTCGTCGCCGTCGGGAGGCGGCCCAGGTATGGGTCCTCCATGCATCACCTGAACAACCGGGGCATTGCCGGCCGATGCCTCGCGGCGACCTTGCTCGCCGGTGTGCTCGCGATGGGGCATCCGCCGAGCACGTTGCAGGCCGGCGCGGCAGCGACCACGGCGGTGCAGGACTGGCCGCAGTACCTGCACGACATCACTCGGGGCGGTTACACCACCGACAACGCGGTCACCGCCGCGAACGCCCGCACCCTGCGGGTACGTCCGCGCTTTCCCGTCAACCTCGGCGGCAAGATCATCTCGACGCAGCCGGTGGTGGCGAACGGTTTCGTGTACTCGGGTTCATGGGACGGCAATGAGTACGCCATCAACCCAACGGGCGCGGTGACATGGAAGACCGCTCTCGGGTCCACCAATCCCAACGATGCCAGCTGCGGCGGGACCGAAGGCGTGGCCAGCACCCCGGCATTCGCCACGCTCACCCTGATGGCGGACCCGCGGCCCTCCAACGTTCTCTTCCTCGGGGCTGGCGGCAACGACATCGCCGGCGGTGGCCAGGCCCGGGTCGACGCCCTCGACGCCACCACCGGCAGGATCCGCTGGTCGGTCCCGGTGGGGCCCGCGCCGGCGACGTACATGTGGAGCTCACCGGTCGTCTACACAC
>JALYIS010000164.1 GCA_030775705.1 Actinomycetota bacterium
GAATCCTTTACACCTTAGAGGATGCCCTCAGAGGTCATATCCGGTATTAGCCCCGGTTTCCCGGAGTTATCCCAGTGCTAGGGGCAGGTTGCCCACGTGTTACTCACCCGTTCGCCGCTAGGGCACCCTCCCGAAGGAGGGGCCTCGCTCGACTTGCATGTGTTAAGCACGCCGCCAGCGTTCGTCCTGAGCCAGGATCAAACTCTCCGTGAAGGTATATAGACTCCCCGGCAAACCGGGATTGTCGACACAGAAAGTCACCGTCTTGGCGACGGTTTCAATCACTGATTCATACGAGCTGGATAGTTCTTTTGCTCGATGTAACCAAAGGAATCTCAGAGACAACTGTAAGCCATTCTTTGACAAATGGTTGGCAATCGTCGACGAGAGTTATAAATGGCACTAACTTTCGGTACGCTGTTGAGTTCTCAAGGAGCGGACGCACACCATCGCGGCCCGCTAGGGCCGATCAGGGGCAACCTGAGTTACGTTACCCGGTCGGATGCGCTCGGTCAAACAGACCAGCACCGCCCGGCTTCCCACTTGGTCGCCGCACACGGCAAGCCGTGGCGCGTCGCACTTGGGGGCGTTTGCTCGACCGGACCCGCCTCGCGGCGGCTCAGTGCGTCGAACAGCGCTAACACTAGTCAGCGTGCCGCTGACTAGTCAAATTCGGCCGCAACGCCCCTCTAGCCCAGCATTCCTGGGCCTCACAGCGCGCTGCAGGGGTCGGACCAGGCCGCACCGGCGGGGTGGCGAAATGTGTTCCCCGGCACCGTTGTGCCCAGGCAGTCAATTCTGCTGGTCACGCAAGCGCGCCGAGCGCCGCTTGCCCACGGTCACCACGCGGTCCGCCAGCTCCGCACGGGCAACGTTGTAGTGCGTGGCCGCGACGACCACGCCGTCTATCCGGACGGATCCGGCGTCTACGTCACGTCGTGCGGCACTGGTCGTCACCGCGAGTCCGGCCGCAACCATCGCCGCCGGAAGATGTACCGGGTCACCGTCCGGCAGCGGGAACTCGGCCACATCCTGTGGGAGCTCGCGACGCTTGAAGACTGCATCGAACGCCTCCTCAGCGGCCGCGCCTGCCTTCGCGCCGTGATAGAGCGTCACAACCTCGCGCGCCATCCGCCGCTTTGCCCGGTTCGCCGCGGTGCCTCCGGCATCCACCTGTGCGACCAAGTCGTCGACGTCACGAGGATGGAGGCCTGTGCACAGCTGCGCGTAGGTCCCCACGACCGAGTCGGGGATGCTCATCAGCTTGCCGAACTGCTCCGCGGCGGGTTCGGCGATGGCGATGTAGTTGCCGAGGGACTTACCCATCTTCTCCACGCCATCGGTCCCCACCAGCAACGGGACGGTGATCACCGCTTGGGCGGCCTGGCCGCGGGATCGCTGTAGTTCGCGCCCGACCAGGTTGTTGAAAGTCTGGTCTGTGCCGCCCAGTTCGATGTCCGCTCGGACCTCGACCGAATCGATCCCCTGCAGGAGGGGGTAGACGAACTCCGACAGGCTGATCGGCTGTTTTGCGGCGAACCTGCGTGCGAAGTCGTTTCGCTCCAGTAGTTGGGCCACGGTCAACTGGCGCGTGTAACCAAGTAGTTCAGCCAGGTCCATGGCGCCCAGCCAGTCCGCGTTGTTGACAACCTCGGCCCTTGCCGGGTCCAGGATCTGCATCAGTTGTGAAAGGTAGCCTTCGGAGTTGGCGTTCACCTGATCTGCGCTCTGCGCGCTGCGGGTCGCCGTGCGCCCGGACGGATCGCCTACCTGTCCGGTGAATCCGCCAACTACCAGGACCGCGAGATGCCCGAAGTCCTGGAACTGGCGCAGCTTGCGCAGCACGACGGCGTGGCCCAGGGTCAAGTCTGCGCCTGACGGGTCGATTCCCAGCTTCACGCGCAGG
The DNA here is from genome assembly GCA_030775705.1 of Actinomycetota bacterium. Lineage (GTDB taxonomy): Bacteria > Actinomycetota > Actinomycetes > Mycobacteriales > Jatrophihabitantaceae > JALYIS01. The sequence continues at coordinate 1,907 of JALYIS010000164.1, forward strand.
GCGCGACCTTCGCGATGGGCCGCAGTCAGTCGCTCGGCGAGCCCGTCTCGCGGAAGGATCTCCGCGGTCCCGGAGCTGAGCACCTCGTAGGCATCGCGGAGCTCCGGCGCAATCGCGGCCTCGGGTGCATCACTCACGGCTACCAGTCTGCCGGTCCTGCCCTGGCTTGCTGCGGCCACCCGGTCGAAATGTCGAAACCGAACTCGCGGGAACCCAGAATCGCCACGGTCGGTCCCCCGCCGTCGAGATGCCCACGCGCGGACCAGTCTCGATGCCGCCGACCGACCGACGACACATCGATGTGATGGTGACCTCGGACCGCGACGAGCAGAGGTCGACTCCGTTGTGGGCGGCACCCAAGCCGAGACAGGTAGCGAGCCGCGCCGGACCGCGTGCGAGCTCGGCGTCCGCGCGTGCGGCTGGACGCCGCCTGCGTGCCTCGTCGATCCCAGCGACGATGTCCCCAGCGCGCAGGAGCACGGCCGAGGCCCGGCCATCTTCGCCGCACACGATGTTCGCGCACCAGTGCATGCCGTAAGTGAAGTAGGTATACAGGAACCCGGGCGGCCCGAACATGACGCGGGATCTCGGGGTAGGACCCCGGTAGGCGTGCGAGGCCGGGTCGTCTGCCCCCTCGTAGGCTTCGACCTCAGTGAGCCGCACGCTCACCTGCGCTCCGCCGACGGTGGAGGTGAGGACCGCCCCGAGCAGGCGCGGGGCGAGATCGAGGGCAGGCAGAGCCACCCGATCGCGAGACACCGGCATTCGCGCCGGCGCTATCGGTCGCGTCCGGCACCGGCCCAGGCGAGCTGGGCGTGCACGTCGGCGTTCAGCTGCGCCAACTGCTCCGCCACCCGCGCCGGCGCAGTGCCACCGATCGACGAGCGCGAGGCCAGCGCGCCTGGCACGGACAGAACCTGCCGGACATCAGGGGTCAACCGTTCGTCGATCTCGCGAAGCTGATCGTCGGTCAGGTCACCCAGATCAAGTCCGCGCTGCTCGCAGTAGGAGACGAATGCGCCGCTGGTCTCGTGGGCATCACGGAATGCCACGCCCCTTCGGACGAGCCACTCAGCGACGTCGGTTGCGAGCGCAAAGCCTGACGGCGCCGAAGCTGACAGCCGTTCGGTGTCGAATCCCAGCGTGGTGATCAGGCCGGTCACCGCGGGCAGGAGCATGAGCAATTGATCGACGGTATCGAACACCGGCTCCTTGTCCTCCTGCAGATCCCGGTCGTAAGCCAGCGGCAGCCCCTTGAGGGTGGCCAGCAGGCCGGTCAGATTGCCGATGAACCGCCCCGACTTTCCCCGGGCCAACTCGGCGATGTCCGGATTCTTCTTCTGGGGCATGATCGAGGAGCCAGTGGACCACGCATCGTCCAGCCGCACCCAGCCGAATTCGGGCGTCGCCCACAGGATGATCTCCTCGCCCATCCGGGAGAGGTGAACTCCCAGCAGAGCTGCCACAAACAGGAACTCGGCGGCGAAGTCACGGTCTGAGACGGCGTCGATGGAGTTGGCCGCCGGGCGGTCGAAACCTAGTTCCTCGGCCACCGCGGCGGGATCCAGCGGCAACGACGACCCGGCCAGTGCCCCCGACCCCAGCGGTGAGACGGCCGCCCGACCATCCCAGTCGCGCAGGCGGTCGACGTCTCGTGCGAGTGCATGTGCGTGGGCGAGCAGGTGATGGGACAACAGCACCGGCTGCGCGTGCTGCAGATGCGTCATCCCGGGCATCGCCACGTCGGCGTGCCGTTCTGACACGGCGATCAACGCCAGTTCCAAATCCGCGATGGCAGCAGTGATCCGCCGCACGTGATCACGAAGGTAGAGGCGCAGATCAGTGGCCACCTGGTCGTTGCGGCTGCGCCCGGCACGCAGCTTCCCGCCGAGGGTGCCAAGCAGCTCGAGCAGGCCCCGCTCAAGCGCGGTGTGCACGTCCTCGTCGTCGACTGTGGGCCGGAAGTCACCGGAGCGGACTCCGTCTGCCAATTCATCGAGGGCGACGAGCATGCGGGTCACCTCATCGTCGCTCAGTAGCCCGGCCCGGTGCAGCACGCGGGCGTGCGCCTTGGAGGCGAGCAGGTCGTACGGGGCCAGCCGCCAGTCGAAATGGACAGAAAGCGAGAGCTTCGCCAGCTCCGGTGACGGGCCTGCGGCGAAACGACCGCCCCACAGGCGGGCGTCACTCATGTCTGCAGATCGCGGCGGGCGGCGATCCGGCTCGGCAGGCCCCACAGCTGGACGAACCCCTTGGCCAGCGTCTGGTCGAAGGTGTCGCCGGTGTCGTAGGTTGCCAGGTCGAAATCGTAGAGCGAACCTTCGCCGCGGCGCCCCGTCGCGACGGCTTGACCACCCGCCAGACGCAGCCGAACATCGCCGGTCACGTGCCGTTGTGACGAGTCGACAAATTCGTCCAGCGCCCGCTTGAGCGGACTGAACCACAGCCCGTCGTAAACGAGCTCGGTCCATCTCTGTTCGACCTGGTACTTGAAGCGACGCAGGTCGCGTTCGACCGTAAGGTCTTCGAGCTCGCGGTGGGCCACGATCAGGGCGATCGCGCCTGGCGCCTCGTAGACCTCGCGACTCTTGATCCCCACCAGGCGGTCCTCGACCATGTCAAGCCGGCCGATCCCCTGGGCTCCGGCGCGCTGGTTCATCTCGAGGATCGCCTCGAGCACCGACAACGGCCTGCCATCGATCGCGGTCGGCACCCCGTCCACGAACGAGACGACGACCTCGTCACTGCCCGACCCCGGCGGCGAGGTGTAGGAGTACAGATCCTCGATCGGGGCGTTCCACGGGTCCTCCAGAAAACCGGTCTCCACGGCCCGGCCCCACAGGTTCTGGTCCACCGAATACGGGGACCGCTTGGACTGATCGATCGGCAGGCCCTTCTCCTCGGCGAAGGCGATGGCCTTGTCCCGGGTCATGCCCGAGTCGCGCACAGGTGCGATGACGCGCAGATCCGGCGCGAGCGCCCCGATCCCGACCTCGAACCTCACCTGGTCGTTGCCCTTTCCAGTGCACCCATGCGAAACCGTGTCCGCGCCGTAGGTCTTGGCCGCTTCGACCAGCGCCTTGACGATGACCGGACGCGATAGCGCGGAGACGAGTGGATACCGCTCCAGGTACAGGGCGTTGGTGCGAAGCGCCGGTAGGCAGTACTGCTCGGCAAACTCGTTCTTGAGATCGACGACGATCGATTCGACGGCTCCGCACTCGAGAGCGCGGACCCGGATGTCTTCCAGGTCCTCGCCGCCTTGGCCGACGTCTGCCGCCACGGCAATCACCTCGGCGCCTGTTTCTTCGCCGATCCAGCCAATCGCCACGGACGTGTCGAGGCCCCCCGAGTATGCGAGGACGATGCGCCTGCTCATGAACAATTCTCCGATCAGATCGTGTGCGGGAGGTTGACCAGATGGTCGGCGACCGCTTGGCCGCCTTCGGGATCACGGGCGATGACGAGGATCGTGTCATCTCCGGCGATGGTGCCGATCAGCAGTGGCAGGCCGGCGCGGTCGATCGCTGATGCCAGGAAGTGCGCGGCGCCAGGAGGAGTCCGCAGCACGGCTAGGTTCGCGCTGGCTTCAGCCGAGATGAGCAGCTCGCCGATCAACCGGGCCAGGCGATGCGGCGGAGCGTCGTCGGCCGAACGCGCCGTGAGCGGCGAGCCGTCCTCCGGCACGACGTAGATCGGCATTCCACCGTCGGGCGTGCGCAGCTTGACCGCGCCGAGCTCGTCCAGGTCACGGGAGAGGGTGGCTTGGGTGACGTGGAACCCGCAGCTGTGCATGGCGGTGGCGAGTTCGGCCTGCGAGCGCACTGACTGGGCCCCGAGGAGTTCGACGATGCGGGCGTGTCGAGCCGCCTTGCCGTTGAGCTCACCGGGCTCCGGACGCCGGCTCGCGACGCTCATCAGCTGTGCTCCAGCAACCAGGTGAGCAGGGCCTTCTGCGCGTGCAGCCGATTCTCGGCTTCGTCCCAGACGACGCTCTGGATACCGTCGAGGACCGCGGCGCTGATTTCCTTGCCCCGGTAGGCCGGTAGGCAGTGAAGCACGATCGCGGCCGGGTCTGCGAGTGCCATCACCTCGGCGTCGACCGCGTACGGCACGAAACGGGCCGCCTCATTGCTCTTGTCCCCCTCTTGACCCATCGACACCCAGGTATCGGTGGCCACCACGTCGGCCCCCCGCACCGCTCGATCTCGGTCGTTGGTGACGGATACCGAGCCGCCGGTGAGCCGCGCGAGTCGGGTCGCATCGGCGACCACAGTCGGTTCGGGCTGGTCTCCGGACGGCCCGGCGACCCGTACGTGCATCCCGGCCGCGGCGCCGGCGAGCAGGTAGGAGTGCGTCATGTTATTGGCGGCATCACCGACATACGCCAGGGACAAACCGGCCAGCGCTCCCTTGTGCTCCCGGATCGTCTGTAGGTCGGCGAGGAGCTGGCAGGGATGGAAGTCGTCGGTGAGCGCGTTGATGACCGGAACGCGGCTGACGGACGCCATCTCCTGGATCCCTTGCTGGGAGAACGTCCGCCACACAATAGCGGCGACCTGGCGATCGAGAATTCGTGTGGTGTCCGCGACCGGCTCGCCCCGGCCCAGTTGGCTCGACCCGGAGTCGATGATGAGGGGATAGCCACCGAGTTCCGCGACGCCGACGGCGAAAGACACCCGCGTGCGCGTCGAGGGCTTGTCAAAGATGATCGCGATCGACTTCGGGCCGGCGAGGGGCTGGCGCCCGGTCCGATCCGCCTTCAAATCGTCGGCGAGGTCCAGAACCTCGATGAGCTCGGCGGGGCTCAGATCGTCGTCGCGGATGAAGTGCCGCGTCATGAGGCACCGTCTGCCAGCGCTGCGCAGGCGCCCTCGGCGAGGGCCGCGCGTAGGCGGGGCATGGCCTCATCGACGTCGTCCTCGGTCACGATCAGGGCGGGTGCCAGGCGGACGGCGTTGGGCTTGACGGCGTTCACCAGCAGACCGTGGTTGCGGGCCGCGGCCTCCACCTGGACCGCGCTTTCATCGGCAAGCACGATCGCGCGCCACAGTCCGACACCTCGAACTTCCGTGACCAGAGCGCTGTCCAGGGTCGCCAGCTCGCGAGCCAGGTGCTCGCCCACCCGCTTCACGTTGTCAAGCAGGTGCCCGTCGGCGATCGTGTTCAAGACCGCCAGCGCTGCCGCACAGGCAATCGGATTGCCCCCGAACGTGCTCCCGTGATCGCCGGGATCGAACAGCTGGCCGGCTGCGCCGACACCGATGCAGGCGCCGATCGGCAGCCCGCCGCCGAGGCCCTTGCCGAGGGTGATCACGTCCGGGCGTACGCCCTCGCCCAGACTGGCGAACCAGTGCCCGGTCCGCCCGATGCCGCTCTGAACCTCGTCGACGATCAGGAGTGCACCGACGGCGTCGCACGCCTGCCGAGCAGCCGCCAGATACCCGGCCGGGGCGGGCACAACCCCGCCTTCGCCGAGCATGGGTTCGAGGAACACTGCCGCAGTACGCTCGCCGACCGCGCTGCGCAACGCGTCCTCGTCGCCGAAATCGACGAAGGCCACCGGCCCGGGCAACGGCTGAAAGGGTGCACGTTTGGCGGCGTTGCCGGTGATGGACAGCGCCCCCAGCGTGCGTCCGTGGAAACTGTTATGCGTGGCGACAACCTCCAGCCGGGCGCCCGTAGGGTCCAGGCTGCGCCCGTGCTTGCGCGCCAGCTTGAGCGCGCACTCGTTGGCTTCAGCGCCACTGTTGCCGAAGAACACCCGGGCGGGCGTGCCAATCAGCTCAACGAGCCGTTCGGCGAGCCGGACTCCTGGCTCGTGCGCGACCAGGTTGGAGGTGTGGATCAGCCTGCGGACCTGTGCCTGCACCGCCTCGACTATTGCCGGGTGGGCATGCCCCAGCGACGAGACCGCGATCCCGGCGATGAGGTCGAGGTACTCGCGCCCTTCGGTGTCCCACACCCGCACGCCGTAGCCGTGGTCCAACATGATCGATGGTCGCCCGTAGTTCGGCATCATGACGGCGTCCCACCGCTGCGTCACACTCACGTCTCCTCCTTCGCCGGCACGACCATGGTGCCGATGCCCTCGGTGGTGAAGATCTCCAGGAGCAACGCGTGCGCGACTCTGCCGTCGAGCACATGCGCGCGAGGTACCCCGCCCTCCACGGCGCGAAGACACGCCTCCATCTTGGGAACCATCCCAGCTGACAGCGACGGCAGCAGTTCGGCGAGGCCGTCCGTGGCGATCCGGCTGATGACCTTTGCATCGGCGGGCCAGTCGGCGTAGAGGCCCTCGACATCGGTCAGCACAACGAGCTTTTCAGCTGCCAGGCCAATTGCAACGGCGGCTGCGGCGGTGTCTGCGTTCACGTTGTAGGAGAGTCCGTCGATCCCGCGCGCCACGGTTGCGATCACCGGAATCTGGCCGGCGTCCAGAAGTGCGTGAACCGTCGTCGGATCGACCGACTCGACATCGCCCACCTGACCGATGTCGACCTCGACACCGTCGACGAGCGCTCCTCTTCTCCGCGCAGTGAGTAGACCGCCGTCCTCGCCGGACAGCCCGACCGCGAACCGGCCATGTGCGTTTATCAGGTTGACGATGTCGCCATTGACCTGGCCGACAAGCACCATCCGCACGACGGCCATGGCTTCGGGCGAAGTGACGCGTAGGCCACCACGGAATTCAGTGGTGATGCCGTGCAGCGCCAGCTGATGAGTGATCTGCGGCCCGCCCCCATGCACGATGACAGGGCGCAGACCCGCGTATCGGAGGAATACGACATCTTCGGCGAACGCCTGCTGTAAGGCGGGGCTGGTCATCGCGTTTCCGCCGAACTTGATCACGACCACCTTCCCGTGAAAGCGCTCCAACCATGGCAAGGCGTCGATGAGGACCGACGCCTTGACCAGTGCCTGATCCCGACTCATGAGGAGTAGGCCGAATTCTCTTCGACGTAGGCATGCGACAGATCGTTGGTCCAGATGGTCGCAACGCGGGAGCCCGCGTGCAGATCGACGACGATCGAGATCTCGCGGCCACTGAGATCAACGCGCTCGCGCGACTCGCCGGCTGCGCCACGCCGGCAGACCGGGACCCCGTTCATGGCGACATCAAGCAGGTCCGGCTCGAACTGCGCCGAAGTCGTGCCGATCGCGGCCAACACTCGACCCCAGTTCGGGTCGTTCCCGAACAGAGCACACTTGAGGAGGTTGTTGCGTGCGATCGAGCGCCCTACCTCGATGGCGTCAGCCTCAGTCGCGGCCCCTGTGACTTCGATGCTTACCTCTTTGGTCGCCCCTTCGGCGTCACGCAGGAGCTGCATGGCAAGCTCGAGGCACACGCGGTCGAGGAGCTCTGCGAACACCTCGGGCACGGGGCTGACCTGGCTGGCACCGTTCGCCATCAGCACGACGGTGTCGTTGGTGGACATACATCCGTCGGCATCGATCCGGTCGAAACTGGAACCGGTGGCCTCGCGCAACGTTGCGCGCAAGGTCCGGGCATCAACCCTGGCGTCCGTCGTGAGTACGCACAGCATCGTCGCCATTCCTGGGGCAAGCATTCCGGCGCCCTTCGCCATGCCGCCGATGGTCCAGCCGTCCGGGTGCGAGGCAACCGCAAGCTTGGCCACGGTGTCCGTTGTTCGGATCGCCTCGGCCGCCGAGGCGCCCCCGAGATCGGTGTCGGTGAGCGCGGCGACTGCGGCGGTGACACCGGCCAGGAGCATCGGCATCGGCAGCCGCTCGCCGATGAGCCCCGTCGAGCAGACCGCGATATCGCCTGAACCGATGCCCAATGTCTCGGCCAGCCACTCTGCGGTGCGGTGGGTGTCGGCGAAGCCGTCGGGGCCTGTGCACGCATTGGCTCCCCCCGAATTCAGAACGACGGCGCGCAGTCGCCCGTCCGCGACTGCCTGTTGACTCCACAGGACCGGGGCTGCCTTCACGCGATTGCTGGTAAACACCGCGGCGGCAGCGTCATCGGGACCGTCGGAGACCACGAGAGCGACATCGGGCGCACCACTGGCCTTGAGGCCGGCGGTCACACCGCAGGCGCGAAAGCCCCTGGCTGCCGTGACGCTCACGACGCCACCGCGTCAATGGCGAGGCCGACTGTCTCGCGAAGGCCCAGCATGATGTTGGCATTCTGCACGGCCTGGCCAGCCGCGCCTTTGCCTAAGTTATCAATTGCCGAGGTGACGATGATCCGCCCCGAGCTGACGTCCATGGCAACCTGCAGGTGCGCGGCGTTGGTGGCGATGGTGGCCGACGTGTGCGGTTGGACGCCTTCGGGCAGCAAGTGCACGAAGGGTTCGTCCGCATAGGCGCTCGCGAGCGCGGCGCGGACGTCGCCCGCGCTCACCGACCTCGCCGGACGCATGGTCACGGCGGCCAGTATCCCGCGAGGCATCGGGGCCAGGAGCGGCGTCATCGATAGGTCGTGGGCCCCTGTGGCCTGCAGGATCTCGGGAACGTGCTGGTGCGCGCCGACACGGTAGGCACTGACGTCTGACATCACCTCGGTGCCGATCAGGCTGATCTTCGCGGTGCGCCCCGCACCCGAGGTGCCACTCGCTGCCACGACCACGACGTCACTCGGATCGGCGATACCGGCGGCCACGAGCGGGGCCAGCGCGAGGATCGTCGCCACCGCATAGCAACCGGTGTTCGCGATCCGGTGCGCATCGGCGATCTCGGCGCGCTGACCCGGCAACTCCGGCAGACCGTAGGTCCAGACGCCGAAATGAGGGGCTCCGTAGTACTGCTCATAGACGGCGGGGTCGATCAGTCGGTGGTCCGCGCCGAGGTCCACCACGCGCTGATCCGGACTCAGCGCGGCGGCAAAGGAACCCGAGGCGCCGTGCGGCAGCGCCAGGAAGACCAGATCGGCGTCCGCGCACGCCTCGGGGGTGGTCTGCGTGAACACCAGATCGGCTACCGAACGCAGACCCGGATGCACGGCGCCGACGGGCTCGCCAACGTTGCCGTGCGCGGTAACCGCGAGGACATCGAGATCAGGGTGCGCAGAAACCAGGCGCAGCAATTCGCCACCGGCGTAGCCGCTGGCGCCTGCGATCACGACCCGATAACCCATGCGCACTATTATGCATTAGGACGCACATTCATTCAATCACGTTCGGAGGGTCGCTCCCACCTGCCGCCCGGCCATCGCGATCGCCGCGTCGCGGGCAGCGGTCGCCTCCTCGACCGTCAGGGTTCGGTCCATGGCACGGAAGCGCAGCGCGAATGCCACGGACTTCGTCCCCGAGGCGAGGCGCCGCTGATCCTCATACACATCGAACAGGCGAATCGACTCGAGCAGCTCACCGGCACCGCGACGCAGCGCCCGCGCTACATCGGTCGACAGCACGCCAACCGGCACCACGAGCGCGATGTCGATCAGGACCGGAGGGTAGGACGACAGGACCGGGGCAACCGCTGGAGGCGGCGGCGCAAGCGCGTCGATATCGATCTCCATTGCGCAGGTCCGCGCCGGCAGTCCGAGCGCGGCCACCACACGCGGGTGCAGTTCGCCGCCATGACCGACAATCGTTGAGTCCACCAGCAGAGCGGCAGATCGGCCCGGGTGCCACGGGGCAAGGTCGGCCGGTCGGACTTGAAGGTCGACCCGAGCCGCGATCGCCACCGTGCGCGCAGCCTCGATGGCGTCAGACCATGAGGCTGCCCGCGCCGGACCCCACCACCCCGCCGGTTCGAGCTGGCCGCACAGCACGACGGCCGCGTGCCTGGGCTGATCAGGCAGAGCCGCCTCTAGTGCGGCAAGTTCGCCATCCTCGGGGCGCCGATCAACGCCGGGACGGGGCGCCGGCCCCGGATCGGCGCGGGGCAGGAACACCAAGCCCATCTCGAAGAGCGCCAGATCGCGACTGCCGCGCCCCAGGTTGCGGTTGGCGATGGCCAATAGGCCAGGCAACAGCGAGGTTCGCAGCTCCGGCTCAGCATCCGAGAGCGGATTGGCCAAGGTCGCGGCACGCCGGCGGGGGTCGTCAGGGGCGAGCCCGAATGTTTCGTGGATCCGCGGGGACACAAACGGGTAGCTCAACACTTCGGTGTAGCCGGCCGCGGCCAGCAGATGCGACATCGAGCGCCGCAACCCTTGCACAGCCGTCAGGCCGCTCCCGGGCGGCGGAGTCGGCAGGATCGACGGAATCCGGTCGTAGCCCTCGAGGCGCACCACCTCCTCGATCAGATCCGCAGGATCGGTCAGATCCGGGCGCCAGGTGGGCGGGTAAACCTGCAGGGCCGGGCCTCCATCGACCGGGCCGCCATCGACCGGGCCGCCATCGACGACGCAGCCGACGTCGGTCAGCCGGCGAACGACCGCATCGCGATCGATCGCCATACCGGCGATAGCAGCCGGCCGGTGAGCTGGTAGCGCGATCAGCACCGGCGTCACGGCCTTACCCACGACGGTGTAGCCAGGGACCGGTGACGCTCCTCCGTACTCGACGAGCAGGTCAACGCACCGCTGCAGAGCCACACCGGCAATCTCCGGGTCGACCCCACGCTCGAAGCGTTTCGACGCCTCACTGGGCAGCTTGTGGCGACGGACGGTGCGGGCAATGGACCCCGGATCCCAGTGTGCTGCTTCCAGGACGATCTCGGTGGTACGAATGTCGATCTCGGTCGAGGCCCCGCCCATCACGCCGGCCAGTGCGACGGCGCCGGAATCGTCGGCGACCACGAGGTCTGCGGGGTCGAGGGTCCGTCGCGCGCCGTCGAGGGTCGTGATCACCTCGGCGCTAAGGGCGCGGCGCACGGCGATCGGGCCATGTAGTTTTGCCCGGTCGAACGTGTGCAGAGGTTGGCCGGTCTCGAGCATCACGTAGTTGGCCACGTCGACCGCGAGCGAGATGCAGCGCATGCCTGACTGCCGAAGCCGGCGTGCGAGCCAGTCGGGCGTTGACGCGGTGGGATCCATCCCGGCGATCGCGCGTACGGAGAACCGGTCGCACCCGGCCGGGTCATCGACGTGAACCTGGTAGGCCATCCCTTCGACCGGCGGCAGTTCTACCTTGACATCGTGAAACACCGAGTCCAGTGCGGACGCAGCCTCGCGCGCCAAGCCTCGAATCGACAGGCAGTAGCCGCGATCCGGTGTCACCGCCATGTCCAGGACGACCTCGCGCAAGCCGAACACGTCGAGCGCGTCGTCGCCGGGCTCACCGGCATCCGGTGGCAGCACCAGGATTCCGCCGTGTTCGTCTCCGATGCCCAGCTCGCGCGCCGAGCAGATCATGCCGTCCGACAGGTGTCCGTACGTCTTTCGCGCCGAGATCGCGAAACCGCCGGGTAATACGGAGCCTGGCAACGCGGTGACGATCAGGTCCCCGACAGCGAAATTGTGCGCGCCGCAGACGATTCCGCGCACTTGCGACTCACCGACGTCCACCTGGCACCAGCGCACGATCTTGCCGTTGTTCTGCGGCTCGTCCTCCATGGCCGTCACGCGCCCGATCAGTACCGGTCCGAGGATGGAGTCGGCTGCCGACTCCACTCGCTCGATCTCGAGCCCGACGCGAATCAGGGCGTCGGCAAGCGTCCGCGCCGCCAGTGTGGGCGGCAGGTCAACGAACTCGGCGAGCCAGCCGATTGGCGCGCGCATCAGGCGTCCACGCCGAAGGCCGCGGTGAAGCGAATGTCACCCTCGACCATGTCCCGCATGTCCGCGGCGTTGTTGCGGAACATGACGGTCCGCTCGATACCCATGCCGAACGCGAAACCCGAATACACCTCAGAGTCGATGCCACATGCGGCGAACACCCTGGGATTGACCATGCCGCACCCGCCCCACTCGATCCAGCCCTCGCTACCGCAGGTCCGGCAAGCCCGCTCGGGGTTGCCTATCGAGTCCCCGTGACACACGAAGCACAGCAGGTCCACCTCCGCGCTCGGCTCGGTGAACGGGAAGTAGGCCGGCCTTAGCCGGGTGACCATCCCCTCCCCGAACATCGCCTCGGCCAGCCTGTCCAGCGTGCCCTTCAGGTGCGCCATGGTGATGCCGTCGTCGACGACGAGCCCTTCCACCTGGTGGAAGACGGGGGAATGGGTTGCGTCGAGTTCGTCCGCGCGGAAGGTCTTGCCCGGGCAGATCACGTAGATCGGCGGGTTGCGGGTGAGCATGACCCGCGCCTGCACCGGCGAGGTCTGCGTCCGCAACACCACACCGGAGTCCTCGCTGCCCACGAAGAGTGTGTCCATGGTCGTGCGCGCCGGGTGGTCGACCCCGATGTTGAGCGCATCGAAGTTGTACCACTCGGCTTCGACCTCAGGTCCTTCCGCGATGTCGTAGCCCATCGCGACGAAGACGTCGCAGATCCGCTCCTGCACGGTCGTGATCGGATGCCGGGCCCCCACCCGTCGGCGGTCGGTTGGCAGGGTCACGTCGACACGCTCGTCGATCAGGACACGCTGGTCGCGTTCGGTCTCCAGCACGCGCTGACGCACATCCAATGCCCGGGCAACCTGCGCACGCGCGGCGCCCAGGCGCTGACCGGCCGCCGAACGCGCCGCCGGCGGCAGGCCGCCGATCTCGCGGTTGGCAACTGCCAGCGGCGAGCGGTCCCCATCGTGGGCCAGGCGGGCCAGCTTGAGCTCGTCGAGGGTCTGGGCGTCGTCAAATGCTTGCGTCGCGGCCGTCACCTCGGCGGCGATCACCTCGGGCTGCAACGAGTGCGGCTCCACCGGATCGAAGCTCTGGGAGGGCATGCGGACACGGCTTTCGTCGATGGGAGTTTGCGGCGGGCAATAAGAGTTTAGAAGTACGGATCGAGGCAATTGCCAGCACAGGTGCACTCCCGCCTCACCTGCCGTCATCACCTGGCGGCATCTGGGTTCCAGGTGAGCTGTGTGGCTGTACCAACGTCAGCGGCGCTGTGCGCGGGCGCTCGCGTAGAGGCAGACTGCCGCCGCGGCGGCAATGTTGAGGCTCTCGGCGCGGCCGTGAATCGGCACTCGCACGCTGAAATCGGCGGTGTCGATGACCGTGGCAGGCAGACCGTGCGCCTCGCTGCCGAACAGCCAGAGGCTCGCCCGCGCAAGGGTGGCGCCGTCGGCGAGCTCATCGAGATCGCGGCCGCCGTGGCCGGTGGTCGCGAGCGTGATCAGGCCGGCGCGGTGGGCGCGTTGCATCAGCTCAAGGGCTGGGCCGTCCACGACCGGGAGGTGGAAGATGCTGCCCGCGCTCGCGCGTACGGCCTTTCCGTTGAACGGGTCCACGCCCGCGTCCACGACGACCGCGTCAGCCCCCGCCGCATCCGCGGTCCGGATGACCGTGCCGAGATTTCCCGGGTCGTTCGGCGCCACGAGCGCCACCAGCAGGCGTGGAGCGCCTGCGAGGACATCATCAACGGTGTGGCGCGGCACCGCGCATACCGCAACCACGCCTTGCGGGGTCACCGTCTCCGACAGCGACGCCGCATCTGCCGCGCCGATCTCATCGGCGCGCGCCGTCAGCTCGGGGTATCGCTCGATGGCGTCGGCGGTAGCGAACATTTCGATCACCGCGTCCACCGCAAGGGCTTCTCTGACGGCCTGGGGACCCTCGGCAAGGAACCGCCCGGCCTCCCGCCGGC